>CASERY010000126.1 GCA_949290385.1 uncultured bacterium | reverse complement strand
TATTATTTTATATAGTTAATGTTAAAATACTGTTAGGTATAATCTATTTGAAATTAATGGGATAAATAGCTGGAAAATTAAGATGTGATATTTTATTTGATTTTTTTAAGGAAACTTGCGAAAAAGGTATTGACTTTTTTTCAAAAGTTTTATCATAATTGCTTTTGAAGGATGATGAACATCCGTTTAACAGTAAGGATTTTTAAATGAGGGAGGGGGTTTGAAAATACCTTATTGCCATCCTTTGATAAAAACAAAGAAAAATGAGAATTTTTTACGAAGAATTTTACATTGATTGAGCTTCTGGTCGTAATTGCAATTATTGCGATTCTTGCTGGAATGCTGCTCCCTGCATTGGGTTCAGCCAGAGCAAAAGCCAGACAGGCTGTCTGTACTTCTCAGTTTAAACAAGTCGGGCTTGCGGTCATGTCCTATGGTGTTGACAATGAAACCCTGCTTCCGCGGTACTACATGTTTGATGATGAGAAACCTGGAACTTCCGACTACCTGGAAGGAGGGGCATCCTGCGTTGTTTCCCTGAATATTCTGAAGGCTTATGGATATCTGCCTGGGGACTACGCATACAATTTCGCTCAGCCTGAAAAGTATAAAGATTATGGTGTACTGGTATGCCCGCTGATTCGTGCTACTCCTACTGCTGACTTCGGCGCTGCATCCATGAGCTGTTATGGAAATACTTACTCTGCCAATTTGCATATGTTTGGTGAATCCGGAACCAATTATGATCGTTATCCTCAGGGAGCTCTTCTTGGCGAAGGCGATGGCTGCAATATGGGGAAAGCCTATCATTATCTTCATACGGCATCCCGCCATGGCGGCAATCCTCCGACTAATGACTTTGCCGGCGGTGGTTATAATATCCTCGGCTATATCGGCGATGGCGAGTCCGGACAGGGTGTGGCAAACGTCCTGCTGGCAGATGGTTCCGTTACCTCCTACAATGTTATTGCCAGAGATGAGCTGATGAACAAGAGAGTCTAGATTGTTAAATGTGTTGGAAATGACTCTCACATCACAGACAACGTGTGTGATAGCGAATGTGATTTAGACGAAGTGGATGAGGATGGCAATCTGATTTAATAGACATTCATCTATGGATTATTAAAATAGTTTTCTCATTCTGAACCCTGCGGAAGAGTATTTCCGCAGGGTTTTTTGTCATTGCAATACAATGAAGAGAAACAAATTTATTTTTGATAATGCCGGGCATTGTATATGCAGTTTTTTACAGAAGTCCAAATTTATAATACTATTCTGATTCTCCATCCTGATTTTTTTTCTAAAAGAAAAAGCGGATTCTCTTCTTTTTAGAAAAAAAGAGAATCCGCAATTAAACAACAGAACTTTTATTTCCTGATTCTTTCAAATGTCAATATGTATTATTCCAGGCAGGAATAAGGTTCTTGCCTGAGTTAGATAATGCCATTATAGAATAAATGCTTCCAGAAAACAGGAAAGTTTTTCCATAATTTTTTTAAAGAAGTTTTCACGAATGGGATGTACGCCTTTTGTTTTTCCATTTGTAAAAGTGGCAGCATATTTGGAAAGAAGACTCTTCTGTTCTTCAGTCAGACGTTTCGGGACTTCAATAAAAAACTTTATATGATGATTTCCGAATGTTCCGCGCCGTCTGAGAGAAGGCATTCCTTTGCCGGGAATCATCTGCATATCGCCATTCTGAGTGCCGGCAGGGACTTTGAACTTAATAGGGCCGTTGATTGTAGGAATATCGATTTCCCCGCCCAATGCAGCTGTTGTGAATGTAATGGGGACTTCACAATAGATGTCATCGCCATCCCGTTGAAAGAACTCATGCTCTTTGACGTGTGTTACGACATACAGATCTCCATTGACTCCTCCACGAAGTCCAGGTTCACCTTCACCAGAAACACGCATGCGTGTACCAGTATCAACTCCAGGAGGAATATGGACATCCACCGTGCGTTTTATGCGGATCTGACCAGCTCCGGAACATTTTTTACAGGCCTTTTCAGGAACCTGTCCGGATCCATGACAGGCTGGACATTCCTGCATGACAGTGAAAAATCCCTAAGACCTTCCAACCTGACCGGTACCGCCACACTGACGGCACCGGATTCTTTTGGAATCTTTTTCGCACCCTGTACCGCTGCAACTGTCGCAGACTGCCATGCGGTAGAACTCGATTTTCTTTGTTACACCTTTAACGGCTTCTTCAAAGGTTATTTCCAGATTATATTTCAAATCAGCCCCGTCTACTGGAGCATTTGCATTGTTTCTTCTGGAACTGCCTCCGAAGAAGGATTCAAAGCCTCCGCCGGATCCACCTCCAAAGAACTCGTTGAAAATGTCAAACGGATTGGAGGTGCCACTGAAGCCTCCGCCCCGGACATTGCCGGAGCCGGAGAATGCCTCTTCACCATACTGGTCGTAAAGTCTGCGCTTTTCATGATCGCTGAGGATTTCATAGGCCTGAGTAATCTGTTTAAACTTTTCTTCGGCCTGTTTATTACCCGGATTTTTATCCGGATGATACTTGATCGCCAGCGTGCGGTAAGCCTTTTTTATGGTTAAGTCATCGGCATCCGCTGAAATTTCGAGCAGATCGTAATAGGTGGTGGAAACAGGCATGATTAAGCTCCAATGTCCTTCTGGATTGAATTCGTCATGAGTTCAATGGTCCGTTTAGCAAAGACAACCGGATCGGAAACAAGACCGCCTTCACTGATAATTGCCTGATCATAAAGAAGTTCAGCATACTCAGAAAGTTTAGGATCCTCTGGATTTTTGTCATGAAGAGTCTTCATGGCCTGAATCAATGGATTATCCGCATTGAGTTCGAGAATGCGTTTGTAGTCCGGCGCGTTTTTGTCCATAGCCTTCAAGATCTTCTGCATATTAACGGATGGATCGAATTTGTCCGAAACAAGACAGCAGGGGCTTTCTGTAAGGCGGGAGGAGAAGCGTACGTCTTTGACTTTGTTTTCCAACGCTTTTTTCAGGAAATCCACCAGGGATTTGTTGTCTTCTGCGGCTTTTTTGGCTTTTTCTTCCAAGTCCTTCTGAATACTTTCATCAAATTTGACTTCGCCGGAGGCAACGGATTTGATTTCTCTGTCTGCATATTTGCCAATATCGCTGAGTACAAATTCGTCCACCGGATCCAGGAGGAAAAGGACGTCAAAATTCTGTTTCTTGAGCATTTCAAGCTGAGGAGAATTTTCCAGTGCTTCACGCGTGTCTCCGGAAAGATAATAGATTTCCTTCTGGGTTGCGGGCATGGCATCAGAATATTCTTTCAGCGTAATGAGCTTGCCTGGATGGTTCATGCTTTCAAAGAGCAGCAGATCCTGAAGTTTTTCACGGTTGGAATAATCCATGTGAACACCTTCCTTGATCATGCGGCCGAATTCCTTATAGAAAGTTTCATAGGCGCTGCGCTCATTGGCCAGCATTTTGGCAAGTTCGGAAAGAACTCTCTTTGTCAGACTCTTGCAGATACGTGCAATCTGGGGATTGTCCTGAAGCATCTCTCGGGAGATGTTCAGCGGGAGATCGCTGGAGTCTACAACGCCGGAAACGAAGCCCATATATTCCGGGAGAAGGCCGGGACAGTCATCGGTGATGAACACGCGTTTCACATACAGATGCAGATTCTTTTTGTTTTTCATACCGAACTGGAAGTTGAACGGCATGTGTGCTGCAAGAAACAGCAGACTCTTGAATTCACTTGCACCTTCAGCATTGAAACTGATGCGTTTCGTGGGCTTTCCGTAATCCTGTGTCAGATAGGTATAGAAGTGATTGAACTCCTCTTCTGTGACTTCCGACTCCGGACGAAGCCAGATGGCTTTCATGGAATTCATAGTGGAGTCTTCTTCGATATCTTTTCCGTCCTTGTCCTTGACCGTATGCTTCATGCGGATAGGATACTCAATGAAATCCGAATATTTCTTCACAATGGAAGATATTTTCCAGTAATCCAGATATTCCGTGTATTCATCTTTAACAAAGAGAGTTACCCGGGTACCGATTTCGGAGAGGTCGCACTCTGTAATGGTGAAAGATTCTTTTCCGTCGGATTCCCAGCGGTAGGCTTTGTCTGCACCGGCTTTACGGGTTTCAACAACCACTTTATCAGCAGCCATGAAAGCGGAATAGAAGCCTACACCGAACTGGCCGATAAGATCCAGTGTATCTGTTCCCTTGTTGTCCGCTTCCTTAGCTTTCCGAACGGCTTCCATAAAGGCTTTTGTGCCTGAATGGGCAATGGTGCCCAGATTCTGGACAAGTTCATCCCGGTCCATTCCAACGCCGTTGTCTGCAACGGTGAGAGTCTTGGCTGCAGGATCGGAACTGATACGTATTTCCCAGTCTCTGACAAGATCCGGGTTGGTGAGTGAAAGGAAGCGCGCTTTGTCAATGGCGTCTGCTGCATTGGCAATGAGTTCGCGCAGGAAGATATCCTTGTTGGAGTAAATGGAATGGATCATCAGGCTGAGAAGCTGCTGAATTTCCGCTTTGAACTGAAGATTTTCACTGTTTGCCATAATTCAAAACTCCTTTCAGAAAAGGAAAAGACTGTTCGAATGAACTGCCGGCTTTCTTGTTTCAGATTTCAGAAGACAAAATGACAAAAACTTACACCCCGAGCTGCATCGCTTCCGGGAGATCCGTGCTTATTTATGGACCGTCTGATGCGGCTGAAGACTGGCATTTTTCCCTTTGTAGTCAGTGCAGTAAAAGCCGGTCCCTTTGAAAATAATGCCGGACCCGGCGCCGATCTTGCGCTTGAGGGCTTCCTTTTTACATTTCGGACAAACTTTCAGAGGGTCATCCTTCATATTCTGAAACTGATCGAAATCGTATCCGCATTCCTGACAGACATATTCGTAAGTCGGCATGGTCAAAAAGTCCTTTCTTCACATGTTTTTTACTTTAAATCCGTTTTTTGCTTTTATTCACAAGCAGTTTCTGTGCCGGATTTTTTGCAAGAGCTATAAGGTACTGCATGAGAATGAAATATTCCAGAGGAAATTCAAAAAAATATTCTGTATTTAGTGTCATTTTGACACATCCGAATGCCATTTGTCACAGGTCTGGCTGTGACAAATAGTGTATTTATGAGAGAGACAGCCGGAAAATAATAATGATATTCTGAAACCAGAGAGAATGCTTCAGTCTTGGAATGGATAACAGTGGATGTCTGAAAGGTTGCAGAAAAAACTAACGATGAACAAGATGATCAAGCAGATAACAATGGGTCCCGCTTAAGGCAGCGGGCAAGACCGTTTTCCAAAATGGTCCAGTTTATGCAGATGGCTGGGAGATAAAAAGGGTATAGATGTTCCAATAAACTGATACAGAAGGCGGAATGTCCCCGATCTCCAAGCCAGTTTTATGTGGGATGAATATTGCAACAATAAGCTGATATCGGAGGAAAATCAAAAAAAGCTGAATGAGTTATACTAGAGAATGAATATTTCAATAATCTGTTGATACCGGAGAGAATTAACCTGCTGTCTTCTGTACAGAGGCGTCTTGTTGTCCTCTTTTTTTAAAAAAAGAAGTCATCCTGGTGCCTTCAGAGACAAATCATGAAGCAGCCTGGAAACACAGAAACTTGCCTAATGGGCGTCGTGGAAAGAAGCTCCAGTATTTTTCTGTTTTTATGTGCTGGGAGTGTACCGGAGGATCCATGAAAATTCATGCTGATTTTTTATAAAAAAAAATTGCGAAAGTATATCAGACATGTTAAATTATAAAAAGGTATTGTCCAGAAATTCCAAGGAGAGAATATTTTGAGCGCAAAAAAATCAAAAAATAAAAAAGAAAATGAAGGTCTTTTTCATGAAAAAATGCCCTTGCTTCGCATTGTCAGTCTGGGCTGCGCCAAAAACTTCGTGGATACGGAAGTGGCAGCGGCTTCTTTGCTTCAGGCTGGTTTCGGCCTGACACCCGATGATTCTGAAGCTGACATGATTTTTATCAATACATGTGCATTCCTGGAGGCTGCCCGGCAGGAGGCGGAAAAAGAAATTCAGTATGCTGAAAATTGGAAAAAAGCTCGTCCGGATGTACGGAAAATCATTGTGGCCGGATGCCTGATTGAATGGGATAAGAATTTCATTTTTCATGATGCTCATCCGCTGGTGGATGCCTGGGTGAATATTGATTCCATTGAAAAAATCGGCATGGTGGCAAAGAGTGTCTGGAATGGGGATCAAATCGGAGAGACCTGTTTCGGGGTCAGTGCAAAGAAATACCTCTACAGTGATCAAAGTGCCCGCCTGCAGCTGACACCGCATCATTACGCCTATTTGAAAATTGCAGATGGATGTGACAACTGCTGTACTTACTGCATGATCCCTATGATTCGAGGATCGTTGCGTAGCCGCACGGTTGATTCAGTTGTTCGGGAAGCGGAAAATCTAATCGCATCGGGTGTCCGGGAGCTTATCGTGATTGCGCAGGATACCTCGGCTTTCGGCAGGGAACGGAATCACGGTATGCCGCAGCTGGGAGAACTGTTGAAACGTCTGGATCTCCTGGAGGGAGATTTCCTGATTCGCCTGATGTACCTGCATCCGGCAAGTGTGGATGAGGCATTGCTGAATGTCATGAAGAGCTGCCGCCGTCTGATACGGTGTATTGAAATGCCGCTTCAGCATATTTCAGAGCCTGTGCTTCAAGCCATGCACCGCAGAATTTCAGAGAAAGATACAAGAGAACTGGTCCGAAAACTTCAGCAGGATATGCACTTTTCGATCCGGACTACATTTATGACTGGATTCCCCGGAGAGACGGAAGAGGATTTTAAAAAACTGTGTGATTTTGTCCGCAGTACAGGCTTTACCCGGTTAGGGGTTTTTGCTTTTTCTCCGGAAAAAGGAACTGCCGCCGCAGAAATGCCAGGTCAGGTGCCGGAAAAAATTGCAGAGGCGCGCTGTGCGGAAATCATGGGGATTCAACAGAAGATTTCCCTCGAAGCAAATCAGGCGTTGATTGGGAAAACGGTGGAGGTAATTCTGGATGAAGAGCCGTCCCGGGGAAAAGCTGTAGGCAGAACGTTTTTGGATGCGCCTGAAATAGATAACACTGTTTTTATTTCAGGAATCAGGAAAGGATGCCATGCAGGAGATTTTATCCAGGTGAAAATAGAGTCTGCCGGAGAATATGAACTGAAGGGAGTCTATGTGTCTGAAGAAACAGATCCCAGGGCATGATGAGATTTGATGGGGAAATCAAGATGGAAGCTGGCAGTTTCGTGATTTCAGGAAAAGACGCTCTGAGAACAATGATCTGTGAAGGTGGAGATGGCCCCGTCTGTAAAAAAGAAAAATTTTGTTTTGCCGGATTGTGATAAGCATATTGCAGGAAGAAGGACAAGAGGAGAGAAAGAAAAACTCTCAAAATAGACAGTTCATACGGCTTCCCCAGTATATCCGGGAAGAGGGAGAGAGCTCGGAGCGGGAAATGAACGGAAAAAAGGAGCTGGGAGAAACAGAAAATCTTTAGCCATGCGATGTTTTGAAACGGTATACAATATTCAGGATTATCAGCAGATGGCGGGAAAAGCAGGTAAGAAGTAAATGGTCAGATTGAATTGATTGAATTGAAAAGAAAGAGCTGTGTCACTATGGGTATTCAACATGAATCAATGAAAAAGATTCCGAATCGTATTACGGTAAGCCGGATTATTCTGATTTTTCTTTTTGTGGTTCTTGCCAATTTTGACGGCGGACCGGATCCGAATCCAAATTGTATTATTGTCAATGCAAAATTTGCTTATGTCTGCCATGTGATTGCATATATTCTGGCGATTATTGCGGGACTTACGGATTTCCTGGATGGACATCTTGCCCGGAAATATCATGTGGAAAGTGATTTCGGACGCCTGATTGACCCGCTGGCTGATAAGATTTTTCTTCTGGCTACCTATATAATGATGGTTGACTATCGTCTTGTTCCGGCCTGGATCTTAATTGTGATGCTGGCCAGGGAATTCATGGTAACGGGTCTACGGACTCTGGCATCTGCCAAAGGCATTGTGATTGCGGCGGATAAATTTGGAAAAATAAAGACAGTTCTCCAAATGCTGGCTCTTTTCATTGGTGGTGCATCATGGCTGCATCTTTTTGGCTTTAATGTGCTGGATAAGGGCAGCTGGATGTATGCAGCATGGTATATCCTGCTGATCCTGGTGGCGCTGGTTACAGTGGCCAGCGGCCTGAGTTACTTTATTCGTTACAGAAAACTGTACTTTGATTCCACGCTTTGAGCTGGATGCAGGAGCAGAATAGTGTATGGGTTTACTGCTCCGGCAGTTCAACGTGATGGGATGAACCTAATAGAGTAGAACGTGCAGAATCATGGTCTGACCGGTTTCCTGATCGGATTTCATGATGTGGGATGAGTATAGGAAACGTACAGAAGACTGTATAGGTTTACTGCAGACTTTATGAAAGAAAGAGAATCCCTTTTGGAAGACTAGTCTCTGCAGGATTTTTGCATTCGGGAAAGCTGGAATTTAACCGTGCCTGAAAACGGGAGTATCTGCCGCAGGGCCGGAAGAAACAGAAGAGACTTATGCCATGTCAGTGGAAATGATTGATACGGAAACTTTGTACCGGAAACAGGAAGACAGTGCATTCCTGATTGGTACCGTTGAACCGCATGAGACTGCAGCGCAGGTGCAGGAGTATCTGCTGGAACTTCGGGAACTGGTTGATTCTCTGGAGGTGCCTGTTGTCGGTGAAATGATAGTACCTGTACGGCAGTACAATTCAAAATTTTTTGTCGGGACAGGGAAGGCTGAAGAAATCAGCCGCGCCGCAGAAGAAAAAGGGGCCTCTGTGATTATTTTTGATACATCGCTCGGCCCGTCTCAGCAGAGAAATCTGGAAAGAATATGTCATCGGAAAGTCATTGACCGCCAGGAAGTGATTCTTGATATTTTTGCAAAACGTGCCTGGACTCGAGAAGCTGTTCTTCAGGTGGAGCTGGCCAGATTTCGTTATTTTCTGCCGAGACTGACAGGAGCCTGGTCGCATTTGTCCCGTCAGCGGGGTGGCGGAACAGGCGCTCGGGGCGATGGAGAAAAGCAGATTGAGTATGACCGCCGCTATCTGAAGCGCCGGATCCGGGAAATGGAAGGGGAACTTGCAGAAGTCCGGAAACAGCGTGATACGCAACGGAAAAGCCGTCAGCGCAGTGAAATCCCGACAGCAGCAATTGTGGGATATACCAACGCAGGAAAATCCACATTGCTCAATGCTTTGACCGGAGCAGGTGTACTTGCTGAAGACCGTTTATTTGCAACGCTGGATCCTTCTACGAGACGCTGTGTGCTTCCGGACCATCAGGAACTGCTTTTAACGGATACCGTGGGATTTGTACGGAAGCTTCCGCATGCGCTTGTGGAGGCTTTCAAATCGACTTTGGAGGAAGCGGCTCTGGCAGATTTTATTGTTCTGGTGCTGGATGTGTCGAATCCTCAGGCTGAGTCGCAATGGACGACAACACTGTCGGTCCTGAGCGAGCTTCATGCGGACAAAAAGCCTGTGATTGCTGTGATGAATAAGACGGATTTACAGAAAGATCCGGTTGTATTATAGCGGATGAGGGCTCTGGCTCCATCGGCGGTGTTCCTTTCTGCGGCAACGGGGGAGGGACTGGATGAACTGAAGGAGCGTTTAAGCTGTCAAATCAGCGGAGATGCTGGCATTTTAAATCTGGAGATTCCTCCGGATCGTGCGGAACTTGTGGCGCTTCTTCATCGGAAAGGACGTATTTTATCTGGAGAATACAGGGAAAACGGCTCTTTTTGCGGAATTGCACGAGTTCCGGGTTCCCTGATTCATGCCTTCCGTGAATTCTGTACAGATTCACAGGACAGCTTCTCTCAGGAAGAGACATCTTTTCCAGCAGAAAAAGTCAATGAGATGATAAGGAGATTCAATCCATGAAAAGAAGCCTTTTAACTGTGTTGACGGCATAGTGCCTGGTTGCAGTTCAGGCTGTCGGAGTCATGTCCACAGCGGATGTTTCAGCCCAGTCTGTGCCCGCTGCAATGCAGAAGGAGCTTACTGAAGAAGACTGGAATTTATGGCGTTCAGCTTTCGACGATTACGAAGAAGGAGAAATGGCTGTCCAGAAGCGGGATTACGATACGGCTCTGAGCTGTTTCCGGATATCTTTAGATAAATTTACAAAAATCAAGAAGGCCAATCCGAACTGGAATAAAAGTGCAATGAATTACCGGATAGCCCTGGCAGAGCGCAAGATCCGGAATATCGAAAATTTTCTTGCTCTGAAAGCCCGTCATGACCAGAAGGATCTTGAGACATCCGGAAATGACAAAGAACAGCTTCCTGTGAAAAACCGTTCCGTTCAGCATGAGTCTTCCTCTTCAGATACCGATGAACTCCAGTATCGGGCGGAGACCAGACGCCTGCAGATGCGCTTGGATGCTGCAGAAAAGAAAGTGGCAGATTTATCTGCGGATTTGGAGCGCGCACAGCTCTCCGCTGCGCAGGTCGGCCGTCTGATGGAAGAAAAGTCTGAAGCAGAAAAGAAGTACCAGGTGCTTTTAGTGCAGTATCAGGATTTGAAGGCAGTTTCAAAAATGAATCCGGAGGAAATCAGCCGTGTAAAGCAGGATCTGGAGGAATGCCGTGAACAGTTGCAGACTGTCCAGAAGAAGCTTTCTGATACTGTCGCAGAAAAGGAGTCCCTGCAGAAACAGAACGATTCTCTTGCACAGGAAAAACAAGCTGTCTCGGCAGATTTGTCCCAGGTACAAAAGACTCTTTCAGAACTCCGGGATGTACAGACCAAGTTCGAATCGGCAGCATCGAAATAGAACGAAGCCGCAAAAAAAATTCAGCTTCTGGAAGAGGAGAATGCTCTGCTGAAACAGACTTCCGAATCGGATCGGGCTCAAATTCAGCAGCTCAATGCAGAAGTGGAAGCTGGCGTATAGACTCTGGCCAGTCTGAAAGCTGCCGAAGCAGAAAAAAATTCTCTGCAGGAGCAGCTTGCACAGAAGGGAAAGGAACTTGTCGAGCTTCAGAATGCCCGGACTCAGGATGCTGCATTGGCAGATTCCCTGAAGAAACAGCTTGAAGAACAGAAACTTTCTCTTCAGGAACTGGCCGCTGTAAAAGAGAAGAACCTTTCTCTGGAGTCCAGTATGCAGAATGCAGAACGTGAACTGCAGGCATCCGCAGAGAAAGAAAAACAGCTTCAGGCGTATGCAGAGACTCTGGATAGTCAGAATCAATCTTTTCAGCGGACCCTTGAAACTTTATCTGCAGAACTGGAAAAGAAAGAGGCCGTTCTGAAGGATCTTCAAAGCCGGCAATCCCAGATTCAGGCTGCTGCGGAGAAAGAATCTGCTGAAGAAGCAGAAAGAGATCGCGCTCTTGAAGAGCTGAAGATGGCCTGTAAAGATTTGGAAGCTCGTCTCGGGGAATCGGAAAAGAATCGGCAGAACCTGGAATCTGAAAATGGCCGTCTGAAAAAAGAACTGGCCGCATCTGCCGCTGCAGGTGTTGCTGCATCCTCGGTTTCCACGACAGCCGCAGTTCATTCGGAAAATTCAAAAGAAATTGCCGAATGGAAGGTACGCTGTGAGAGTGCAGAAAAAAATCTGAAAGAAAAAGAACAGGAAATCGCTTTGCTGAGGGAGAAAATTTCAAAACAGGCGCCTGTTGCTGAACCGATGAAGAATGAACTGGATAAAAAATTACAGAATATTGAAAATGAAAATATTACCCTGAAGAAGCATAATGGTGAACTGGAACAGATGCTTTCCCAGACTCTTTAGGATAAAAATGTGGCAGATGAAGAAATTCAAAAGTTAAAGAAGTCTCTGTTGAATGCTCAGGCAGAATAGGAAAAAGCAAAGATTGAAGCAGCAGATGATTCCAAGATTCGGGAAGTTCAGGCGAAACTGTCCGAATCCGAAAAGATGCGTTCTGAGCTTGAACTGGAAATGCAACGTCTGAAAGATGATTTGTCAAGCAGCAGCAGTGCAGGCGCTCACGCCGCAACACAGGCAGATCAGCTGAGAAAAGATTTGGCCGAATCCCAGAATAAAATCCGTCGTCTGGAAGCAGAACTTGAAAAATACGTCCGAGGCTATGAGCCCGTCATTCAGGAAAGAGTGAAGGAAAAGGATGAAGCCATCAGTGAACTGATGGACGATCATGAAAAACTTCTGAAGGAATTAGATTTAACCAGAAAAAATCTGGAAGGCGCAACCCTTCAGATGGAACGCTATCGCAGAATTGTGGCCGAGTCCAGAAATACTGCCCAGCATGCATTGGAGGAAAACCGCAAACTCAGAAACCATTACCGGGCAATGAATACAGATCCTGAAGCCTAGATCCAGTTCGAGACGGAGGCAGAACAGAAACAGGCGGAAGCCTCTGCAAATGAGTCTTTCCCGATCCCGGAAGAATCGTTCATGGCACTTGAAGATGATCCGGAGAACGCAAATGAAACGGCCGCCGTAGATCTGGAGGCTTTCAAATCTTTCATGGAGCAGGCTTAGAGTGCCGAAAAGAACAAGCGCTACGATGATGCATTGTGGTATTATCTTCAGGCTTCGGATGTGGATCCGGAGAGTCCTGTTCCGCATTTAGCCATTGCCCGTCTTCAGTGTTATTATGAAGACTACAGGGCAGCGGTGAAATCTTATGAACGGGCATTGAATCTTGGAGCTTCTCCGGATGAGAGCCTTGAAAAACTGCTCGAACCGTATAGAAAGGATTCGGACAGGAAGAATCGAAAATGAAAGGAAAAACTGATTTTCAGTTTAACCTTGCCTTTTTGCTGCAATTTGATGGAACAACAAAATAAAACACACTCAGAAAGGATTCTTGAGGAATGTTTGGGAAATTAGGCCAGTTGGCAGATCTTATGAAGAATGCTCAGACGATGCAGGAAAATATGAAAAAAGTGAAAGCTGAACTTGCTTCACTGGAACTCTCAGGAAAGAGTGCAGATGGTCAGGTAGAGGTTTGGGCTACAGGAGAAATGAATGTGACACGGATGAAAATACAGCCGTCTCTGATTGAGTCCGGAGACGCTGCAGCCGTGGAAAAAGCTGTGACAGACGCCGTGAATACAGCTCTTTACCTGGTTAAAATAGAAGCCGCCCGCCGCTTTTCGGATGCTACGGGAGGTATGAAACTGCCGGATGGACTTGCGTGAAAAACTTGTCCGGGAAAGAAAAAAAGAGATTCTGAATCTGTTATCAAAAATTAAGAGGCGGCCTGTCTTTCAAAAACAACGAAGACAGGTCGCTTTTTTTATATTGCTTCAGCGCAAAAAAACTACCGGCTTAGTCGGTATGTCGAAAAGAACTTCAAATTCAAGTTACAAATAGGAACCTCCTGTTCTATCTTGAAGTTAGGTTCATCAGCCGAACTCCATATAGAAGCAGGCGGTTATAGTGGCTTCTTTCAGAGAAGACTTTTCCCGAAGATGATATTGCTATTGTCGGAAAAAACTTTGCTGAAAAAACGTTTATTCCCTGATGTCAGAAAAAAGCGGACGGTATGAGTTCAGTCAATCCAGGACATTGGGAAGATAAACGTGAATTTCATGTTTCAGCCAGCGGCGCAGTTTGTCCACATCGATTTGGCTTGTATCCCCGGCTGTGGCCAGCGCTGCTCCGGCCCCGGCGGCCTGGCCCGTAACAAAACAGCCGGGAATAACACGCAGGGACGACTGAATTTCACGGTCACAGCTGACACAGCGTCCTGCAACCAGAAGATTGCTGATGCCAAGAGGAATAAGAGAGCGGAAAGGAATGCCGTAACTTTCACCGGGTTTATAGACGGTTCGCTAAATAACTTTGCCTACATTTTTCTGGGCTTCAGGATCAGAGGTTGAAGCATGAATGTCAATAGAATAACTGAAGCGTCCGATTTCATCATCAAAGGATGCCTGTCGCCGATAGTCATTGCCGTTGAGTACATACTGGCCACGGATACGGCGGGATTCCCGTACACCAAGCATGGACGCCGTGTGCACAAGATCGGACTTCGCAAAACCGGGGACGTACTTCCGGTAAAAATCGTGATAGATTTTTGCAAGTTTTCGGCCTTCAATATATGCATGAGTTAGAGAGCTTTCATTCAGTGAGTCGGTTTCATAAATATGGCCGAGATTACCGCAAGCTGTTCCATTCCCATAGGTGCAGACTCCAACAAAATGGTATTCCTGCACAGGCGCTTTCCCCTGTTTCAAAAGATCCATCCAGATAGCCCGGTCGTTTTTCCCTTCCTTGATGCTTTGCTGATAGGCGGGAATGTCGATATTGGAAAACTGAGGACAAAGGGTTGGACTCATCGTCTGATGCAGTTCATTTCCGTATTCAAAAGGGACTCCTGCAAATGCAGCAATGGAGGCGTCTCCTGTTGCGTCAATGTACACTTTTCCTTTGATCTTCTGGAGACCTGTGGATGTGGCAACAAGAAGAGATTCAATTTTACCATCCTGTACAACGACATCTACAGCACGAACCATGTAGAAAAGTTTTACTCCGGCTTGAAGAATTCGGTCATCATAAATGCGTTTCATGATTTCCGGATCGACTTCCTGCCAGCATGGATCCACCTGGGGAATACCCATTTCATAACAGCATTCATCCACAATGGATCTGCAGAAATCCCCGACAAGCCAGTTGACTCTGTCACTCTGGTAAATGACTGCGGGGACAAGGGCATTGGTCCCCATACCGCCAAGGGAGCCGCTTTGTTCCAATAGGATTGTCTTTTTTCCAAGTCTGGATGCTGCCAGAGCCGCTGCAATTCCAGCCGGACCACCGCCGGCAATGACGATTTCCGCTTCTTCAAAACAGGGAACGTCTAAAGAATGAAACATGGGAGGATTCCTTTTACTGTATCAAAAATCTTTTTTATATTTTCAGGACTTGTTTTATCCATCTTTGGATCAGAATGACCAACCGCTTAGGATTTCCATTCGTTTTTATCATACATGTCTGATTGGGAAAATCAAGGATTTTGCGATGGGAGGTCAAGAAAGTAAATGAAATTCTTAAGAAATGATTTTGTCAATCAAATAAGTTTTTTTAAGGTCTGGAAATATTTCCTGCCAGATCGGCTGTCTGCACAAAGGACTGAATTGGTTTTTCAACCTGTAACTGTTTTTTCATCGTGTCCTTTAAGCAAGGTTGGATACTGCTGTATTTTATGTTGTAATGAATAAAGAGCCATTCAGGAAATCGTGAGGGATGTCAGAAGGAGTGTTTTGTTTCGCAGAGGAATGAGATTTTTTACGAATAATGGAAGGGGTGGTATTTTCTGCGGCCGGAAGAGATGAAAAGCTCATTCAGAAAAAGATATTTGTTTGTATGAATTTCAGCAGTATTAAGTACTGTACATATGAGTGCTGAATGTCGTTGAATAAAGTGAATAATGGGACATAAACGCGTTCAATTTTCCAGATTGACATCACTAAGCTGCTACATTATATTATCCGTCATGCTGTTCAAATGAAAATCAAGGGATTGGAATACCATGAATACAGTTTTACCACCCTCCTACAGTCCGGCATTGGTGGGTGAAACGGAGGAAGTGGAGAAGGGGGGCAACACAGGCAAGGGGGTTGTTGTCCTTTCTGCAGATTTCCCCGGAGGAAATGTAAAGATTTGCAGGCTTGTCCCGGGGGTTGCAGAAATAGAAGCGGATCTGCGGGATACCCCGTCTCCCTGGTTTTACTGGAACTTTGAAGCCAGAGCAAAGAAAGCGGGAACTGTAAAGTTTCTATTCCCGGTCGATCAGATGCAAATCAGTGCACAGGGGCCTGCTGTCAGTACAGACGGAGGCCGGACTTGGCACTGGCTGGGCAAGGAGCAGACACGTTTCCTTTTTAATGAGCCGGACGGGCATCGGGATAGTTTCAGCTGGACTTTCCAGAAGGCCGGTGAAACGATTCGATTTGCTCAGGGGTTTCCGTATCAGAAAGCGGATCTGGAGTTTTTTCTGCGGAAATATGAAAATCATCCGGATTTGAAGCGTGCCGTTTTGACAAAGACCCGAAAAGGATCAGATTGTCCTTTGCTGATTATAGGGAACGGACCGTTGAATGTATACATTTCCGCGCGGCATCATGCCTGTGAAGCTACAGCCAGTTATACACTGGAAGGTTTTCTGGAAGAAGCGCTTTCCAATACGCCTTCCGGAAAGAGTTTCCGGGAAAAGTATACGCTTTATGCTGTTCCGTTTGTGGATCTTGACGGAGTGGAGTCGGGGGATCAGGGGAAGGGGCGCAGTCCTTATGATCACAACCGTGACTATGGTGCAGAACATCCGATTTATCCGGAAGTGCAGGCTGTCATGAAGCTGAATCAGGACAAGAAATTCTGTATAATGCTTGATCTTCATGATCCTTTTGTGCGAGGTGGTTTGCATGAAGAGTGTTATTTCGCCGGTTATCGAACGCCATCGAGCCATGAGAATATTCAGGAATGGATACACTGGCTGGATCTGGAAGCTCCATGTGCTGTTCAAAGAACGCTGGATTTGCAATATACTCAATTTCTCAATCCTGTCGAAAATGGAGGATATCCCTTTGCTCAATACTTTTCCGGATGTCCGACGACGGTTTTTGCAGCAACAATGGAAATATCCTATGCTCAACAATGTATTGATTTCGACGGGGATGCTGCAAGAAAGTATGGTTAGGCCCTTCTGCGATCCATGATGCATGTGGATTTTACAAAGGATCCTGAGCCCAGAACCGCTTTTGCTGACTTTCAGAAATTTTCCGCTTCTTTCGGTGGAAATCCATAGATGATAATTCATACAGCGCAGAAAGCTGTTCAAAATCCACAACTGCCAACTCTTTACAAGGAAGAGGCAAAACTCCATATGGGAAAGGCTTTTGCTGAGCAGGAAAAATGGAAAGATGCCCTTGAATGCTTCGAGGATATTCTGGAGTCTCCTTTTTCAGCGTTCCGACAGAAAGCAGAGGCCGCTGTCCGAAAGACTTTGATACTCTGCGCAGATCCCGGAACCGTTGATTCAGAACTGGAGCAATGGGTGCAGGAAATGAGTTTTATGCGTCTTTCAGGGAAATTTCAGTATGAAATCAGCAAGGCACTTTGCAAGCGTGCCGCATTTCAGCAACAGACGGAGAAAGAATTGCTGTATGCTCAAATTCAACTGAAATATGCTCCTGCAGAACAGGTTGGAGAAATCCGAAACCGGATTGCTTTTTGTTACAGAAGTCAAGGGCATATGGAAAAATCTGTTGACTGGAGCCGTGAAACAGTCGCATTCCTGCGGAAACAATTGGCCGCAGATCGATTGGATGAGGCTTTGGCTGTTTCTTTGTCCGAAGAACTTCTGACAGCCTTGCAGATGATCCCGGATGCTCCGGAACAGGAGATCATTGATACTGTGAAATTTGCATTGGATCATGGTGCCTGCAGAAGTTCAGTCCGGGAGAGGCTGATGAATCAGAATCTTGAAAAACGAATTCCGCTGTAAGATCGGCAAGTGTATTTTGAAAAAAGATATCAGAAAGACTGTTTCAATCTATTGTGCGGTCATGATTTTTGGGTTATGGTTTTTTATGTAAAAACAATGGTATTTCCTGAGTTTGTTCAGGGAATGCAGGAAAAGGATAGTTTATGAATGAGCCTGTATATCCGGCTGCACTGAGTGAATTGATGGAAATGCTCCGCTTATTGCCCGGAATTGGAAAACGTTCTGCTGAAAGAATGGCAATGGCTTTATATCAGCTGGATGAAGAACAGCGTCAGGCATTATCAGAAAATCTGCGGACTTTGCATGAACGTGTGCTCCTTTGCAGAGAGTGCGGAAATCTGGCCGGAGAGGAGGAACAGGGACTTTGCAGAATCTGTGCCTCTCCTTTGCGGGATAAAGGGGTTGTCTGTGTTGTAGAGGAAGCGTCTCAAATCAGAACCATTGAATCCGGAGGTGTCTTCAGGGGCGTTTACCACGTGCTTGGTGGACGGATTGCACCGCTGGAGGGGAAGGGTGTGGAATGTCTTCATCTGGAAAAACTGGACGAGAAAATCAAATCCGGACTTGTCCGGGAACTGATTTTAGCCCTCAGTTCTGATGTGGAAGGTCAGGCAACAGCTGTTTATCTGGCAAACCGCTACAAGAAAGACCCATTGAAAATAACCCGTCTTGCTCAGGGGCTTCCTGCAGGATCGGATTTATCCTATGCGGATCCGGCTACGATTGCCGTGGCTTTGAATGGAAGAACTTCCTTTGACTGATCCCGGGAGAATTATGCAGAAGATGTTGGAATTCAGAGAAGAGGTCAAAAGAGAAA
This sequence comes from uncultured bacterium, assembly GCA_949290385.1. GTDB lineage: Bacteria > Verrucomicrobiota > Lentisphaeria > Victivallales > UBA1829 > CASERY01. Next base: position 13,034 of record CASERY010000126.1, on the reverse strand, counting down.
AAAAGAAGAGAACTTCTCCTGATGGGCTTGAGATCTAAAACGGGAGAGATTGTCCATCCTTGGTAATATCCGGGTAAAACGTTCAGAAAATCATTTCTGCTTGCGCAACCTAAACTGATTCGGAAAATTACCATGCCGGATTTGGCTAAGAGAAAAAGCGACTGCTTGCGCAACCTAAACTGATTCGGAAAACAGTAAATGCAGATTAATACAGAATCAGTTGAGATCAATCGAGATGGATCTGCATTCTTTTGGGATACCGGTAAAAGTTTGCAGGAAAAGCTTGAGTTTTGAAACAGCAGAAAGAAAATCTTTCAAAATGGATTTCCATTCATTGAAAAAGTATTTATCCGCCAAATATTCCGGAAAAGTCTGGAAAAGCGTAAAAAAATGGAGGATTTCCCTTTTTTCAATTTGCATTTTTTGATAGATGTCTCTTAATTATCAGGAATAAAAGTTTCTGCCGGATCTGAAAACGGGAGAATGGATCCAGGCCGGTTCCTGACTGCAGCATGTTTTTTCTGCAGGGGAACAGAAAATCAGTTAGAAAAAAGCTCCCAGCAGGATATTTCCCATGGCAAAAATCAGGATTGGTCTTATCGGATGCGGGCAGATTGCCCGTTGTAATCACGTTCCCGAAATGAGAGGGATCAGCAGCGATGTTGCTGAAATTACGGCTGTTTACGATATTCAGCCGGGAAAAGGCGAACGCTTCGTTGAAGAAATGGAACTGAAAAATGCAGTCGTCTGCAAGTCCGAACAGGAACTGCTGAAAAGCCGGATCGATGCGGTGATTATCGCTACTCCGAACTGTTTCCATTACCCGCAGACCATTGCAGCTTTAAAGGCTGGAAAGCATGTGCTGGTTGAAAAACCTATGGCTTCCCGTGTGGAAGATGCCGATGAAATGATTGATCTAGCAGAAAAGAAAGGCCTGATTCTGCAGGTGAATCAGAGTCTTCGCTTCATTCCGCTGTATGCAGAAATTAAGAAACGGATTGACTCTGGCGTTATTGGAAAACTGATTCATGCACGTTGTATCCGGGCTTCCACATGCAGTCCGGATGTGGGCTGGTCCAAAGGAGCTACCTGGTTCGTCCAGAAAAAATATGAGGGAAGTCTGGTGACGGATATCGCGGTCCATATGGCGGATGCTCTCCAGTGGTATATGGGGCCTGTGGCTGGAATTCAGGCAGTAAACCGTTGCCGGGATCACGAAGTGCCGGATAATGTGAATGTGCTGTTTGATTATGCAAATGGAGCAACTGGCGTTCTTCAGCTCTCCTGGACTTTCCCGGTCGGATGTGGAGCTCTTGAAATCTACGGGGAGAACGGCGTCCTGAAAACAACTGCGGATGGTCTGGAAATTACGAAAATCAAACCGGAAAAGGAAACAATTCTTGTGAAAGGCGCAGATATCCCGGCACCTGAAAACTCTCATGCGCTTTTTGTCAGACGTGTCAATGGCGAGCAGACTCCGGATGCGCCCTGGGAAATCGGTCGTTCTGCTTTAGCTCTTTGCTGTGCCATTAATGAATCCAGTGATACCAAGGCATTGGCAGTGCCGAAAAACCGCGCTGTTTGTGGCTGCAAGACAACTTGTGCAGAAAAAGGAAAGAAGAAATCTTCAGCTACTTCTGGCCGCGGAAAACGCAGCAAACAGGCATGAAGACTCGATAAAAATTGTTTTTTCAGCAAGGACGTCCGGGGGATGCAGAACCGGACGTCTTTACCTATCTAACAGACAAAAGGATTTTTAGGATGAAAATTGGCTTGAGTTCCTACAGTATCAGCCGTGCACTCCGTGCTGGCGATTTCGATCTTCCCGGAGCAATCCGCTGGGTGGCAGAAAATGGCGGAGAGCATTTGGAAGTTGTTCCGCCGTGCGGTACGTTTGACTTGAAAAAGGACGAAAATATTGAGCTGGTTAAGAAGACAGCATCTGAATGCGGTATTGCTCTTTCAAGCTATACCATTTCCGCCAACTTTATTACAGGCGGAAGTGACGGGCATGATCTGTCCGACGAGGAACGTGCTGCAGAAGTGGCCCGGGTAAAAGGCGAAGTGGATACCGCTGCATAGCTGGGCGTACGTTTTATGCGTCATGATGTCTGTTACCGCGGTCCGGACAAGAATTCTCTGGAACAGTTTGAGAAGGATCTTACGGCGGCTGTGGCTCCCTGCCGTGAAGTCGCTGACTATGCTGCAAAATTCGGCATTACCACCAGTCTGGAAAATCACGGATATCATTTCCAGGGAAGTGAACGGGTACAGCGCCTGGTTCGTCTTGTCAACCGGGATAATTTCCGGACTACCATGGATATTGGAAATTTTGTATGTGTGGATGAGGATCCTCTCTCCGCCGTCATGAACAATATTGGGATTGCCTCTTTTATTCATTTCAAAGACTTTTATATCCGTGACTTTGTCGCTGTGCCGCAGGGATGGTTCAGAAGTTCTCACGGTCGTTATCTGCGCGGAGCCATTACAGGATGCGGCGATCTGGATCTTCCGCGGATTGCAAAGGTGATCCGGGAGGCTCATTACGACGGATTTATTTCTGTGGAATATGAAGGATGTGAAGACTGCAAGGAAGGTGCAAAACTCAGCCTGGCCAATGTGAAAGCTCTTTTTGCAGAGCTTTGATTAAAGCTGATCTGGGGGCTTCTTCTGTTTCCCGTTTATTCATATTTTAGAATAACGAAAGAAAAGAAGTTATATTTAGAGAAATACGCTGAAAATTTCTCTGATCTAAAAAAATCCTCTCGTTTCCCGGGCTTTCCCTGTCTGTGCAGATTTGGAATGGTTTCCGGAAAAAAACGGGGGATTTTTTATTTTGAAAACAGGAGCGGATTCAAGTTTGAAAACCGCATAAGAAGAACAGAAACGTGGAGTGACAGGGGAATATTGTCCACAATTGAGAGTCTTGCGGGAAAAGTTTGTTCATCGGTTTTTCAAATGAAAACGGGGGATCCCGGTATTCAGAAAGAATCCAGGAGCGGAAAAGAAAGATTTTTCCTATATGATTGAAAAAATAGGAGAAGTGTGCTATTTTATGCTCGGACGGGAGTGTGCCTGTCCATCTTGAACAGACAGGCGTTAAGACGCAGGAGAATCAAGCGGATGAAAATTCTTGTGATGAACGGTCCCAATATGCAGCTTCTAGGCAGACGGAAGGCCGAATTCTATGGGGTGAAAACCCTTCCTGAAATTGAACAGTCCCTTCAGAAGACTGCAGAAGAACTTCAGATAGAAATTGAATTTTATCAGAGCAATCATGAAGGCTGCCTGTGTGACAAAGTCGCAGAGTCCATTGGACATATAGACGGCATCGTGATTAATCCTGCTGCTTATACGCACACAAGTGTGGCTTTGCGGGATGCCCTGGAAGCTGCCCGGATCCCGGCAGTGGAAGTGCACCTGAGCAATATCAATGCCCGTGATGAATTCCGTAAAATTTCTTTAACTGCTCCAGTATGTATCGGTCAGATTGCTGGCCTGGGAGCAGACGGATATGAATGGGCACTGCGTGCTCTGGTCCGGAAACTCCAGACTGAACAGTCCGGAAAAGAGCAATAATTAAGAAATTAAAAAAAGGCTGAAATGATGAAGATCGAAGAAATCAAGACCATCGTGGAACTTATGTCGGAACATGACCTGACAGAGTTCAAAATTGAATCCGCAGATATGACCCTGTGCCTGAAACGCGGTTCTCAGCAGCCCGTGCCTGTAATGGCTCCCGCTGTGATTCCCGCTGCCAGTCCGATGGTCACAGCCGCGGCTCCTGCAGCTGTGTCTGGAGCCGCCCCTGTTGCTTCTGCCCCTGCAGCTGCGCCTGCATCAGCTCCTGCTCCGGTGGATGCCGCTAAAGTGATTGAGTCTCCGATTGTGGGAACCTTCTACCGTTCAAGTGCACCGGGTGCTGAACCAATGGTTAAAGTCGGCTCAAAAGTGGATGCCGATACAACAGTATGTATTATTGAAGCAATGAAGGTAATGAATGAAATCAAGGCTGAAAAATCCGGAACCATCAAGGAAATTCTGGTGGAAAACGGTCAGCCGGTGGAATATGGACAGGCGCTTTTTGTGCTGGAATAATTTTGAAAAAATACCAACAGCAGTCGGGAACAGACTATGTTTAATAAAATTCTGATCGCGAACCGCGGCGAAATTGCGGTACGCATCATTCGAACCTGCAAGGAGATGGGAATCAAAACCGTGCTGGTATATTCCAAGGCGGATGAAGACAGTCTCCCTGTGCGTCTTGCTGACCAGGCCGTCTGTATCGGACCTGCGCCCAGCAACGAGAGCTATCTGCTGATTGAACGCATTATCAGCGTGGCGGAAATCTGTGATGTGGATGCTATCCATCCTGGATATGGATTCCTTTCCGAAAATGCTCATTTTGCGGAAATCTGCAAAAGCTGCAATATTACTTTTATTGGTCCGACTGCGGAACAGATGCGCGCTATGGGTGACAAGGCGCAGGCTCGCGAGACCATGCGCAAGGCGGGTGTGCCCATTACTCCCGGCAGCGATGGCGTGATCGAGACAGAAGAGGAAGCTCTTGCTATAGCCAGAAAATTGAAATATCCGGTGATCGTGAAAGCCTCCGCCGGCGGAGGTGGCCGGGGCATGAGAATTGCCCACAATGATGCCAGTCTGATCCAGGGATTCCATGCGGCTAAAACAGAGGCTGAAAAGGCTTTTGGAAACGGTGAAGTCTATATTGAACGCTTTGTGGAGAATCCGAAGCATATTGAAGTCCAGATTATGGCCGATAATTTTGGTAATGTCATCTATCTGGGGGAACGGGACTGCAGCATGCAGCGTCGTCATCAGAAATTGATTGAAGAGTCTCCATCCCCAGCCCTGACGCCTTCTCTGCGCAAGAAAATCTGTGAAGCCGCAGTCAAAGCGGCCAAGGCGGTCAACTATTCAAGCGCTGGAACAATTGAATTCCTGATGGCTCCCGGAACAGGTGAATTTTACTTTATGGAAATGAATACGCGTGTCCAGGTGGAGCATACTGTTTCAGAAATGGTCAGTGGACTGGATATTATTCGGGAACAGATTCGAATCGCGGCAGGAGAACCACTTTCTCTTCAGCAGAAGAATGTAGTGCTTTCCGGCCATGCGATTGAATGCCGGATCAATGCAGAAAATCCCTACAGGAATTTTGCACCGTGTCCGGGTAAGATTTCCTTGTATGTCCCGCCTGGAGGCTTTGGTGTGCGTGTGGATTCCCATGTATATACCGGCTACCGCATTCCGCCTAACTACGACAGCATGATCGGCAAGCTGATTGTTCATGCGCCGACACGCGAGGAAGCAATTGCGCGGTGTCACAGGGCGTTGGATGAATTTATTATTGAGGGAATTGATACAACAATTCCGTTCGAAGCATTTTTATTGGAAACCAAAGAGTTTATGGAAGGCCGCTACGATACGGGTTTCATTGAAAGGTTGATGAAGGGCGGCGCATTTGAGCAGAAGAAACCCAAAGCTGAATCATGATTCATAGGAGGGCAAGTATCCATGAAACAGACAACAGCAGTCAAGAAAAATATGAATGAGTCCTTTGCCGTGTTGCCAGGCGCTACGTTCAGCAACGGCGGAGAGATTGGTGCAATCAAGATTTACAGCGGAGTCGTTTCCAGTATTGTGAAACGTGCACTCTCTGAAATTCCCGGTGTAAGCCGTCTTTCCGGAAGCAGTGTTGTGGATAACCTGGCGGAATGGATTGGAAGCCGTAAAATTCAAGACCGTTCCATTATGGTTCGTCTTTCCGGCGATACCGTGGAGATAGAGCTTTCTGTGAATCTTTATTATGGTTCTCAGCTGCCTGTCGTTGCCGCTGAGATTCAGGATAAGGTCAGCACGATGGTTCATTCTATTACAGGACTGAATGTAATGCCGGTGAATGTGACAATCCGCGGCATGGATGAGGCACCGGCTGAACCCGGTGATTCCAGTCAGACTCAGAACTGATTCCAATTTGACAGGAGTAGAAAACAATGAAAAAAAATATGGATTCTGCCAATGATTCTCCGGCCATGCCTGGAACTTCAGTTCCGATGGCACAGTCATCCGGTACCGTGAAAGTTCATGAGAGCGTGATTGCATCCATTGCCCGGAAAGCGGCATCTACCGTGCCGGGGGTTGTACGTCTTGCTGGAAGCAGTTTTGTGGATAATCTGGCAGAAATTGTCGGATCGGGCCGTTTGGACCGGGCTATTTCCATTGAAATGGGAGAGAGTTCAGTGTCTATGGAAATCCGTCTTGTACTCGCGCAGGATTGTCATGCCCCAAGCGTGGCAATGGCTGTGCAGAATGCAGTGGTCAATGAGGTTACTCATCTGGCAGGAATGCATGTGGCACGGGTGGATGTGTCGATTATGGATTTGGATACAATGCCGGAACCGTCTCCTGTTCCTGAACAGAAATAACAAGGGTACAGAAGAAATATAGTACGGGGGTTGGAAGAGATTCGGCCGCAGCCGGAAGGGGTAAAGTATGGAACGGATAAAAGACTTGTTTGTGAAATTGACGGCATTTGTGTCCAGCCATCAGTTTTTGCTGGGGTTTGTTCTTGGGGTTGTCTGTTTACTGTTTTTAGTCCTGGTTGTTTTACTGCTGCTCCATTTGTTTAGAGCTCACCATGTTCGACAGGTAACGCTGGTCCCGGAAAGCGGACTGGGAGTTATTCGTCTGAATGTAGGAGCAGTCCGGGATTTTGTCAAAAGTTTCAGTAAACAGTTTCCTTGTTTCCGGGTTCATTCTGTGCGGTTGTTTCGCAGACACCGCAAATTATTCCTGGAGGTGCAGGTGGACTTCAGGCCTTCGGATCAGGAGTCTTTGCCGGAACGGGCTTCGGCTTTCCAGGAGGCTTTGCTGACATCTATGCGGACTCGATTTGGTGTCGAGAGTATTTCCTTTGTTTTGTTCCATGTACGCAATGCAGGTGGAATGGCAGGGGAAGGTGAACAGCCAAGGATTCCGGCAGAATAATTCCCATCATCCTTAAGTTATACTTGAGCGTTTTAAAAGAGAATAAAAAGTCCCTTTTAAAACGCTTTTTTGTTTTTTCAGGAAAACCAAAAAAACGATTCCTGTGGGCAATGTAAAAAATCAAGCTCAAATTGCAAAGGAAGAAACGTTCTCATTTTGCCGAAAATTTGTTAGCTAAGCTTGGATTCCGTATAGAATTGGAAGATGATAATGCTGTAGAAAGCCGCTGTACTGTAGTTGATTATTTCGTAATGGATAGATAAAAAAGTGAAGGATTTTTGTTTCTGGATGAAAGGTATTGATGGCGCATTGCCCAGTTATTCTGAAGACAGATCCAACGAAATCCAGAATAGAGAGAAAAAATGTTTTCTCTTCGTATATTACAACGTAAAATTGAAAAACTGGAAACAACACACACATTTCAGGTCCGTTTGCAATATCCGCAAATATCCTTATGGATTTGTCTGTGCTGAAAGACTTTTGAAGTAAGAAATTATGAGCCTGTTTTCCTTTTAGAAAAATGGCGGCCCGTGGAAAAGTATATTTGTTACAGGCTTCTTGTTGAATTCATATCAGGCTGCCGGTATAGAGGTTATGGCGTTAGAAAAATAGGACATATTATACCGGCTTGCAGCCGTTTTACTGCCCAGAACGGAAGAGAACAGGAAAGATATTCTGTCTAAGCCCAAGTCATCTCTCTTTGCATATTCCCAGATGGTGTCCATCTGAAAATATGCAGGAGAGAAAGAGAAAAAATCAGACTGTTTCTGTCCTTCTGGATCTGGGAGGCGGAGGGGTTTTCCCAAAAACCTTCATGACCATCTGGAGATCCTTCCAGGCATTGATTTTTTCATTTGCATTGCGCAGCAGATAGGCCGGATGATAAGTTGGCATAACTTTAATTCCATTATAGTCCAGCCAGGTTCCGCGGAGCCTGGAGATCCCTTTCAGATGCATGAGGTGAAGAAGAGGAACGGCTCCAAGAAGGACAATTGCTTTAGGCTGCACCAGTTCTATCTGACGTTTCAGATAACCAATACAGGCGGCGGCTTCATCGGGTTCAGGATTACGGTTGTTGGGCGGACGGCATTTCACAATATTGGCAATATAAACTTCTGTTTTCCGATCAAACTGCATGGCTGCAATCATTTTTGTCAGAAGTTGGCCCGCACGTCCCACAAAAGGTATGCCCTGGGCATCTTCATCCGCCCCGGGACCTTCGCCAATAAACATCAGATCCGCTTGGCGGTTACCATCTTCAAAAACAACATGCGTTCTGGTGGAACAAAGTTTGCAGTTTCTGCATGAGAAACAGCGTTGTTTCAGTTCTTCCCAGGAAAGCTGGCTTACATCTTTGAGTGTTTCGGATTCCAAGGGTGGATGTACAGAAGAAGATAATTCTACAGATGCCGGAGATGTCTGTTTTATATTTTGACTTGCTGTATCCGGGGGGAATCCGGATGGAGTCTGCGGGGTTGGAGATTTCCTTTCTGGAGAATGTGTCGGAACAGGCTGATAGAGATCATTGAGAATTGCCGGCGAAATCTCGACAGATGAATTCTGAATGGAAGATTCCCGAAGGAATAAAATAATTTCATCAAAAATATCGGGTTTTCTCATATTGAAATGTTGTCCTTTTTGGGAGTTCCTGAAATACTGTTTTCTGAAATTGTATATTCGGCGGTGCTCCGTTTGTGAAATTTTATTTTTTCAGTACGAAATATATGAACAGCAAGAAGGAATACTTTTCATCTCATTGTATCCAAATAACATAGAGAAATATGAAAAATTATTCGGAACAGGAAGCTGATTTCTATGTATTCTGGAGAATTTCTACAAGTTTTGGCGGCAGACGGCAGGGTTTGCCTGTTTTTAAATCAAGACATGCGTGAACGGTATGGCCTTCAGCGAGAAGTTCATCTCCACGTTTTACAGTGCAGCCGATTTGAATGCGGACACCTTTGGCTTCCATAATGAATGCAGTGATAAGAAGATCGTCATCGAATTTTGCAGATTTCTTATAGCGGCATACGGCTTCCACAACCGGAAGTCCGTAGCCATCCTGTTCCATGACACCATAGGGATAGCCGAGATCCCGCATGAGCACGGAACGGCACATTTCAAAATATTTAAGATAATTAGCGTAATAGACAACACCCATCTAATCTGTATCGGCGTAGGGTACGAAAAAATGCATGGAAGAGGAGATAGTCATGAATAAAGGATCCTTCTGTCATGAAAACGGGTTTAGAGGTTATTTTTTGAGATCATGAATATAACGAAGAAGTACAGCAAGGGTTTGTTCCTGTGTACAATTGCTGCTGTCAACATAAATAGCATCTTCGGCCTGACGAAGCGGGGCAACGGTGCGTTCTGAATCCTGCTTGTCGCGTTCTGCTATTTCTGCAGCCACGGAATCCAGAGTTGCACCGTCCGGAGTTTCTCCATCCTGAGTCAGGCGTCTGTAGGCTCTGGCTCTTGGAGAGGCTGTTAAAAAGAATTTATACCGGGCATTTGGAAATACCACCGTTCCAATATCGCGGCCTTCCATGACAATAAGCTTGTCCTTGGCCATATTGCGCTGAATATCCAGTGTAAAGGCTCGGACAGCAGGCATTGTGGCAACATCAGATGCAGCCTGGGCAATTTCAGGAGATCTCAGCTTCTGGCCGGGAAAGATTCCATCAATGCAGATGTCCCAGGGAGAAGACGGGGTTTGCTGTTCATAAGCCAGAGTCGTATTCTGAAGCATTTTTTCAACTGCTTCAGAATCCTTGGAGGAGATGCCTTTCTGCGCGGCTTTCCACGCTATGGCTCTGTACATGGACCCTGTGTTAATGTAGACAATGCCGAGCGTTTTTGCCAGATTTTTTGCAGCCGTGCTTTTACCGGATGCTGCGGGTCCGTCAATTGCGATTACATTGGCCAGCATAGTTGAGAGATTTCCTTTCAAGTAAAAACGGTCTATGTCAAGGAAACTGTTGTCAAACAGATTCAAATATAGAAAGAATATGGCTCAAAAAGAAGGATTCGTCAAGATCGAAAGATGGGAAAAATGGAAAAAAGAACTTCAGGATATTCTTTTTTAGAAAAAATTTTAAAAATGAGCTTGCATTTGACTTCAAATCATCTATAGTAAAAACATGACGAATGAGTCATGGCTGCTTAGCTCAGTCGGTAGAGCGATGGAATCATAATCCACAGGTCACTGGTTCGAACCCGGTAGCAGCCACCACTTTCCAAGAGAATGCGTTTGGCTGGACTCGACGCTTTTTTCATCTTCCTATGTTATAGTTGCGGTGTAAAAGTCTTTACAGCAATGAGAATAAAGCATAGGGTTCTGGATGAAATGTTATCCTAGTTTATATAGGATGGGATGTTCTGGCAGCTCTCCGTGAGACAGTCTGTGTGGAAGACTGTGGAAAGGGGGAAAAGAATGAATTTCCTTTCTTTCCAATTGATGTACAGGAGACTTGGAAAGTAAAAACGGTTTCAGACCGCAGAAAGTGGGGTCGTTCTGGATTCGACTGGATGTGCTGAATGCCGACTGCATGTCGAGGATGACCGTTGGCCTCGTAAAATATCGGTCAAAAAAATAACAGCGAACGAAGAGTACGCTCTCGCTGCCTAAGTTTGCGGCAACGTTTCCCTCCTGACGGACACTAAGGAACGGAAACGCAGGCAGTGTCCTGGCACAAAAATATTATCTGACGGTTTTTGTGTGAGATTTCAGTCGGAGCAGTCGCGAGGTCGCTTGTCCGCCGGCAAAACTGAGAGACGCAAAAACGATAATTGACGGAACAAACATGTAGATGTCGCCGGGATGTCATCACAGGACGGGAGTTCAAATCTCCCCGACTCCACCACTTTTTTATTTTAGTTGTTTAATGGCAGGATCTTATTTATCCTGTCATTTTTTTTGATTTAAAGCCGTTGTACTTAGCGCCTTAAAAAAGTAACGGTCTCCATTTGAGATATATTGGAGAACACTTTTCTTCATATTTTCCCATGAAATGCGTTTTTTTCTATATTCTCCATTCTTCGTTTTTTTCTAACCTGGTCTTGTTGTTTGAAAAAAATACGATTATGATAAAGAAGCATAATACAAGTAAGTTCCTTGCTTTAATATAGAAAACGACAATCCAAATCCGGAAACTGATGCGTTTTTTTCATATTTTTATACCGAATTTTTAAGTTTGTATTGATCTTGTTGATCTGCCCATTGAGTTAATGCTACTAAAACATGTTTGGAAAAGGAAGAGCAAGGGGAAAAAAGATTCTTTTTTTCCCAACATCCAGCTTTTGCCCCATCAACTATTTTTCTTTCAATCGCAATATCGTTTTCAGGCATATATCAAAAATAATGAAAAAAAATAATTTGGGGGTGTTTAAAAATATATTGAAAAATCGTATATACATATACGGATCTCTGGATTCCCAAGTATTCATTTCAAATAAAGTCAAATGCTGGATGGGCAAGATGAAAAATACATTTTCCACACTTGGATGTTTAGTCTATGTTGTGATGGGTATGGTGCAAATAGCTGCAATTGTCGCAGGTTTCGAGGAATGGTGGGGGTGGAATGGTTTCTTTTCCATCATTGGCGCCAGTATTGTTGGGTATTTACCTATTATTGGAACAGTTATTGGAATTGGTGGTGCTATTTGCGGTAGGGGATGGCATCCAATGGCAGCAATCTTATTATTCTGCTGGCCATTGATTCTTTACATATTGATCGCCGTCTGCTAGGGTTTGATGGATGTTTTTAAAGGGAATAGGTGAAGACTAAATTAGGAGGAAAAAACATGAAATAGACACCATAATGCGGTCGGCCCCGAAAACTGGACAGCTTAACTTGATGTAAAATTCCCGTTAAATTAACTTGGAAAGGGAGTTCATTCTTCAACCTTTATTGCAAAGCCGATGGGAAATTTTTAGTCGGCACAGCTTCCGACAAACGGGTCAGAGACGAAATGTTGGAGGTTTATATGGAAACGCTATTTTACGGAGTTCCCTGTCCTGACTGCGGATTTGAAATGCCATAGTTACAGAGTGAACCATAAACGGGTGTGCAGGTTGCAGAATTCGTTGAAATTGCGGATGATCTATCTGTGTCTGTATCATATGCATCGAAACCTTGAGGATTTATTCGGCACTTCAATATTGGACGCCGAATGAAGTCTATTTCGAAATTTTTAGTCGGCAAACAACAGAATATAAGTAGTTCAAAGACTTTTACACCAATCTTTCCATAAAAGGTTGTCCAATTCGGGAAGAAGTGCAAGTGATTCGGTTGAGACCGCAATAAGCTTCAAAGCATAACCGGAATGAAATTAAAAATGAGCAAAGGAACAACAGTTATGAGGACATCAACAAATCCATTTGTAATGGTTCATTACCTCACACGACCTAAGACCCCGGATTTTCGACTTCGAGAATTTGAGAAACCTCCAGTATTATCTATTGAAGGCTTTATGTCAATGCGATTGAGAACTGCGGAATTAAAGATTATAGAACTATATTCGAATCCAGAGGTGAGCGAAATGCTTATCGCATCGTTCGGAAATATTCATTACAACATATTCATTACATTATGGGAATTAATACTCAATTCTCCACGAGATGCATCACAAGAAAACCTTGATTCAATATGGGAGATGTTAGACCATTATAGTGAATTTTTGGATGGAGCAAGGAGATTTCCGTCTTTGCCGCCAAACCCAGAATCTCTTTGGTTTTTTAAGTATTTTGACATTGATCCTGGAGATTTACAATAGATAAAAACGAATATTGAAGTTCTTCACCAAAGCTTCAAAAAGAATCCGCAAAAATGGCGAGTTGATCGTGGTTTAGCCGTACAGTTGAACCAGCATATGCCAAATGGGTCTTCAGCACCAGTACTGTTTCCCATATCGTTTATTGTGGCTGTTGCACTTCTTTTCGTCAGTTGGTGGTTTATACCAGGCCTCATTATCTTGCCGGTTCTGGCATATAAACTTTCCAGGAAAAAGTGTGCGGATAG
>CASERY010000125.1 GCA_949290385.1 uncultured bacterium | reverse complement strand
AACTTGAAATTTTAACAGGAGGAAGCCATTTTATCTTGTCACAGATTATTTTCCCGGAAAGTTTCCTCCAAGAAAGACAGAAATACGGGGCTGCGGCATACAAGGATGCTTGCAAAGATACAGAACAGGCCTTGCTCTTTCTGTTTTTTAGGAAAGGAACAGCGATTTTTCTTTTCCTTGGGAAGATCGGACTGCCGGAAAGAAAATGTAAAAAAGAATCAGAAGGAGCTGTTTTATGCTGACACTCATACCCATGCCGAAAAAAATCAATCAGGGAACTGGTACATATTCCCTGGATGAAATTTCCAATGTAATTCTTCCTGCAAGCAATTCTTCATCGCTGTTGAATGCCGTTGTAGATCTGGCAGATGATATTCAGAAAGCTGTCCGCAGAAGAATGCGTTTCGGGCGCAGTTTGAATCTTCCGGGAAAGTCCATTGTTTTATCTCTGGATGCCTCCGTCAAAGACAGAGAGGGATATGTTCTTAAAGCCTGTGCCGATGGTATAGCGCTCAAAGCTTCGACAGAAACCGGTCTTTTTTATGGAATTCAGACCCTGCGTCAGATTGTCCGGAGCGAAGGTGCATTCTATCCTGAAGTGGAAATAGAGGATACACCGGATTTCCCGAACCGCGGATTCTATCACGATTCCACCCGGGGAAAAGTTCAGACGCTGGAAACGCTCTGCCGTCTTGCTGACAAGATGGCGCACTACAAACTGAACCAGTTGCAGCTTTATATTGAACACACCTTTGCTTTTGCAAAGCATACGGATATCTGGCAAGGAGCAGATCCGCTTACAGCGGAAGAGATCATGCGTCTGGATGCCTACTGCCGGGAACGCCATATTATGCTGGTGCCATCGCTGAGCACTTTCGGACATTTTTACACGGCCATTCGTAGCAAACGCAAAGAAGATCTCAATGAACTGGATATTAAAGCCTCAGAACTGCCTTTTTCCTTTGCAGACCGCATGGGGCATTACACCTTGAATCCATCGGATCCGCGTTCCATTGCGCTGATCCGGGATATGCTGGATGAATTTCTTCCGCTTTTCACAAGCCCGTTTTTCAATATCTGCTGTGACGAAACCTTTGACCTGGGACAGGGCAAGAACAAGGAACAGGTAGAAAAAGACGGTTCTCCGAAGAAAATCTATGTGGAGTTCCTGAAGAAAATTATCGGTATTGTCACGGAGCATGGACGCCGTGCAATGTTCTGGGGAGACATTATTGGTGAAGATCCTGAGCTTGTCAGAGAACTGCCTGAAGGGACGATTCCTCTGGAATGGGATTATGGAGCTGAAGCACAGTGGCATGATACAGCCAAACTTTCCAAGTCTGTCAAGGAATTTTATATTTGTCCGGGTACATCCTGCTGGAACCGCTGGATTTCAGCTATCAATAATGCTTCATCCAATATTGTGAAGTACGCTCGAAAAGGCTTTGAAAATCACGCCTGCGGCATGCTGAATACGGACTGGGGGGATTATGGTAATATCAATATGCTGGGCAATTCTTGGCATGGTATGCTTCTTGGCGCTGCAGCTTCCTGGAATGTATAGGCAGCCGAAAATCTGGATGCTTTTGACGCGGCATATGACAAGCTGGAGACCGGCATTCCGGGTCTGACTGCTCTCTGGCGAAAATTTTCTGAAATGGATTTGTTCAACTGGGCTTGGCTGGAACAGTGGGTTGACTCCTCGAAAAACGGAACAGTTCCAGAATTGATTGCGAAGACGCCAGTAGCGGATATCCTTTCTGCAGTTCGCAAACAGACTGCTATCCTGGATGAAATTCTGAGACTGACTGCGAACCGGACTGCCGCCGATCCTATGATGCTGGATGAAATGGTTCTCGGCATCCGGGGCAGCATCCTTATGCATAAAACTGCGGCCGTGATGGTCCAGCCGGGAGTCCTTTCTGAATATGAAATTGCAGATGAGTTGCGGCGTTTTGAAAGTCAGCTGACTGAAGTCTGGCATAAGCGCAATAAACCATCTGAATACTACCGTGTTCGGGAAGCGATGATGAAAATTGCGGAAAAACTGGATGCACAGGAGAAAGCACGGTCTTAACTTTATGAAAACAAACAAATAAATGGTGCAGTAGATTTTTGAAAAATCCCCGAATGCTTTGTGAAAAGGTTGACGGGGAGTTCCCCATATATTATTGAGCGGAAGATCCTTTTGAATAAAATGAATTTTCCGTTCTTTTATTTTTTAACTACGTAAAGTGAAAAGTAAAGCGAAAAAATAAAAGGAGTCGATGAATATGGATCTTTTTATTTTCTCAAGATCTTGCATATAAAACAATTTTTATGATCTGTTCCTGTCCGTTCGTACCTATGGTGTACAGGAGCAGATTCCCTGTTGTAAAATCTGTTATGAATCTTTCTTTTCGTTGGGGATTGCTATATTTGTTTAATAGGGTATAAAAAAATCTCCGCTTTCTTTTAAATGAGAAGCGGAGATTTTTGGGAACTTCCTGAAGAATACCCTGAAATGTTGCCGGAACAGAGCTGACAACATTTCGATTAAACCTAATTTCCGGATGAAAAAACGGAAACGGAACCTCAGGCTTTTTTAGGCGGTTCAATTTTATCGAAACCGCAGAATGGCCGCAGTACTTCAGGCACAATAACTGTGCCGTCTTCCTGCTGGAAGTCTTCCAGGATAGCAATCAAAGCCCGGTCTGTCATGGCTGTGGCACTGATGGTATGGACATATCCCTTGGTTCCATCCGGAGCCTTATAACGAATTCCAAGACGACGTGACTGAAACTCTGTCAGGTTTGTATTGGAAGTAACTTCACGGTATCCGTTGAATCCGGCAAACCACGCCTCTATGTCATACTTGCGGTAACCGGGTGCTCCCATATCACCTACGCAGACATCCACCACATGATAGGGAAGGCCAAGCTGCTGAAGAAGATATTCCTCGTTTTCAAGGCAGACTTGATGTTCATGTTCTGAATCTTCAGGCATGCAGAAAATAATCTGCTCAACCTTGTGAAACTGGTGAACCCGGAAAATCCCTTTGGAGGCTTTTCCGTAACTTCCTGATTCCGTACGGAAACAAGGTGTAAATGCTGTGTATTTGCGTGGAAGTGTCTCAGCATCGAGCACTTCATCCGCATGATAGCCGACAAGCGTCTGCTCAGACGTTCCGATAAGAGCAAGATCTTCTTTTTCCAGCTTATATGTCTGATCTGCAAAGAATGGCAGGTAACCTGTCCCAAACATGGTTTTTTCTTTTGCCAGGACAGGTGTCATAAATGGCGTAAAACCGCGCTTTGTCAGTTCTGTAATGGTCCACATATGAAGCGCCAGACAGAGTTGAGCGCCTTTGCCTTTCCAATAGTAGAAGCCGGACTGAGCAACTTTTGCACCCCGTTTCGTGTCAAGGATGTCCAGCAGTTCTCCCAACTCCTGATGATCGCGGATTTTAAAGTTGAACACAGGAATTGTGCCGACTTTCCGGATTTCCACATTGTCCTGATCGTCTTTACCCTGCGGCACTTCAGGCGCCAGAATATTCGGCATCCATGAAATTTTTTCATTCAGAGTGGCTGAAAGTTCATTTTCCTGAGCTTCCAGTTTTGCCAGATCCTCTTTCATGGCTTTGACCTGTTCACGGGCTGCAGGGTTCGTCTGACATTCCTTGCTCAGACGATTGCGTTCCGCACGCATGGCTTCAGCCTTTTGAATGGTTTCACGAAGATTTTTGTCAATCGCAAGAATTTCATCCACATCAATGTCCGGACATCCTCTGCGGATGCAGTTGGCCTTGATGGCTTCGGGATTTTCCCGAATGAGTTTCATGTCAATCATTTGCTATCTTCCATCGTTTAGATTATGAATTCAATTTTGCAGAATAAAACGCTCACGGGATGATTTCAGAACTGCGGAAGCGGGAAGTTGTGCATAAAGGCATGAACTTCTTCCGCAATGGCGGCAAGTGCTTCATCTTCATCCTTGTGGGCTACGGCACGATCGATAAATTCTGCCACTTTAACCATTTCCGCTTCTTTCAATCCGCGGGTGGTAACTGCCGGTGTACCAATCCGGATTCCGCTGGTAACTGCCGGTTTGGCAGGATCAAATGGAATCATATTTTTATTGGCCGTAATTCCTGCTTTGTCGAGAGCCAGGGCAATTTCCTTGCCGGTGGCGTTCTTCGGACGGAGATCGACCAGCATCAGATGGTTGTCGGTGCCTCCGGAAACAATGCGGAACCCTCTTGCTGCAAGTTCATCAGAAAGGACTTTGGCATTTTTCTTGATCTGAATCTGATATTCCTTGAATGCATCGGACATGGCTTCACGGAAACAGACAGCCTTGGCTGCAATTACGTGCATGAGCGGACCGCCCTGGAGTCCTGGAAATACCTTGGAATTGACTGCTTTGATGTATTTTTCCTTGCAGAGAATCAGACCGCCGCGCGGACCACGGAGTGTTTTATGCGTTGTTGTTGTAACAATATCAGCATAGGGGACGGGACTTGGATGAACACCTGCCGCTACAAGGCCTGCAATGTGAGCCATATCCACAACCATGTAAGCTCCGGTTTTGTCGCAGATTTCCCGGATTCTCTTAAAATCAATTTCTCTGGGGTAAGCGCTGGCTCCGGAGAAAATGATTTTGGGTTTGCATTCAAGAGCCTTGCGCTCCAGTTCGTCATAATCGATCTGTTCGGTTTCCGGAGAAACACCATAGGGGACAATGTTGTACAGCATTCCGCTGAAATTCATGGGATGCCCGTGGGTCAGATGTCCTCCGTGATCCAGACTCATGGCAAGAACCGTGTCGCCCGGCTGAATCAGTGCAAAATAGGCGGCCATATTGGCCTGGCTGCCGGAATGGGGCTGGACATTGGCCGCTTCAGCGCCAAACAGAGCTTTGGCACGATCAATAGCCAGTTGTTCAATTTTATCAACAAACTCACAGCCGTTGTAGTAACGTTTCTGAGGATAGCCTTCCGCATACTTGTTTGTGAGAACGGATCCCTGGGCTGCGCGGACGGCGGTGCTTGCAAAGTTTTCAGAAGCGATCAGTTCAATATTGTCATTCTGGCGTTTTGCCTCTGCGTCAATCCAACCAGCCACTTCAGGATCTGCTGAGCGGATGGCGGCAATGTCATCATAGGTTCTGGTTTCGATTTTACAGAGCCTTCTGACATGACGGGCATCGCCGGAGAAGGGGGTGTCGAACCAGATTTTCAGAAAGGCTTCAGCCTGTTCTGCGGAAATATGATCCGCCGGAAGAACCAGAACATTGGAACAGTTGTGCTCCCGTCCGGAGCGAACAACTTTTTCATTGTAGGCAACGGCCGCCCGTACTCCATGAAAGCGGTTGGCATCAATGCTCATTCCAATGCCGGAACGGCAGATCAGGACTCCTGTTTCGAGTTCACCGCGGGCAATGGCTTGAGCCATATCGCTGCCGAAATCGGAATAATCATCGTCCGGATCGAAAACAAAGGGGCCGAAGTCCCTGGCGGAGTATCCCAGCGATGCAAGGTACTGCATGAGCTTCTTTTTCAGTTCAAAGCCGCCATGATCGGATGCAATTCCGACAGTCATGCCGGACTTTCCGTGCCAGTCAACGATATTCTGCGTCATAAATCCTTTTAATCCTTTTCCTTCGAGCTGCTTATTAAAAGACTCTGAACTGGAACTGTTCTTATTTTCAAGACAGTACACAGAGATAAATCCTGCGTGTTTCCGGGCTTGAAAATTTTTGATTCCAGTTTATTGTAACAATCACATCTTATAATATACAACGGAAAACAGGAATCACCAGTGCAAAATATGAAATCCCATGAAGAAATCTTCATTTTAAGCAATCAATATACTTTATTGGAAGACGTTCTGCCCATTCCGCGCAATCGCTTTGTGGAACTGGATCTCGGCTGCGGGAAAGGAGATCTTGCTGTCGGAATGGCCCTCCGCTACCCGGACAGAACTGTACTGGCAGCAGATGTCATGATTGGTCGTCTGCGCAAAGTCCTGAAAAAAGCTGGCAGAAACGGTGTGGACAATCTGTTTTTTCTCCGAGTGGAGGCTCGCCAGCTTTTGACCTACATCCTAGCAGATTCCAGTGTGGACCGCTTGCATATTCTCTGTCCGGATCCGTGGCCCAAGGAGAGACACCGCGCTCATCGGCTGCTGACTTCCGATATCATGGCTCAGCTGGCCAGAATTCTGAAGCCGGGAGGAATTTTCCATTTTGCTTCGGATGATAAGACATACCGGGAAGAGGCCGTTTTGAACGTGCGGCAGTCTGGTTTGTTTGAAGAGATTCCGTCGACGGGAGCCATTGATGACATTGCAGATATCAGGACAGAATTTGAAAGAAAATGGCTTTCTGAAGGTAAAACTGTTCCCCACATGGCTTTTCGCGTAATCAAATGAATTTGCCTTTTCGCAGAGCCCGTTAAAACAAGGTGTTCATCATACGGACCAGGCATGACATGGATATCCCAAGATGCCATTGAAGAGAGCCATAACAAGGTGTTCATCATACGATCGGGGAATCCTTTTTCTGGATGCTACCTGCGATTCGATATTTAGATTAGAAGTATTGCAACTATAGACACAAGATAAAGTGATTGAAAACTTATTCTCTTCCTCCATGGCTGTAAGGAAAGTCCGGAAGCGGAATGTCTCCGCAGGGGTTATACTGGTTGAAGCGTTCTCTTGACTCGACCAGAAGATTCGCCATGGATTCGCTGAACTGATAATTCTGGGATGAATTCTGCCCGGAGAGAATCCTTGCAGAAGCAGGAGGATGAACTCCGTGAGGCTTGTTCTTATATTGTGCAGGACTGACGGAATAATGGTTTTTAAAGGCTCTGGCAAAACTGCTGGAGGAGTCATAGCCAAGACGTTCTGCAATTTCCTTGCAGGACAGCGTATTGTCCAGCAGCATGCGTGCAGCTACGCGCATTCTTTCCTCCAGAGCAAACTGTCCGGGTGTGATGCCTGTCTGTGCATGAAAAACCCGTGTAAGATGTTCCCGTGTTACATGGAGCCTTTCCGCAATCAGTGCAATATCCAGAGACCGATCCAGATTTGCAGAGATGATTTCCTGGGCGGAATGTGTCAGTTTCGCCTGTGTGGATGTCCCGATTTTTTCTTCAATTGTTTCACCAAATGCTGCAAGAGCATCATGAACAACTTTGGCTCCGGCTGTGGGCGTGAGAATCTGGAAGGAATCCCGCTGGGTTTTATAAAGCTGAAGATGAGGTACAAACCCACTGTCCAGCGGGAGATCGAAAATATAACCATATTTCTGGTTCATTTCTTTGACGATTCGAATAGCCTGTTCTCCGGCAAAGGATATCCACAGGAAGATCCAGGGCGTTTTTGCATGACTCGGATAGTAATAGGCGGCTTCCGGATCACCGACACATTCCAGAAAGGTTCTGCCTCGTGTCAGTTTATGGATATTTTTGCCGTGCCTGAATGCGCCTTCCCCATCCAGGGTGCAGACAATTTGGGCAGATCCGCTTCTGCGGTGTCTCTCTTCAATATGATAGGCAGGAGATTCCTGTTTTTCAAGGACAATTTCCTGTGGAAAGGGCAGGGAGTCCAGTGCCCGCAGAACTTGAAATCTGGTTTGCCATAACCTCATAAAAACTCACTTCTCACAAAAAGTATGGATATATCACATTTTGTATACTAATAGCCGTTTGAAAGATAAATGCAAATCATTAAATTGATTAAAAAGCGGGAAATGCAGTTTTATCCGCAAAAAAACAAATCAAAACCCAAAATAAAGGAATCCTGGTATGACAGATGGAAAAATAAACGTAACAGTTTGGAATGAATTCTGGCATGAACAGACTTCTGACACAGTAAAGAAAATTTATCCTGACGGAATTCATAAAGCAATCGGCGAAGGCCTTCTCCAGGAAGGTTCCTTCAACGTAAATTATGCAACACTGGACATGCCGGAGCACGGACTTACGGAAGAAGTCCTTAAACAGACAGACGTGCTTTTCTGGTGGGGACATTGCAAGCACGGTGATGTGAAAGATGAAATTGTCGACCGTGTTCAGAAACGCGTTCAGGAAGGCATGGGGCTGATTTGTCTGCATTCTGCGCATTTTTCCAAAATTTTCCGCCGCATGCTGGGAACCACCTGTTCTTTAAAATGGCGTGAAATCGGGGAACGGGAAAGAATCTGGAATATTGAACCGGCTCATCCGATTACCAGCGGTATCGGCGAATATATTGAGCTGCCTCACTGTGAAATGTACGGAGAACGTTTTGATATCCCGACGCCGGATAAAACCATTTTTATTTCCTGGTATGAAGGTGGCGAAGTCTTCCGCAGCGGAGTGACTTTCGAACGCGGATATGGTAGAATATTCTACTTCTCCCCGGGACATGAGACATTCCCGATCTATTACGATGAAAAAATCCGCCGTATTCTCTGCAATGCAGCGAAATGGGCTGCTCCCAGAATTCAGCGTGAGATTTCCTGCCCCTGTGTTGAGCCGCTGGAAAATATCCAGAAAAAGAATTGAGATCCACCTTTATTTCAGGGCAAGAGAAACGAGAGAGAAAAAAGTTGACTGAACAGAACATGAATACCCCAATAAAAAAATTGCGGTGCGGAATCGTTGGGCTGGGTGTAGGCCGGAAGAAACATATTCCCGGATATCTTTCACATCCTATGGCTGAACTTGCAGCGATTGCAGATTCAAATACCGAAAAACTCAACGCTGTAGGAGATGAATTTCATATTGAGCATCGCTATTCATCTCTGACTGAAATGCTGGCAAATGAGAAGCTGGATATTGTTTCCATTGCCACACCCAATATTTTTCATAAGGATATGACAATAGAGGCTCTGGAAGCCGGATGTCATGTCATGTGTGAAAAACCCATTGCCATGAATGCGGCTGAAGCTCAGGAAATGATCGATGCCGCAAAACGGACCGGAAAACGAATCATGATCAATTATGTGAAACGTTATATTCCGGAATCCATTGCAGTGAAGCGTGTCATAGACGCCGGCATGCTGGGGGATATTTATTTCGCACGCAGCGTGTGGCTCCGCCGTCGCAGACTGCCCGGATTTGGCGGATGGTTCGGAAAAAAAGCCATGTCTGGTGGAGGTCCTCTGATTGATATCGGTGTTCATCGCCTGGATCTGGCTTTGTGGTATATGGGATTCCCGAAGCCTGTATGGGTGATGGCTTCCACCTATAATCCGATTGCAAAGGCTATCGCTGCAAAAGAGAAAAAGGATTTTGATGTGGAAGATCTGGCGGTGGCGCTGATCCGATTTGAAAATGGGGCTACGCTGGAGCTGGAAGCGTCCTGGTGTGCCAATATCAAGGAACGGGAACATTTGTCCGCACGCCTTCTGGGAACGAAAGGCGGATCGCTTCAGCACAATATCGGCGATGTTTATGATTCATATGCAGAGATTTATCTGGAACGCTGCGGATGTCAGTATGACATGCGTCTTCATGAACCGGTGCCCCAGACCTATAACTGCATTTATGAGTTCGTTGACGATATTGTTCACGGCAATCCAAGTGCATGTTCTGCGGAAGAGGCGCTTATTGCCATGAAAATTCTGGATGCCATTTATGAGTCGGCTGCAAAAAATGAGCCGGTCCAGATACAATATTGATGAATTGAAAAAAAGGTTTTGATAAAAAATGAATGAAGTTAATAGAAAATTGCGTTGCGGAGTTGTTGGACTTGGTATCGGACAGATGCATATTTCCAATTATCAGAGTTGTCCCTATGCGGACTTGGTCGCGATCTGCGATATCAATCCAGTGCGCTTGAAGGACGTTGGGGATAAATTCAAGATTCCCGAAGAAAAACGCTATATCAGCATTACGGAAATGCTGGCTAAAGAACATTTGGATGTTTGTTCCATTGCTGTTCCGAATCATCTGCATAAGCCGCTGACCATAGAGGCTTTGGAGGCAGGATGCCATGTCCTCTGTGAAAAGCCGATGGCGATGAATTCAGCTGAAGCGCAGGAAATGGTCGATACTGCAAAAAAATTGGGAAAACGTCTGATGATCGACTTTTCCTATCGTACTTCTGAGCAGTCTGTCGCTCTGAAGAAAGCGGTGGATGATGGTATGCTGGGAGAAATTTACTATGCACGCACTCAGTGGCTTCGCCGCCGCGGTGCACCCAGCGGATAGGGGTGCTGGTTCTCTCAGAAAAAACTGTAGGGCGGAGGTCCGCTTCTGGATCTTGGAGTGCATCGTTTGGATCTGGCACTGTGGCTTATGGGATATCCGAAGCCTGTCTGGGTAATGGGGTCAACATATGATTTCCTGGCAAAGCAAATGCTTGAAAATGAAAAAGGAAAAGAGGCCCTGGTGTATGACCCTGTCGCAGACAAGATGGTTCCTGGAGAACCCCGTAAATACGACGTGGAAGATTTGGCGGTGGCGCTGATCAAGTTTGAAAATGGTGCTACGCTGGAATTGGAGGCATCTTGGCTTGCCAATATCAAGGAGCGCGAATTAATGTCTACGCGTCTCCTTGGGACTAAAGCCGGTCTCCTGCAGCACAATGTTGATGAAACCTATTCCTTTGATGCAGAAATGTACACAGAATTGAATGGATGCCAGTTTGATTTGAAACTCCATCCACCGGTTCCGGCTGCGCATTCCCACATGTATAATCTGTGTGAGGCCATTGTTAAAGGCACTCCGCATGATGCCACAGGGGAGCAGGGGCTTCTGGTGATGAATATTCTGGATGCCATCTATGAATCTGCTTCCACTGGAAAACCTGTAAAGATTTCCTGAAGCTGAAAAATTTAGAAACTTCGTAAGGAAGGTCGATAAGATGAAAAATATCTTGATTGGAACCATGTCAAGAGGCAATGCCGATACTCCCGCATACATCCGCTATTTGGGAAAACTTGGTTTTGAATCCACAGAAATCACATTTGGCCATGATTACAAGTACCTGGCAAAGGATTTGGACTTAAGTGAATATGGTACTGAATGCAGAAAAGCATGTGCCGATTCCGGAATGGAGCTTTCTGCACTGGGACTTTACGGCAATCCGCTGACAGGAGACGAGAGTGCAAAAGAATGTATTCATGCCTGGAATCTACTGATTGATCATGCAAAAGATTTTGGGACGGATATGATCTGCGGTTTTACGGGTAGAGTTCCGGATAAACCTGTGGAAGATTCTATCCCTGAGTATAAAGCTGTTTTTTCAGACCTTGCGGCACATGCGAAAGAAAAAGGTGTCCGCATTGCCTTTGAAAACTGCAACATGGGGGGCGACTGGTATCATGGAACTTGGAATATCGCTTTCAATCCCAAGGCTTGGGAACTCATGTTCAGCTCTCTGGATGCAGATAATATTGGACTGGAGTGGGAGCCTGCTCATCAGATTATGCAGCTGATAGATCCGATTCCACAGCTGCGAAAATGGGCTCCGAAGATGTTTCATATTCATGGAAAAGATGCGCAGGTTCTGCGAAATGAGATTGCTGAAAACGGTATTCTTGGAGGTGTTCCAGGATTCCATCGTCATCCCGGATTGGGGGAGACAAACTGGTTTGATGTAATTTCAATTCTGCGGCAGAATCATTATACTGGCAATATTGATTTGGAGGGATGGCATGATCCCGTGTACAGAGATGAGCTGGAAATGACTGGACAGCTTATTAGTCTAAAATACTTGAAAGAGTGCCGCGGAGACTTTGTGGAGAATTTTACAAAGTAATTTTTCTGTGCCATTGATGTGAAGAGGGCATTTCTTGGAAAGGAGAATGCCCTCTTTTTTATTATATTGCTTCAGCGCAAAAAAACTGCTACCTGTGCCGGTATGTAGCCGAACAACTTCAGCTTAAAGGCGCAAAAAGAAACTCCGTGCTATAGTATTGCAATTCACCAATCGCAATCCATAGAACGGAGTTTCAAATTACAATTGAGAAATGATCACACAAGATGGAAATGCAAGTAGCACATGGTATTTGCTCCCAAATATCGTAGCAAAGTAGAATCTATCAATAAAGCAAAAAAAAGACATAGAAAGAATCCTGCGTCAACTGTATGATTTGAAAAAAAGTAGAAATCTTGGAAGCAGAGGCGTTCCAGATCATATTCACCTGTTGGTAAGTATTCCGCCGAACGTGAATGTATCACAATTTATGGGATATTTAAAGGGAAAAAGTTTTCTGATGATCTTTGATTGTCATGCAAAGTCTGAAGTACAAATAGGGAAATCGGCATTTCTGGTGTCGAGATTACTATGTCAATACAGCCGGATTAAATCCGGTATGTAAAATAATTTCACGCCTTTGGAAGCAAAGGAGCTTTTGTTATTCAGAAATATTTTTAGCAGGACGTTTTTATTGGGGCTGCTGATTTTTATCCAATAAAGCAAAGCCTGTGATACAAGGTTGATTTCATGGGAAAACAAAGGCAGAGCGTTTTGAAAAATACACTTTTTGTGACTTGTTCCAACGGGAGTGCTGAAGACGATTTTTTCAGTTGTAACTGAAAAAGAAAATCATGTATATTCGGACGAATGAAAAGGACAACTTATAAAAGACAAATATTGGTTTATTAATGCCATGCCTTAATGTTTCCCCAACGACGATGTTTGCTTTTGGGATAGAGAAAGTAGAGTAAAATAAAAGTATTTGAAAAAATAGAATATTAAATATCTAAATCTGGCTTTTCCTGAATGCCGGCTTCTTCGTTCATTCTTCTGAAAAAATCATGCATGAACCGGGCTCGTTCCAACGCGATTTTTCGAGCTGAACGAGTTTTCATCTGGAAAGGAAGATTCCGAAGCTTTACCAGGTATTCCCGATAAGCAGAATCTTCTCTGGAATATTCTTTCCCTGCAAGAGCCTCCTCTGCTGTGTTATGGAGACATGCTCCTTCACGTCCTGCAAAATGAAAGGCCCGAGCGATGCCGAAAGCTCCCAGAGAGTCCAGTTTATCTGCATCATAAACAATTTCGGCTTCAAGTGTTTTCGGCTGAAGTTTATTCCTGTAACGGTGCGTCCTTACACAGTCCGAAATCAGCCGAATGAAATCTTCATCTGTACATCCGCAGTCTCGGAGAATCCGGACAGATTTTTTTGCTCCAAGTTCCGCATGACAGAGTTTTCCACGGGATTCCAGTTCTTCGGGGCGTGCACAGTCATGAAGAACCGCTGCCATGCGAACAGCAAATGGATGTACTGGCGATTCTAGAGTCAGTAGTAGATCAGCATTATGCAGAACACGCAGAGTATGGGCAAAATCATGGCATCCAGGATCATGCTGCAATATTTTTTTTACTCGTTTACAGACTTTTGCAAATAAAACGGAATCAGATTCCAGCATCTTAATTTCCCCACAGAAAAATGGTCGTTTCTTTTCTGGTCTTTTGGGGCAGTCAAATGCCGATACCGATACGGACGAATGAAGACAAAGACTGCCATGAAGAAACTGCACAAATTCAAGAAAAATAAAAGAAATCAGAAAAAACGCTCATTTTTCATGAGTTTCAATACTTTTGGGAAGCTGAAGCTCCATTTTCAGATTGTGTCGGTCCTTGGGAATAACTGTGAGCCACTGGCGTTCTCCATTTGCATCCGGATCCAGATCCACGACCATGTAACGCTTTGCATCTTCGTCGTAATCATAACCGATAATAGTATTGCGCGGAATGATATTGTGTTTGTCAATAATGGCATTCCGGATGCGGCTGTGTTCACCTACATCCACATCATTCAGCAGAATGCTGTTGTGAATAGTTGCGTAACTGTGGACAAAAACCTGATTGAAGAGAATCGAATTGGTAACCGTGCTTCCGGAAACAATACATCCATCGCAGACAATGGAATTGATTGCTTTCCCGATACGGGTGAGACCGTATCGATCCACATCTTCATTATGGACAAAGCGGGCAGGGGGCAGACTGAAGTGGTAATTGTAAATAGGCCATTTCTGATTGTAAAGGTCCAGCTGTGGATGAATGGCACGCAAATCCATATTGGCTTCGAAATAGGCTTTTAATGTTCCAACATCACGCCAGTAGGGTTTCCGTGTAATATCTTGGCCAGGAATAATATTGGAATAGAAATTATAGGCATACAGACGTTTGGTTTTCACCAGATCCGGAATGACATTTTTGCCAAAATCATGAACACTTTCCTTGGATGAATAATCTTTCTTCAGCAGAGAACACAGATCCTGCGCATTGAAAATGTAATTACCCATGGAGGCAAGGCACATATTTTTATCATTGGGTAACGGCGTTGGATTTTCAGGTTTTTCCTGGAATCCAACGATTCTCCAGTTTTCATCAACTTCTATGACTCCGAATTGTTTCGCATCCTGAATGGGAACCGGAATGGCGGCCACTGTGGCAATTGCGTTTTTTTCTACATGAAAATCAACCATTTGACTTACATCCATCCGGTAGATGTGATCTCCACCGAAGACGGCGACAAGATCTGGATTGAAATCTTCAATCAGATGCAGATTCTGATAGATGGCATCTGCTGTTCCCCGGTACCAGGTGCGGTCAGATGTCTGCATCTGTGCAGGAACAGGAATAATGAAACGTCCGCGTGACTGTGCTGTGGAAATATTCCATCCATTGATGATATGTTCCATCAGACTTTGTGACTTGAATTGTGTCAGAACAAAAATACTGTCAATGCCGCTATTTACAAAGTTGCTTAAAACAAAGTCAATAATCCGGTATTTCCCTCCGAATGGCACTGCCGGTTTTGCTCTTTGATTGGTCAATGGGGCAAGCCGGGAACCTTCTCCACCGGCTAGAATCATAGCTAAAACAGAAGTTTTCATTTATCCAAGCCTCCTGGAATTTCTTTTATATGCTATATAACATACTGCAAATCTGGTCTGGATTCAATGATCCGACCTCGAAATCTTGTGCAAAAAACGTTGTTTTTTCATGAGTTACAGGTTTTGAACGTGGAAATGTTATGATACTGAATCTGTATCGGGAAATAAAAAGTCTATTTTTTAGAAGAATGAAGATACTGCAACATTGTTACCCGCTGGAGGTATGGAAAAGTGAAACGGAGAAACACAAACCAGGAACCAGACTTTATTTTAAACGCGGTTCCGGTCTGAATCAAGATAATTATAAAATAGTCGCAATTGTATATAGATAAAAAAGTTGTAATAAAATAGAAAGGCTTACGCTTTGGGAATCATCTTCATAAAATACCATAAAAGCAATGTCATTTCTGTATCGGTAGGATTTTTGAGATAAACTATTTCAGACAGCTGCCAAGATCTTATTCATAGCTTGGATTTAATCCATTTTTTGATTCTGTAAGTATATCATTTTCAGAAAATTCTTCTGGAAAATTCACAGCCGCAAAAGTTCTGTCTGTAAAGGCCGAATTTTCTACTGTTCTACAGAGACTTGCTGAAGCCGTCTTTCTTTTTAAAATCCCAGCATTCAAAGTGGTTCCACTGAGATCCAATCTCAAAAATAATACTGGAATTTTTATGCGGACTGACTGTAAGCGTTGTGGCAAAACTCATTCCAAGTTCAGAGGCTTTTTCAGCAGTCCTGTTTAGGGAGAATTGAAAGCAATAGCGGCATCTGGAACCTCGTTCCGGCTGGACCTCAAAATTTTCACAGTTTGAAGAAATTTCCTTCAACCATAAATCATGTCTGTAAGGATCTACATACAGTGGAATCTGCAGGATGCGTGCAAGTTTATCCACTGAATCCAGACGCTTGTCATATTCTTCCTCTGAACAAATATTGGAATTGGAAAAATAAAAACAGAAATCCCTTCCAAGTTCTTCCAGTCTTGGAAAACACCCGGAAGCACATGGTCCGCAGCAGACATGCAGAAGAAGTTTATCCGCTTTTGCCTGGGGAAAATCTTCTTTTTTGCGGCCTGTTGCAGAATGCCGTACGGATGGTTTTTCCTGTTTGAGACCACCGAATGGATTGTTAATCTGGCCCTGAAGGGGGGGATCGGCAGGAGAAAAGAAAGAGGATTCAGACAATAATTCTATTCGTTTCTGCCGCTGTTCAGAAATATTGTTGCATTGAATTTGAAATTGTGTCATCGTATAGAGTGGTTGTTTTGGGACAAGACTGGACCTTTATCTGCCACCATGTCGTTGGAGAGGTGAACAGGATGAATTTTTCTGTCAATCAATCATCTGAATGGCCATTGTTTTCTTCCAGATCCCGGAGAATCATTTCTACCGGGGTCAGATATTTCTTCCTGTTATTACAGCCTTTGCAGCAGGGGACAACATTGCCGCGTATGCTTTTCCCCCCTCGGACTACAGGAACAATATGATCCATTGTCAGTTCCTGTGGAGAAAATTTTTTCCCGCAGTAATGACAAATGCCTTTGTTCAGCTGCCCTTGCCACCAGGCGGTTTTTTTCAGTTCACGGGCTTTCTGCCGTTCTCTGGCACAATGTGCCGGATCAGCCTGAATGTCAATCCAGTCATTATCCATGGATCGTTATTCCTCCGGACATGGAATATTAAAGAAGCGGAATGCGTTTCTCGTGGTGAGCTCTCTTATTTCCAGGATGGATTTGTGCTTCAATTTTGCAAAAGCTTCCGCTGAAAACGGGAGCAGGGACGGATGATTTGGTTTTCCTCGGAATGGAACCGGTGCAAGGTAGGGAGAATCTGTCTCAAGAAGCACTCGATCCAGAGGAAGGGTGTCAGCCATTGTGCGGATATTGTCCGCTTTTTTAAAGGTGATGAGTCCACCTATCCCGAAATACGCTCCAAGATCTGCAAACCTTGAAGCCCATTCCAGATTGCCCGCAAAACAGTGAAGTACAAAACGGCCGCCTCTCCGGGTAAAGGTGGAAAGCAGAGAATAAGCATCCATATAAGCCTGGAAAGAATTTTCTTTATCCCGACAGTGAATGACTGCCGGCTTTTCCCATTCCAGTGCCAGATCCAGAAAACTTTTGAAGACATTTCTCTGAAGCGCGGGATCTGTCGTTTCATAATAATAGTCCAACCCAATTTCCCCAACTGCCGCCAGACGGGTTCGATGTTCAAAACTCTTGAAGTCGGCCGCAGATTCGCATGAAAAAGATTCGGCATCCTGGGGATGAATTCCTGCTGCAAAATAGACTTTTTCAAAATGTTCTGCAAAATTTGCTGAGCGTTCTGAATCCATTTTTCCGGATGAACAGATCATTAAATAAGAAACGCCTGCTTCTGCAGATTTGCGGTAATATGCTTCAAGGTCTGTGTCTTTTTCGGTAAGATGAGTATGGGTGTCAAAAAAATCCAGCATGACGTTTAAAACTTGTTCCTTTAATTTTTGATTTTATGCGATATATCTTGTCCTCTTCCCATGGGGCTTTCCTGCCGGATACATGTTTCAGAAAAGCAATGCTTTGGGGAATCCTGTCTCTTCCTTAAGGCTTGTTGTAATGAAGCCTTGGAGAAAAAACGGATCATACATATTCAAGATCAGCGCATTGGCGACATATTCGGAAGCGAATCCTCCGATATGGCAGCACCATCATCCTCTTGCACTGCAGATGATGGCTCCAGCTGCTGTTCTGTGCTTCCCTTCGGATTGTTTCTTGTAAGCCATCCGGATTTGTAAACTGTAACAATACAGTAGGGTGCAATCCAGAAAAGTGTTATGAAGCTGTAGAATCCGTAGGCGTAAGACCAGATGGAATCTTTACTGTTATAGCGTTTTGCATAGACAAAGGCCGGAAGCGTGGACCAGAATAAAACAGCTGCGCATGCGCCTCCAATATACTACAGATAATCTGTATAAACACAGAAAGCCGTGTAGGTCAGAAAAACCGCCGGAGCAATCATCCAGAACGTCTGGACCAGTAAGTTGCACTGCATTCCTGTAAGATCCGCATTTTCCAGATCTACTTTCCTGAAGGCGAACTTCATCATAGCTATGTTTTCACGTACATTGCTTCTTCCCCACCGGATCATCATTTTGCAGAGTCCCTTGTAACGGGTCGGCATTTTGGTATAAACAACGGAAGTATTCTGATAAACTACGCCATAGCCTTCTCGCATCAGGATATTGGTGATTGCCCGGTCTTCTCCGATATTGGCCGGTCTTCCCATGAATTTTTCATTAACCCACTCCTTGATGTGAGGCATAACAGCATTTCTGCGGTAAGCACTCAGCGCTCCGGGCATACACAGAACTGACCGGACAACGCTCTGGGCCGAACGCAGAAATTCAAAGCCAAAAACAAAACTTACGTCCAGCATCTTAGGAATTATACCTTCCTTAGTATTCAGCACGCGTATGTTGCCTGCAGCTCCGCCGATTCTGGGATCCTGCACAAAGGGCGCTGCAATTTCCCGGACAGTATCAGGCGTTACCACGGAATCGCTGTCAATGGTGATGAGAATTTCAGATGTGGCCATGGAAAAGCCTTTATAAAGAGCATTGCGTTTCCCTGCATTACGCGGAAGGTTTAAAGCCATGATTCGGCCGCCGGATTCCTCTGCAGCTTTCTGTATCCACTGCCAGGTATCATCGGAACTTCCGTCATTTACCGCAATGATTTCAAGCTTTTCAGCAGGATAGTTGCTTTGAAGTACGCTTTTCAGGGTAAGTTCAACCTGCTGTCCCTCGTTAAAGGCCGGAATGACTACGGTACAGGAAGGCAGCTTTGAGTCTTCCGGTACAGGAAACGGTTTGTACTGAGCGGCAAGAAGAATCTGCCAGGAAAAATACAGAATATTAATAAAAAGAAGCAAAAGTCCCAAGGTTAAAAAAAGAAAAATTCCGAATCCGCCGCTGATACATCTTGGGGAAACCAAATTTCCATAAACAAAAATTCCGACAAAAGATACCAGCAGAATCAGGACAAACAAATAATTAAACAGTTGTGACTTCCAACCAGTCCTTTTTGCGGAGACAGGATTCTGGATGGATGGACAATCATTCTTTTGATTTTCCAGTTTTTGATTTTCCAGATGCTGACGAAAATAATTTTTCATATGAAAGACGTTTTCTTTCAATTTGCTGGATTATTTGAAAGTCATTATTTCTCCACTCTATGGAAAGATAGCATCAATTCATTGAATTTCAACAAAAGTTATTCTAAAAATATACTTTCAATGAAAAAAAGTTCTTCAAAAATGAAACAGCAGGATCTTTGTGATTGATTTTTGCAGATCTCATGCTACCGTACATGAAAAAATAAAAAAGCAGGATTTACTGTTGTAAGATAATGTTGTAAGATAGTAATGGAGTCATGTCAGCCATGGATATGGAAGAGAGTCGCATCGCATTAATTGGAATCATTGTGGAGGATCTTGCGGCAACGGAGGACATGAACCGTATTCTGCATGCCTATGCCCCCTATATTGTGGGACGCATGGGACTGCCTTATCGAAAAAACAATGTAAGTATTGTAAGTGTAGTCATGGATGCGCCTCAGGGAATTATCAGTGCAGTCTCCGGAAAACTTGGCATGATCAAGGGTTTGAATGTAAAAACGATGATATCTAAAGCCTCCGTTTGAGAAAACATGTCCAGGAGGACTTCAGGAAAAGAACGAAGGATAATATTTTAGAAAAATAAAATCTTTCATTTTGATGTCTTTAAGGGACTTTCCAAAAGTGGGGACAATATAACAGCATGATTTTTCTTTTATGAGATCCCGGAGATGGAGATAATGATTTTATTTTCTCCGGGAATCAGAGGAAGGAAAATAAAAAATGAGTATGGTTGTCGCTTTCATTCCTTTTCAGTCATGGGATATCCACGTTTGTAAATCTCTTAAAAAAAGCCATAAAAAATATTTGCCTTTATGGTCTCTCTTCTGTATTTGCTGCTGTGGGCGGAGGAAATACTTGAATGTTTTCCATATTATCCTTTACGGATCCATCGGGCGTGACAATAAAGGAATCACGAATTTTTCCATGATTTCTGCAGTCATAACTGGTGAACGTGAGCTTTCCAGGTTCAACTTCCAGAATCAGAGCGTCCCATATATTGACGATGAGCAGTCCATAATTGAAATCATCCGGGAACGGCTGAGTGTTCGGGGGACGTGAGACTTTTGTTGCGGAGGATCGAGGATCAATCCGGATACAGGCATGTTCATGGCCGGCGAGAAAATAATGAATTCTACCTTCCGGCGTATCATCATTCAGTACATCCTTGAAGAATTGTGCCATATACTGAGTTCCCCAACTGCCGCCGTGGGTAGCAACATGAGCCATGACTATCCGAAATTCTGCTTCCTTCCAGGCCGGGGTGGACTTTAGTGTCTGGATCCATTCTGCCTGCTCCCGGAAATAATCCTGATAAGAAAGAGTCTGTTCCTTCACATTGGGATTGGCATTTGCCCACATGGAATCCAGTACAATGAAAAGGACATTTCCCTGAGAAAAAGAGAAATAGCTTTTTCCGTCTTTGCGTGGAAAATATTTTCCAAACGCATACTGTTCGCGTCCGGAAAGATCATGATTGCCTCGAAGAAATACGGTGGCTTTGCTTTTACCCCACTTTCTGGAGACATCGTCTAGAAATCCTTGTGTGAGGAAATACCTCGCATGATTCATATTGTCTTCCACGTTGTCTCCAAGAAAAACAAAAAAATCTGCATCTTGTGCTCCGGATAAAGCCGTCATAGGATCCAGAGAAAGTCGAGCAGATCCATGATGATCTGCCAGGAAAAACACTTTGTAGTTCATTTTTTGCGGATCCAGTGTCCGGAATGAATAAATCTCCTTCCCGGTTCTGACGGACGTATCGTATGCCATAAAGGGGTCGGGAAGCGTAACAAACCGGTATTCATATTCCGTGCCAGGCTTCAGATTTTCCAGATGAATGCTGTGGAGATCCGAGGAACAGTCAATCTGTCCGTAAAATTTCTGCCAGACGCGTTTGAAATCTTCTGTCCCCTTTTCCCGATATTCAATTCCGCCGCCGCAGGGAACACGTGTAATCCAGGTAATGGTGACAGAATCATAAGCAGGATTGGTCAGATATTGCCCATGAAGCGGCAGAGTAAAGTCAAACTGATTGCGCACTTCTTTGCCGGGATCTGGAGATTCTATTTCCACTGGGACCCATTGAAAGTCTATATAAGACCCTGCTTTTTCTTTGTCATCATTCTAAATTTCACTGGATTTTCCGGCAATGGAAAAAAGCATCAGGAAAAATAAAAAAGCTGTTCCTGCAATACGTTTAAATTTCATTTCTTCTCCCTACAGACTTCACGCAAAGCAATCGCACAAGAGATAATTGACGGTTTACTTCCTGCCAAACATTGCCTTTCAGAATACGGATGGATTCTGATACAAAAAAAGTGTTTGCAGACGATTTTTATCAACAGGAGCCGTGGACTCTTTTTGATTTTTATTGATGAAGCATTTTTCTTTCTATGTGATTGAGTTCTATTTCAATAGAAAACAGGTTCATGGAATTCCACTTTTTATTCATTACAGACTTCAGAAAGTATTTTGGAAAATTTTGTGTCCGATGACGAATGTTCTCATCATTTTTATTCCTTTCCCTTCCCGGTGCGGAACTCTGTTTGGCTCCATGTTTCTTTTCAATTCAGAGTGTTTTTTGATCCTTATGAAGAAGAGGGTGGGCCTCCTGATCAGCTTCCTGTCTGGGCTGGACTGGCTGTTCATGACATTCCACCTGTAAAAGTGGAATGTTTAGAAAGCTTTTCAACGAAGGAATATGCCGGGGCAAAAAAGACATGCGCTCAGGATCCTAAAATAGTTGTGCCAATTTTGAGAAAGGAACCGACTTGATAGACAATGAAACAGGTAATGAACGCAATAATGGTATATCCAACCGCCTGCCCAATGGCAATAAACCAGGATCCGGTTTCTTTTTTGACAATAGCCATAGTTCCGAAACATGGAAAATACAAAAGACAGAAAAGAAGAATACAGAATCCCTGAAGCGGTGTATAATGCGTTCTGATCTGATTCTGAAGAAGTCCGGTACTGTCTTCCTTGTCCCCTGCAGCATAAAGAATTCCCAGCTGGGCCACGAAAAGCTCTTTCGCCGCAACGGCTCCAAGGAGCGCAGAACTGGCCTTCCAATCAAACCCTGCAGTATGAAGCACGTGTTCCATACCTTTCCCGATTCTTCCGGAGAAGGAATATTCACGGCTTTCTGCTTTTTTCTCAGAAAGAATGTGTTCGGTATTTTTTTCCTTTTCTTCCTGAGACAATGTGGAATCCGCTGAAACGGCGGCAATTTCGGCCGCATAATCCTTTGAAAATTCCTGTTTGACCGGATAATTGTTCAGAATAAAGAGTACGATGGAAGCTCCCAACACAAAAGTTCCTGCTTTCTGCACGTACATCCACGCATTCAGTCCCATGTGCGTCAGCATGGCTTTCCAGGTAGGCATTCTGTATGGAGGCAGCTCCATGACAAAAATTTCTCCATCCCCCTTGAAGAGGGTTTTTTTCAGCAGCAGGGATCCAGCCAGTGCGAACAGTACTCCAATCAGATAAAGGAGCCACATGACCAGTGCCTGATAACGCGGCTGAATAAAGGCCGGAATCATCATGGCAAAAATAGTCAGCCGTCCTCCGCAGCTCATGAACGGGATGATCAGAATGGTCGTGAGACGATCTTTTCTGGATTCAATACTGCGTGTGGCCATGATGGCAGGCACACTGCATCCAAATCCAAGAAGCAATGGAATAAACGATTTTCCGTGGAGTCCGAATTTATGCATGGCGCCATCCATGACGAAGGCTGCACGAGCCATGTAACCAATTCCCTCCAGGAAAGCAATGGCTAGAAAAAGGAACACAATATTTGGCAGAAAGGTCAAGACCCCGCCGACCCCGCCGAGAATGCCTTCCGTGAGCATGCTTCTGAAAAAAGGGAGTGTTTCTGCCGGCCATATACGGAGAATGAAACGTGTAAGTTCTGCAAGCCCTGTTGCAATAAGATCCGAAAACGGTGCTGCACAGGTGAATCCAAACTGGAACATAAGATACATCAGGACAAAAAAGATTGGAAGTCCCAGAATCGGACTTAAAACAAAACGGTCGATTTTATCAGAAAGTTCCTGTCTCTTATGTTCATCAAAAACATTGGACACAGCTTCCCGGCATGCGCCATTAATCATACCGTAGCGGCAGTCCGCAAAAACGGTTTCAGGAGAAATGGAGTGCTTGCTTTTCAGGTGTTCAATCTGCTCTTTGACAACCGGCATGATACTGTTGAAGGCTTTCAGCTGAGGAATAGTGCTGTCCTGTTCCAGCAGTTTTATAGCAAAAAACCTGGAAGGAATATGTGGAGACGGATTCAGATTTTTTTCATCAATAGCCTCCACCACAGCCTGAATGGAATCATCCACATCTTTCCCGTAAGAGAGTTTGGGCATTCCGTGTTCATGACGGTGAAGAATGGCAGAATGGATGGTTTTTTGAAGTGCGTCAAGTCCAGCTTTCTTATTGGCTACAGTCTTTACAATGGGAGCTCCGAAGAAGGATTCGAGTTTCGCAAAATCAAAGCGCAGCCCTCGTTCTCTGGCTTCATCATACATATTGAAGTCGATAACAATAGGAATATGCAGTTCTGCCAACTGGGCGGTAAGATAAAGACCTCTTTGAGGGGTCTAGGCATCCAACACATTCAGAATAAGATCAATTCCCGGGCTTGTGAGTTTTTGGAATACCATATTTTCTTCCAGAGTCCCTGCCGTGAGGGCATAGATTCCGGGCAGATCTATAATTTCAATCTCCATATCGTTGCCGAGCAGGAAATGGCCTGTCTGAGACTCCACCGTAACTCCACCGTAATTGGCAACTTGCTGACGTTCGCCGGTAAGCAGATTGTATACGGATGTTTTTCCACTGTTTGGATTGCCTGCAATGGCAATTCTGAAAAGGGTTCTGTTCATGGCTTTACATACTCAGAGTAGAGCATTTTCAGGTTCAGATGGTTCTACGGATGTATCCGTGGGACGCACCCAGATATAGGAAGCGTCTTTTGCACGCATGGAAAGACTGCTGCCCATTACACGGACACGCATCAAATCTCCAAATGGTGCGTGGCCTTCCATTTCAAGAAGAGTTCCCGGTACAAGACCGAGATCTGCAAATTTTTTGACTCCTCGAAGTGTATTGCTGATTTTCACAACAATAGCACATTCTCCCACAGAAAGTTTATCCAGAGAAATGAGGTTTTCTTCTTCTTTGTGTACAACCAGGTTGGGCATTGTTTTATCCAGGTATTTCCTGAGCTCTTCTGCGCCCGGCTGTTTCAGAATGGCGTCTGTGAGTGCTACAAAACGGCTCATTACCTCCTCGCTGACTACATGCTCCACTTTGCATGCAGTTGCATCAGCATCTGTTTCTTTCATTTTCAGAATTTCACTGAAGAATGTCTTCAATGCTGCATGGCGCCGCCGGATAACTGCAGCCCGTTCCGTGCCGGCTGCAGTGAGAATAACAGGAGAATGAGGCTGATAGAAAATAAGGCCTTTTGCTGAAAGGGTTTGAAGTGCATTGGTGACAGAAGGCATTTTAATGCCTAGTTTGTCTGCAATATCTTTCGTATGAGCGTGTTTGTTCTGCTCAAGAATTTCAGCGATGACTTCAAGATAGTCTTCCAGGCTGCTGGATATTTTTTCTGAATTGATAGCCACGTGGATGTCCCTTCAATTTAATTCATGAAAATATAGACTGAAATCCTGTAAAATCAAGTATTCGTGCGAAAAATGGTTTTGCAGTTCTTCCTGTATGAAAATATGATAAAGCGGCGGTTGTGGAATATTGGCAAAAGCTTTTACCAATATTCTTCTATATATCTTGGAACAAGAAAAAAATGATCACTTTGCAATTTGTGGTTGTAATCGCAGGAGAGAGCAGTACAGTATGGATGCTTTCTTTGGAGAGCATGAAAAAATTCTGGCGGTGCTGAATTTTCAGATGAACTATTCTAGTCTTACGCTATAGCTGTCTGTTGCGGATAAAGAAGCATTGTCCGTTTTTCTTAAGCGAGATTTGCGAAAGATTCATGCCTGAATAAATTCTGGAATTTTGTGAAAGACTGCAGATTCTGCAATTCTTGCAATTCTGCATATAAATTAGCGAAGTAGTGGGTAGTCTGGCTTTTGCTGAGGAAATGGTAAAGAGTGGATTCGAAAATAACCAGAAATCTTTTTGGAAAATATTTTTTTCCTCGGGATATAAATTTTCAGCAGTTCCACTGAGATTTGCAAGACCATGCAACTGGAAAAAGGACGAGGAACAAAATTGGAAAAATGAATCAAAAGCAATCACACAGGATGGGCATTTTTTGAAAGATCATTCTAGCTCAGATACTGCATTCTGCACATCATTTCCACCGAATTTTGACTGCAGGGCAAAAATTTTAATTCTTGGTTCCATGCCGGGCGGAGAATCGCTTCGTCTTCAGCAGTATTATGCTTACAAACATAATGCATTTTGGAAAATCATGGGGGAGCTTTTCGGTTTTTCTCCGGAGCTGGAATACCAGGAGCGTCTGACCTGTCTCCGGATGCACGGTGTAGCCTTATGGGATGTTCTGCAGAGCTGTCACAGGGAAGGCAGTTTGGATTCATCCATTCGCAATCCGGTTCCGAATGAAATTCCGCAGCTGTTGGGCATGTGTCCGGATATAAGGAAAATCGTCTGCAATGGAAGAGCTTCCGGAAAATA
>CASERY010000124.1 GCA_949290385.1 uncultured bacterium | reverse complement strand
GGATTCTTTTCCTCCAAAAATGCCGTTTTATCTATAGAAGAATAAATTCTTTCACCGTCTTTATTCTGTAAAACAAAGAACTTCAGGGCTGATTTATCCCCCGGTCCTGAAGTTTTTTTATTTTCCGAACTCAAATCGTTTCATAAAAATGACACCTCCAGATCTTTATTTTTCCTATTTCTGAATCTCCTCTTCAGATGCCCTTCCCTTTCCCGTTTTTGTTCAGAGTCTTTTATTTCCCCAACTGCCAATCATTGAGAGATTTATATGCCTATCCCTTTTTTCAGGATGAGAGGCATTGTTTTATAAAACAGTCAAACAGGATTTTTCATCCTGTTTCTGAGATGAATAAGGGACATTCAAAATTTTTTTATTCCGTCCCTTTAAAAAAAGACATTCCTCTGGTTTGAGATGAATAATGGATATTCAAAAATACTTGCTGGATACAAAAAAACACGGACTCAAAAACTTTTCTTAACCTATCCGCCCTTTCTCTTTTCCCTGCCTTTGCAGTTCTTTCTGGTCTGCTGCTTTTACTATTCCCTTTTTCCTTCTCTTGCTCTTTCCCTCCTTTTAGATAATCAACTCAACCGCAACTTTCTTTACAGCTTTCTTTTTTCTTATATCCGAATCTTTATCTTTATTATTATTCTGCCATTTTTGTAGAAAGGCATAAAAAAAGACCGGGAACTCCATTTCCCGGTCTTTCTCAAAACATCTGCTTTTTTCTTTATGTTTTAAAAAGAAACGTTGACCTCTCCTGAAACCATCCGTGGCGGAGGCACGATGTGAATCCCTGGGGTCATAGACTCCCAGTCCAAATTCCAGTCATTCATCATGAGTGGATCTGTTTTTCCGCCAAACTCATTCAGATCCAGGACCTTTACATGGTCTGATGAACTGATATACACATCCATGACAAAATCTTCCGCAGGGAAAGCAAAACCATATTTTTCTACGAATTTTAAGCCAATATTCCAATATTTCTCCTGACGCTTTTCCAGCCATGGAAAATGTCTCACAAGCCAGTACTGGCTCATTGCTTTTAACTTCCCATGATAAATAAACATCCGGAATTCACGTTGCATATCCATTCTTCTGAAAGGTCTTGCACAAATACAGGATACTTCTCCTTTTTCTGCAGCCTTGCGCACTCTCTCACTGGAAGAAAGCATCTACCAGGCACTCTTTGCCGAATGAACCGCACCTCTCTTACTCTTGAATCTCGGAACATCCACAGGCGCAGCAGTATCCACAGAAACAAATCTCTGAGCCGGTAAATCCGCCATTGCTTCCTCAAGGCGGGAAATAACCTTTTTCACTGCAGGTGTTCCATTTTCCCCGCGAATCAAAGCCTGAATCTCCTCTGGACTCAGCCACACAAAGGTCATCGGAAATGTCTCCGGAGAAAAACGCGGATACCAATTTGGAATACGACAGAAATCTAATGCAGGATTCATTTTCACCCTCGATTCTGGTCTCTTAAAAATCAAAGTCATCATCCGATGAGCGGCCTGCCGGCGGCGGATTGAAAACCCGCATAACAAAGTTGAAAGCCACGATCTGATAAATGAAGAAAGTCAGGAAAAATATCAGCTGGAACGACACAAACGGAAGCTCAAATGCCGTAAAAACAGAGGCAATTAAAAGCGGAGGGAACATGGCATACAATGTAATATTAAAAACTTGCTTCCAAGTGAGTTTGCAGGGCAATGTCGCCGCTCTGAAGTACTGTGCAATCGTCAGGAAAACTCCGGACATAACAACCAGCAGCAAAATTTCAGAAAATGAAAACGTAAACGTTGTCAGAAACAACAGAGTCTAAAGCATTGGCAGAATCTGTTCCTCCTGAATCAGGACAGGATTCTTCTGTACCGGATCTTCTGCCTTTTCCTGCTGCTGCATTCTGGCTAGCACCCCTTCCTGATGCTTTTCCATAAAACGGATAACTTCCTGCTCCAGAGTCTTCCCCGATACAGCAGCCGAATTGCCGCTGGAAAATTTGTCTACAAGCTCTCTTGCCTCCGGCAGGCTTTTTTCATAATCCGGAGAAGCCAATGCGGCAAAAAGCTTCTTTGCCGGAATACACGCATAAACATATTTTGGAACCGCTGCTCCCCTTGTCCAGAGAACACAACCTGCAGGTACACAGATAATGCCGGAATTCTGATGCGCCTGTTCAATTGCAGTAAAATTCACTGACTCCGGAGTCGGGAAATAGTCAAAGCGAAACGTTTGTGAAAGAATATAATGGCGTGCAGTTTCCGGATCCAGAGGAATTTCCAGAGAATCACCGGTCAGGCGGACACCCCCTGTTTGTTCAAAAAAACGATCCGAGACTACTGAAATTTTTTCCTTGTCATAAAACCAGCTTATTACAGAAATAATCAGCGAACATACAAGAATCATAAGAATTGTATGCAGCACAGTCCTCCATAGAGGGATGTTCAGCAATTTCAAAAACACCGAAACGCCAGAACACAAAGATATCACCGTCCGGATAAAACTCATGAATTTACAAGCCTTCTTACCTTAAAGTTTTTCTGTCCGTTCTTCCGAATCATTTTAATCAGATCACGCTCAATCTCTCCGTATGCCGGATCCTCCACCTTTTGAACATAGACAATTCCTTTCAGGTGGTCAATCTCATGTTGCAGCACACGGGCTAAAAGCCCTCCGCATTCCAGTTCAACCTCAGATCCATCCAGGAGCTGGCTTTTCAGCGTCACTCTGCACGGACGAACCACATTTGCATAAATTTTTGGAACGCTCAGGCATCCTTCTTCAAAATCGCAGACCTCTTTGGAATATGCCACAAGTTCCGGATTAATCAAGCACAAAGGCATTTTCGGAAGCAGCGCTTTTTCACCCGGACTTTCCAACGGAATCTCATGTCCCTCTTCATCCACAGGCATATCAACGTCAATGACCACGATTTGAAGCGGAAGACCTATCTGATTTCCCGCAAGTCCAATGCCGCGTGCATCATGCATCACATCAATCATTTCCTGAGCTAATGCACGGACTTCATCATCTATTTTTTCCACACGTTTTGCTTTTGCAGCAAGAATCGGATCCCCAAGCAGACGGATCCTTAACTTTTTATTTTTTGAAAAACCGAGCATTTCACTCTCCATCTTTACTTCTTGAAAACACCGATTCCGGAACGAACAGACCCGGATACGTGATATAATTCTCACGTATTCGGGACTCCCTTTCCTTTCATCTCTAAACCCGGAAAACTTTCAAACCTGGTCTGGCTTCCATCCTCCATGAGTGTGCCATTTCATCCAGACTTTCCTGTAATCCCGGGAAGTTCGGAAAAATGGCTTCTCCAGATATTCTTCTTCAGAATTTCAATGCAACCGCACTCAGTGAGAATTCACTGCTGCAAGAAGTTGTGCTTTGGCATTGTGCAGGTTCACCACCGCACTTGCAAGAGCCGATTCTGCATCCACCAGGTCGCGCTGAGCTTCGTTCAGACGAGTAATTCCTGTTGAACCTGCAGTATATTCCTGATCCACCAGGTCACGGGTCTTCCGGACAATTTCCAAATTCTTCTGGTTCAGTTTCACCTGTTTCAGGTTGGTCAGATAATTGTCATAGGCCGTTCTCACATCGGTCACCACGGTCAGCCACTATTCTTCCAGCTGATATTCAGCCTGCGTCATATATGCTTCCTGTGCCCGCATATTGAAATACGTACTTCCGCCGGAAAAGATTTCCCAAGAAACAGTTGCACCATAGGAAATATTGGAGCCT
Source organism: uncultured bacterium (assembly GCA_949290385.1). Taxonomy (GTDB): domain Bacteria; phylum Verrucomicrobiota; class Lentisphaeria; order Victivallales; family UBA1829; genus CASERY01. The sequence goes on along the minus strand of CASERY010000124.1, from coordinate 4,752 downwards.
CTGGAACGGGATCCTTTATTCGGCTCACCCCATCTTCCGCGAATATTGTTCCTCGAATTTGAATAATTCACGGAGGAACTGAAAGATATTGTAGGTCCGAAGGCCGCAATGCTGTTGTAATAGCCATACTTGCTGGATTCCAGGACTTCACGATATTCCTTCAAATCCGGACGATTCTGAAGGGCCATATCCAGATAAACGGTAATATCAGCCAGCATCTCTCCATCAGGAGAAGGCATTTCCGGGAATTTCACATGATCCGGAATATCTCCTTCTGTCAGGCCCATAAGCTGAGCCAGTGCATATTTTGCAACGGCACAGCTGTATTCTGCATCATAAAGGGAACTTTCCGCACTGTTGAAGTTGATCTTGAAGTTCAACACATCCGACAAAGTGGAGGCTCCCGCTTCAAATTTCAACGTTGTTTCATCCAGAAGTTTCCGGTTGTATTCCATATCGGCAATGGCAATGCGGATGTTTGCCTGAGCCAGGAGCACATCATTATACGCATAAGCCACAGAACGCAGCAGAATCCGGTGAGCATCCTCTTCTGCCGCTTCTGTTGCAAGCAGATTATGCTTCATGGCAAGGATGTTCATTTCACGCTGTAAACTGTCAAAAACCGTCATATTCAAATTCAGTGACGGCGTGGAGTTAGTCGTCTGAGAAGCGTTTCCCGCAGTCCGGTTTAACGGCTCAAAATAGCTCTGCCCCACCGTATAGCTCGCCGTCAGTGTCGGGAAATAGGCCGAATAGCTCTGGTAGTAAGCCGCTCTCGCTGCAGAAATTGCAAAGTAGGCACTTTTGAATGTGGGGCTGTTCTGGACTGCCAGACTCTGAGCATCTTCCAATGTCAGCAGATCAAGATCTTCCGGCAGCAGTTGATGCTCCTCCGGCGTAATCGCCGTATAGGTGCTCTTGGATATTGCTATAGGAGGATTGGAAGATATGCACCCTGACACAGAAACCAATGCAGCAGCTGCACATGCTGCTACAAATATTCGCGGACGTTTGATCATGATGAGGAACTCCTTGACTCGTTTCTTTCGGTTCGACATTTTAAATATTTTCATTTTATTAATTATTCGAAATATCATGAATATGTAAAACTACATCCAGTTTTCGAATAATCAACTGAAAAACAGCAAAAAATCTTAAAAAAGTTCATCCTGCACAGGTTTTGTACTGGAATCATTCTCCTTGTTCTCGATAGTTTTCAAGGGCTGAACGCCTGAAGGAACGTTTCCGGAAGGTTGCTTCTGCTGTTCCGGGACACGGACGTTTTCTTCATCCTCGGTCTTCCGGGAGAGATCGTTTGCCTGTTCCGGTGAGGCAAGAAATTCAGCCAGAGACTTTACAGGAATCCCCAGTTTCCGTGCTTTCTGCAGTTTTGATGAACGGTCTTCCGGGTTCATAGCCACCAGCAGGCTCAAGGTTGATGTAACAGAATCCACAGCCTCATATCCACGCTCTTCCGCAAGTTTTTGATAATAAGATCTTTTTTCCGGCATCTTTCCTGTAAAACAAATGGTCGGCTGCGCTGCATTCAATCCTTTTTCGCCGGTGCGGCTGGATTCCACTAAATTCACGCATGACAAAAGTTCATCCAGAGAATCTGACTGATCACGCAGTTCTTTCCACAAGGCACCTGCCCGTTCAGGCCCCACCTGGTCCAGACAAGCCAGCTCATTCTGTGTACATCTTCGCAGTTCAGCCAGGGAATAGGACCGTAAAATGGATTTTGCCAGATTCGGACCAATTCCTCGGATATTCAGAGAGGCCAGAATCTGCCAGTCCGGCACAGATCGTGCTGACTGGATTTCACGGTAAAGATTCTCCGCTGACAAGCGCTGAAATCCTTCCAGTTGGAGAAAATCAGAGGCTTTCAGTCGGAAAAGATCGCTGAGCTTGCGCACATTCAGCGTATTCATGATTTTCCGTAAATTCGGCTCTCCCAGACGCTCGATACCAATACTGCGTACCGATGACAGCAGACGCTGAAGACGTGTTTCAAAACAGTCCGGATTCACGCAACGCAACTCAGGCAGATCCCACACCAGTTCCGCACCGCAGGCCGGACATTTTTTGATGATGCATGGTACTCTCTTCTCTCCGGGGCTGGAAGAAACAATATAAGGAATTACATCCCCAGCTCGCTCGATCACAACTTCATCTCCAATCTGGAGATCCTTGTCCAGCACATTCTGCAGGTTGTGAAGACTCGCTCTGCGGATCGTTGTTCCACTGATGTCTACCGGCTCAATTTCAGCCACCGGTGTCAGGCAGTTCTTTCCGAAACTCCATTCCACCGACAATAGCCGGCTTGTTCTCCGAATTCCGCTGAATTTAAAAGCAATGGCTCCCCTCGGATGATGAGCCGTATTTCCCAGAGATTCAGCATAAGCCTCATCCGCGATCTTCACTACGATCCCATCCATGGGATACGGTAAAGCTTCAACTTTTTCCATGAGCATTTGCCAGTCATCCTTCAAATGACCATAATCAGTCTTCCAGGAATGCAGTGAATAGTCCACCAGGGTAAGTTTGGCATGCTGGACAAGCATTTCACGAATATCCTTCAATCCCATAATCCCAGCTACGGCATTGCGCGAATTTTTATAAACTCTCCCATTACGATTTCGAATATGAGGATAAAGGTTTTTAAAATCATCATCCCGAATGACAATTTCACCGCGCGCAGTTCCATGAAATGCTTTCAGAGGAACAACCCCCGAAGGGTGCTCCAGTTCAATTAAATCAGCTTTATCAGAAATATTTTCCCCTTCAAATCCGTCCCCGCGAGTAGCAAGCACCCCGCCTGACCAAAGAGCGGAAATGCCATCATATTTCGGCTGCACCAGCAGAATTTCCTGCGGAGATCTGCAAAATTTTCCGGCCCAGTCCAACAGTTCATCCAGAGAGTAGGCTTTATCCAGCGACAGCATGGGTTTTCGATGAATGACCTTCCCCGTTCCGGAAACTGCCGGAGCCTGTACCTCAGATAGCAAAGAATTCCCCGGATCCACTTTTGCCAACGCCCGAACCAATGCATCATATGCTTCATCACTGATTTCTGGATCATTGTCTATCCAGTATTTCCGGTTATGATAAGCCAAAAGCTCTTCCAGTTCCTGCGGAGTCTTCTGCTGGAGTTCCTTTTCAAATTCTGTTATAGGGTCGCTCACGTTTTCCATCCTTCTCTCTAGCTGCACGCCAGGAAGCAAAACCATCAAAAAGTCATCTGATAAACAAAGATCCTGATGGGGCATCCTGATTCATCAAGAATACAAGTCTGACTTTCACAGGTATGCCTATTGCAGTCCCGGAGCAGCGCAAAAAACAGATCAAGTGTTGCAGATCAATACCTGCAAGCACAGACTCTTCTTCTAAGATTTATTCTCCCAATACGGATATTGAAAAATATTCTCTTATATTATAACGTTGCTCTGTCGAAATTTCTTTTCCCCTCCTGAAATAAATTCCAAACTTTTTTATAAAGAGTCTTTCGAACACCTTCTGCCTTCTTTTTTAATAAACATCATATCTATATTACTTTTATAATATTATGATTTATATAAATATAAATAAAATTTTCTTAAAGCATCATCTATGACAGCAAAAATAATTTGCATTAAGCCATCTTCCTGCTGAGTTTTTTATTTCTATGGAAATTATCTTACAGATCAAAAAGTTTTCCAGGACTGACCTCTATGCGTCAAGATGTCAAGTTTTTGATTCACAGAAAAGAAAAGCATTTTCGCTCTCTTTCAGACAGAATATTTCTCCTCTGAATCGGGACTGTTTTTCAATAAAATGAGCGTGTTTTTACAGAATGAACAGATTCCTGCGTTTTCCCGAGAATGAAAAATATACAGCCGGATGCCGATCTTTGAAAAAAATCTTTCTTTTCTATGTCCCTGCATACATGAAAAATAGAAAATTCAAATTTTTTTGACTATAATCAGTTCTGCACGCTTCTTTTCAAAAAAACAAGGCTTGAAAAATGAACAGTTATGAGATATTGTTAAAAAAGAGCATTTAAATATCTGGTTAACTGCCCCATTTGAAGAAGGAGATTCATTGCCATGCCTCGTCAAATTGTCACAGGTTTTTCCTGTAGCAATGCCATTATTTTGCAGCTTGTTCAGGAAATCTCCCGCCTTGCAGAAGAATCCATTCAGGAAAAAGGAGTCTTCGTGCTGGGTTTTTCCGGGGGGCCTTTTATTTATTCTCTTTTCAGAAGACTCGTTCAAAAGACAGGATCCATGGATTTCTGGGCTAAGACAATTTTCGTTCAAGCGGATGAATTTTTCACCAGTTACAGGACCGATTTCAATATTCATAAAAATATGCAGTCCGTTTTCTTTTGTCAAATGTCATCTGTCGGCCAGGATCACATTGTCCGATTCTCCTGCTGCCAGGGAGACACCCCCGAAGAAGCGGCAGGACTCTTTGATGCAGAAATCCGTGATAATGCAAAACGTCATGGCTATCTTTCAAAAAATGGAATTCCTCAAATCGATATGTTGCTGTTAGCCACCGATAAAAATGGGTTCGTCTGTTCCAGCAAGGCCAGCAACTATGTAGAATTCACAAGGAATCTCATGGTCCGTATGGAAACTCCAAACGCATTCGGCAGATTCAATACTGCACGTCTGCCGCATTTTTCTCTGAACCGGACAATCATTGACCAGGCAAAGAACCTGTTCTTTATTTTTCCTGAAAATTTTACTTCTTAGCCCGTCAAAAAGG
>CASERY010000123.1 GCA_949290385.1 uncultured bacterium | reverse complement strand
AATCTTTCTAGGAACTGTCATCAAGTCTCACAGCCTTCAGCGGTGGATGATCTTCTTCAAGGGTTACAATCTTTCTAGGAACTGTCATCAAGTCCGGATATGTCCCCCTTCCCTTGCAACAATATTTTCCCGTACAGGCTCCAATGCCTGTCGGGCTTTTATTCAAGGAACTTTCTATTTTCAAAATGAAAGCCGAAGCTACATATTAAAATTATTTTTCACCTTGAAAACGATTGTTTTCCTACCAGACCATCTTTGGTGCAATGTTTATTCTCTTTTCCCTTGACTCGGGGAAAAAATATGTTTGCAGTTTCTTCCACACACTTTTTTCTCTGAAAGTCAGAAGCCCAAATCTGGTATTGTTATGCTCATCTGACCATGAAACATTTCAAGCAAGCCAAACAATATTTTAACGAAATAGGACTTATCCAGTTTTTTAAGCCAAGTACGCATAAGTAAAATTCACAATATTAGACAAACTCGCTTTCTAAATGTAGCCATACAGTATCTAAAGTACCATTATCCAACTCGTTGTCTTTCAAATAGAATCGTATTTATTCCGCCTAAGCAGATAGAGATTTCAAGACATGCTTTTCTTTTGCAGATTGAATTGCCTCTTTGAATTTTCCAACTTGTAAATCCATAAAAAACTGATTTACACAATCAATCAATGCAAATTCGGTAGATTTCCTATCTCCATACCAGCTATAAGCTTTTGAATTTGCAAAATTTGCAAATGGGAAAGCGATAGATAATGCATAATAACTCTTTTCAGACGTATAATCAGCAATTCTTTTCCCGGAATAATCATAAACAAGAAGTTCTACATTGTTTACCCGAGGACAGCTAATCACAGCCCCCATTGTAGGTATCGCAATGAGGAAAAGTGGTAAATCTCGTACCCAAAGCTGCCAACTATTCCATGGATAATGACCATCCCCGATTCTAGCGACAAGGGTTAATTCAGGATACTCACTTTGAATATTAAAACCGCGAGTCTCAAACATATCCTATACAAAATATGCAAATGTTTTATCTGGTCGATACTCATATTCAGTTGTTACCGCATTCCCATAAGCCGTTGTAGTACTATTGTTTTTCCAATTGTATGCAGCCACATTTCCCGAACTCTGGCTGGCTCCTGTTTGCTGTAACGAAAACAATTCAACTCCCCTCAACTTTATATTTAAATCAACTTTTGGAGATTGTTTTAAAGTAGTCGGAGGTGTCTCATAAACTGTCCAGCAACCAGATAGTAAGATAGAAAAGAAACTTAGAGCAATAAGCGTTTTTGTAAACTTGTACATTATTTTACTCCTTTTTTTCCTATATCATTAATCTATATGTAAGATTTTCGGTCTTTTACTGATTATGAACTATCAGTAATTCCGAGTATAAGAATTGATCATACCTACGTATTTAACATTATATCACCTAATAAAAAATTCCAGTATTGTTCACTAAAATCAAGCTTTTTTCTGTAATAAAAATCTCAACTAATATGCAATAAAAAACGATCATGCATTCATCGACATCTTTTAATAGTTCTTCAAATTCATTTCAAAAAGTTATCTGCAGGATTCGTTACAACCCGCACAGCATTGAATTTGATTTTCCAAATATTGATTGTTCTTTAAGACAAACACTCAGCTGTCCATTTGATTTTTTTGCATAAGTCGTTCAAAAATTTTTGCATTACCATCCTCTGTCCCTTGATCTTCAGCTTCTCCTAAATGTTTTTCATATGGTGTAAGGGGAATGGGAAAAACAGGATTCTGTTTGATTGCGTATCCTTATAAGATGCCCACAAAAAGGACTCCAGCACCGATTCCAATGAAAATGCCAGTAAAGACACAGGCAAACAGCAATCGTCGGACATTTTTCACAAACCTGGTTGAACTGTGGAATAAATGCCGCCAGGAGGATTCACAAACTGCGGCGAGGATCCAGGTCATGGCCTAAATCAATAGAATATAAATGACATGACGAAAAAGTATTGCCGACGGATTGGTATAATAAAAACCTCCATTATCCACATAGTGGACGTTCTGAGCCCCCACAATCTGTTCCGGACCAAACAACAGGCAATCACATTGATAGAAGTAGCTTGCTGCGATGCCCAGCAAAATTAGATAAAACCAACTTTCCAGAACAAGAAATACCGTCTTTGCAATTCGCTATGCTGCAAACTTTGCTGTTCTTTGATTATCCATTGCACTTCTCCCTTCTCTGCACAATTTTTTATTGGAAGACCGAGATAAAAACAACTTCTGATGACTACTATATCTCATTGTCTACCAATTGCAAATACCAAAGTAAATGTCTCAACAGTACATATCATATCGATCCACGAATTCTTATATCTCATAGAGATTCAAACTTCCCAGTTTCCCAGGGCTCTCTAAAATTAAAGTGTAAAAGGAAATGAACGGCCTGATACTTCATGATATCATTTAAATTAATTTTTAAATAACAGTAGATAAAAAAACACCGTATACATTAACAAACCCCTAACCCCCCCCTAGTCATTTCAATGAGCATTCTATTTCATTCCTATTGTTCAGGCAATTAACGTAACTTACATATAGTGTTCTTTCAGCATAAACTGTTTTGCAATATGATGGGACTAGAACGAAATTAAGTCCATGATATATGATTTTGAATATTCCTTTTTTCTTATCTCTTGTCTTTTCCTAAGGCTTGAGGTTTTAGAGTTGCCTTCAGATCTCGATTCAAATATTCATTTGGATTTAAGTCGAGCCTCTACTCTAGCTGGTCAGGTAGAAAATAAATGGATAAAAGCGGCCTCTTCATATAGGAAATCATCCAAGAATTTTCTGAGATGAACGCGAAGATTATCCAGAATCAAGAAAAAATTCCCCCATTGCGGGAAATGATGAGCTTCATAAAATCGATCAGCTTCTGGATGGGCATTGTCTCTTCATAGGATATGAAATGAACTTTGCCCTGCTTCGAAATTTCACTGATTCTATTGATTTTGGGATACTGGATTCACTTTTTGAACAGGAGTTTTTTTCTTTTCGATGAAAAACTTTTTCCATTCAATATCTTTTGCCTCTCCAATCGAAAAGCCTGCGAGCTCTACCACCGGAGAATTTGTCGGGAGATCATCGAAAACACAGAGGAAAATGCGAAAACAGTGGATTCTCTCCGGTACTGCAAATGGACCAATTCAGCCTCAAAATCAGCCCCAAAAACGAAAAAGCCGACCAGAGATCCGGTCGGCGGAGATTTTTCAAAATGGTCGGGGTAGGGAGATTCGAACTCCCGACATTTTGGTCCCAAACCAAACGCGCTAGCCGCTGCGCTATACCCCGAAATCAGATGATCTTACAATAATATATTCTGAAAAAAAAGCAAGTCTGTTTTCTAAAAAGATTCATTTTTTATACTTCAATATCCATCTTCTTTATTGAAATACCTGTATTTTACATCTCCAGAAAAGATCAGGGGCTCAGCGGAGATTTATTTTAGATCGATTTTCCAGCAGAGAACTAATAAAATTCTATTATCAAATGAATCTATACAGAAACCATTCACAATCTATAAGTTCAAAAAACATCCACCCTTCCGTTCATAACCAAGCTAAAATAAACCCAAAGACTCAAACCGTAACAATTCCCGCCCCCTATGTTTTTATTATAAATTCCCTTTCCTACTCTAAAAATTTCTGTCCCCCCTTCCCTGTTGTCTCCATCAAACGTAGAACAAGCATTATAACTTGTAGTCCATCTAAGATGCAGATCAAATTCAATGCTAAATAAACCAGAAAAAATTAAAAAGCAGTTGTTTTTATCTTATTCATGGCCATATATTCAGCACTGCAAATAGCTTAGCAGCAGTAAAAGGGAAAAGACTACTTTTATCCACAGCAGGATATTTTGTACAAACTTACTTATGTCGCTCAAGCAAAACCCTAAAAAACAGCCGGACTCCCCCCCCTAAAACCGGATATTTTGTTTTCTGGTGCAGGTCTGTACGATATACAATCTCTCGCGACAGCCGTACTATCAAAGTTCTCTTGGCTCTTACGGAAATCTCAAGTGCTTACTATGTGGAAACAGTCTAAAAAATTAGACCATATTGTTATTCTTCAATTTCAATAGGATGCTATGATTCCTAATTTTTGATCTTCACTCCAAGCATAGCCAGTCCTCCCGCAAGAACCTCCCGCTGCACAACAACTCCAGGTGGAACCTTCAAGCAGGTACTGGCAAAATTCCAGATAAATTTTATGCCAAGTGAAACCAGCTGATCCGCAATCAACTGAGCAGATGAATTACTGACGCACAAAACAGCAATTTTAGGCAGATTAATCTTTAAACGAGTCCGAATCGTGGCAATGTCATAAATTTCATGACCGTGAATTTCTTTGCCGATTTTATCGGTATCACAATCAAACACAGATTCAATTTGAAGACCATAACGCCGAAAATCATCATGTCCGAGAATCGCTGATCCCAATGCACCGGCTCCAATTAATGTTGCAGTCATAGGCTTTGTCCAGCCAATATATTCTCTGATATACTGAATCAGTTCATTGATGTTATATCCAACACGACGCTGTCCTTTTATTCCGGTCAACGCAATATCCCGACGCACGACAATCCACTCAATGCTCATGTAGTCAGCAAGCTCTGAGGAAGAGATATGGGTACGTCCTTCCATTCTCATTTTCAGAAGCTTGTGCAGATAGGACGGCATCCTGCGAATCGTTGGCTAATTCGACACTTTCATCGATCTCATCAAGCTATCCTTTCTCTAATCTCAAAAATCAATCCATTTATATTATAGCATGAGAAAGATCTTTTTCAATTTGTTTTTGCTATTATTTTAGCATATTTTTTAAAATTTCTTTATCTTTTCATTTTCTTTACAGATTCATGTGTTTTTTACATACAAAAAACATTTCATAGCCTGATCTTTCTGAATCTTTTCTGATTCAAGAAAAAATAATTCTTAAAAACAAACATCATTCCCTGCAATAAAAATGGCTAAGCATTCTAAATTGCTAAAAAAAATATGCTAAACAATCAATCTATTTGTTTAAAGCTGACCTGTCCTTAAACTCGGCAACATAGGTGGCTCAATAGAAAATCCTGGAAAAGACTTGCCGCAGAACATGCTGCATGGTATCTCATTTCTCCTAACAGCTTTTGAAAATGAATCTCGTCAATTATGGCTACCAATAAATTCATATGAATGAATTCGTTCCAGATCTGGCTGGATCTCAGGGGGAAAATTGTATCTGCATATAAATTGTATAAAAAGGTATCTACATTCGACAGACATTTTTTATATCCCTCCTGCATATTCTTTCTTATTCAATTCTTGCTCCATTAATTGCGCCAGAGAATCACTACTCACTCCTTCAACAGAATGTCAGGCAATCTTTTTAAATCCGATACTGCGTTCCTTATAAGCCATTTCAGTATAAAAAAATTCTTTTAAAAAAGAGGATCTATCTTCAAGATTCCGGTCTAAAAATAATCTTCTTGATGAACTTCAGGATGAAATAAATTCTGTCTCGTATCAACAACCAACTCTTCCTGTAAACGTCCTCTCTTCAGGTCTCTTCTGTCCTTTTGAGCTTTTTATTTCAGGCAAATATTCTCATAAGCAGGATTTTGTAAAAACATCATAAAAAAGATTTCACCCAAAAAAGGAATACGCCCCACCTTCTCGCCTCTTAGTAAAAACCTGTAAAAAAAACTTCCATTGGATATTCTGCATTTCTTATTCTGTTTACCCGGCTTAGCGGAATCGTCATCAAAAAGTCATCAGTCTTCCTCAGATTCTATCTCATTCCATTTTCTCTCAAGTTCTTCAAGAGAAAGGATCTCCAGAGATGCATCGGACTCAAATCCATGGGTTGAAAAATGAAATGGTCCCAAGGGAGTATCCATGGTTTCTGTACGCATAGTCTCTGCAATACTGTCAGAATTCAACGTTCCAGTCTTTCGAATTGCGTCTGCAAAAATATGTACGGAACGATAAACAATCAAGGACAGAAAATCCCGCTCATATCCTTCAATTTTTAAAAATTTACGAAGTCCAGAGCAATTTTTTTCATTCAGTGGAATGGATGCCGGCATAAAAATACGGCTTTTGTCGACCTTAAATTTCAACATCCGGTCAAGTGTTGTAAACTCATTAAAATAAAATGCTGCGTCTGGAATTCGTGCAGTAATCCATTCAGCCAGATCGCCATAATCCACATCATCTCCAGTCCGGCTCAAGTAAATAATGTTCTGGACCGGGAAATAGTCCAGATATTGCAAAACCTGGTCCCGAATATAATTCTTCTGACTGCTCTGATCAAAAAGAACACGTCCGTAGACCTGCAAATCCCTTTCAAAAAATGAGGATTCCACACAGCTTCCATAACTCATAGGAAAGCGGCTGTCATCATTCAGGATCAGGAAGTTGTTCCGCTCGTTTTTAACAGCCCATTCTGCAAGAGCACGGCTTTCCATCAAATCTGAAGCAATCGGCATGAACAGAAGAGTGTTGGACTGTTCACGGTTAATTCTGTCGCATTGTGCCAGCGGAGCTACTTCCAGCATTCCGGCATCGCCAAACAGAGAATTAAACAATAGCACCCGTCCAGACGTAACCGGTCCGATAACCGCAAAAATCGATGGATCTGCAACGAGTTTTTCAACCTGTTCCTGAGCCGTTGCACTGTAATTGTTATTGTCCACCCATACAGGATTGAGTGTGCGTCCAAGGACCCCTCCTCCTGCATTGACTTCATCAAATGCAAGCTGAATGGCCTCCTTCAGAATAAATCCCCGCGATCTGTAATACTCCCATGGGCCGAAAACAGCTATATTCAGAATTTTGGGATGCTTCTTCAAATACTGTTCCCGCTGGACCGTTGTGTTGGGATGAAGGACTTCTCCAAAAGTCGCTTTAAAATTGCGGATCAGAAATCTTCCGAATTCTGCATGAAAACAAACCACAATCACACCTGCAAGCAGCAGCAGGAAAAGCCATACATATCTCTTTTTCCTTCTGTTGGTTCCGTCGCGGTTTTAGCAAGCTGTCGTCTGGCAAGCTGTGCGAAAAAACCGTCTTGTTCCATCAGCTCCCGGAAAGTTCCGCATTCAGTCATATGACCGTTGCGCAAGACATAAATCCGGTCTGCATTCATTACGGTGCTCAGCCTGTGAGCTATCAGCAGGCGAGAAACTTTAAGACGCTCCAGACCGGCACTCACAGCGGACTGAGTTTCATTATCCAGCGCACTTGTAGCTTCGTCAAAAAGCAGAACTGCCGGTTTTTTCGCCAAAGCTCTGGCGATTAAAATGCGCTGTCTCTGTCCGCCCGAGATGGATCCGCCTCCGGCAGAAAGCATCGTATACATTCCCATAGGCATTTCCCGGATATCCCGTTCACAGCCGGCAAGTTTTGCAGCTTCCCAAGCATCCTCCACCGTCAGTTTTTCCGAATGGCCTATAATATTGCGCAGCACTGTATCCGGCAGCAGACGACTGTCCTGCAGAACCACCCCAAGTCTTGAACGCAGCACCTGCAAGTTCACGTGACTCACATCCTGTCCATCATAGGCAATACTTCCACTTCCTGGAGTCTCAAACCCGAGCAGAAGCCGCAACAACGTGGATTTTCCGGATCCGGACTCTCCTACCACCGCTACGAACTCGCCGGGATCCACATGCATAGACAATCCCGAAAGAATCTGAGGCTGGTCCGGGCCATAACGAAATGATACATTCCGAACTTCAATAGCCCCGGAAAGTTTTCCTGGAGGCGGCTTGGCCGCATCATTTTCAGGCTCAGCGTGCAGAATCGGACGGAGCCGCCGGTAAACCGGAATTGCACTGACAGCTGAAATCAAAGCCATAATCATTTGTCCGACAGCAGAACTCACGATCCCAAGCGCCGACACAAAACTGACAAAATCCGCTGAACTGATTAAAGACTTTGCATCCTCCGCATGAAAGTACTGCCATGTGACGATTGCAATCACAGTACCAATGGAAACGACCGGAATCACAGCATTTACAACCGTTGCAAAACTGCGGCAGTTTGCGAAAGAACGGTAAATACATTTTTTTCGGCTGAATCGTTCAGCCCAGTGCGCAAATGCGGCATCTTCCGCTCCTGCAGTTCTGATTTTTGAAATACCGCTGAAAAACTGAACCAAATCTCCGTTGAGCTGTCCCTCCTCTTCCAGAATCCGTGTATGCCGACGCATCATGAGGACAGCTACAACCGCAAAAAGAATCAGCACCAGGAGCAAAATCAGGAACAGAATCACTCCCAGCAGCAGGTCATAGTACAGCATCAGAATCAGCGACGGAAAGCAAAAAAATCCAGCAGCAACAGACTTCACCGTAGAAACAGACAGAATTTCACCTATCTGCATGATTCCAAGGCTCCGTGTGCTGAGGTCTCCAGTACTGAAGGAACGGAAGAAACGGGCCGGCAGATTCAACAGCCTGTCCCAAACAGCCGCCTGGAGCGTGTATTCCGCCCGGACAAGGATTCGTAAAAGTGCAATCGACTCCACATACTCAAAAACTCCCTGTGTCACAGCAAACAGCAAAGAAATGCCAAAAAGCTGCATAAGCAGACTTCTGTCTGCCATAGGAATAACGGACCCGAAAATCACCCCGTTGATAATCGGAACCGCCATGCTCAACAAAGATCCAAACAGCAGCAACCATACCAGCACAGAAAAATCGCTTCTTGATCCATGAAAAGCCATTTTCAACAGACGAACCGGCGTAATTTTTCCAGGTGGAAATGGAACATAAAAACACCATCCATACTCTTCCAGACCTTCTGCATCATGGCCGGTCACAGCCTGCGGATGTTCACCCTTAGCTGGATCATACAGACGTGCTTCATCTCCGCTGCGCCCCAGCAATGCCACCGGCTCTCCGCTTCCCTTCCTGAAAGTAACAAAAGGGACAAAATCCTGAAGTTCCCAATTTTGTTCCAGTTGCATTTTGCGACAGCGGATATGGTTATAATCGCAAATACGCCGAATCCGCTCTTCTCCAGATTCATCTCCGCTGAAAAAATGTCTGCCAGGATTACGCAGTTCCATGCCGGCTGCGCTTCCTGCCGCCGCACATGCATCAAACAGAGCATCTCCACTTCTGGGAGGCAGTTTATAGCGTGTCTTCGGACGCAAGACTCCGCAAATCCATTTCAGAGCATTTCTGCGAATCTCATCCCGTCCATTCAGTTTTGCCTGAAGCCTTTCACGCTCCTGTTCATACTGCCGTCTGGCTGACGCCGTACAGCGCTCGGGCAAAGCCCGGCACAACAGTTCCGCCTGCATTTCAATATCAGAATCATTCTGAGGAGTTTCCCCGAAACTTTCCAGCCACAGTTTCAATCCCTCCCGGCGGAAAGCCGCCATTTCAGGATCACGCCTGCAGAGTCGCTCCATGACGGCAGAAGGGATTCTTACACACCGGGTTCCGGGAAGAGCCACCGCAAGCAGAATTCTTCGACCGTTTCCATCCTCTGCCGCAGCCACACCTGGAATCACACTGTACAAAGGACAGTCTCGAAGCCCGGCAGGCAGACGGGCACCGGCAGTTCCTCCGGACTCCATCCGTACAGAAAAGAGGTCCACAGCACCGGACAGCACCACCCAGCAGCTTTCCGGATCATCCAGAGGGATTCCCCTTCCGGAAAAAGTATACACTCCAGTTGCAACAGAGTTCAGCAATTGTTCAATTCTGTCTATTTTCATGGTCCCTCAAAGGTCAGAAATCAGACGGGCATAAAATCCGTCCTTCTCAATCAGTTCATCATGGGTTCCGGATTCTGCGATAACGCCATGGTCCAGCACTACAATTCTATCGGCATCACGAATAGTGCTGAGGCGGTGCGCAATAATGACGCTGCTGCAGCCGCGGCGACGCAGATTTCTGTCAATCTTCAGTTCCGTTTCCGCATCCAGTGCACTGGTGGCCTCATCCAGCAGAAGAAGCGATGGGTTCGATACCAGAGCCCGGGCAATTTCCAGACGCTGGCGTTCTCCTCCGCTGAAATTCCCGCCACCCTCGCCTATAACACCGAAATATCCAAAACTGCGCGCTGCAATCTGATCATGAATACATGCATCTCGTGCGGCACGTTCCACGTCTGCAATCGGCACAGAATGATCGAACATTGTCAAATTGTCATAAATTGTTCCCCGGAACAGGAATATATCCTGATCCACCATTGCAAAGGAATTAAACAACTCTGTATGGGAATAATACTCCCGCTGCTTTCCGTCTAACATGATTTCCCCCTCCCATGGCCGATAAAGTCCAGAAATCAACTTCGCCACCGTTGACTTGCCGGATCCGGAAGGCCCCACAATTGCAATCCGCTCTCCTGGGTTCACTGTCAGATTGAATCCGCGCAGAACGGGCTCAGCCGTTGGATTGTAACCAAAGGTCAAATTCCTGATTTCCAAGCGGCCTTCCAGTTTAGGGACAGGTTCCCGTGCCGGATCCGATGGGACCTGTTCACAATATACATCCTCTTTACAGCTCATCACGTCATCCAGCCTTTTCAGTCCGGCATCAATTTCCTGCAGAGAATTTCCCAGGTTCACAAGTTGTTCCAGAGGGGCAAAAAAATAGCCGAGAATCAGCTGAAAAACAAGATAGGCTCCTCCGGTCATGCTTCCGGCAAGAATCCGGAGTGCTCCCAGCCCTGTAACCAGTGAAACGGTAATTTTCTGTACGCTGTTCGGGAATGTTCCAATCAGCACCGTGGATGCCTCCAGTTTCTGCCGTCCGAGCAGACTTCTTGCCTGGAATCCGCTCCAGCTGGAAAAGAAGTCGTTTTCTCCTCCGGAGGCCTTCAGCGTTTCAATCAGCATGATCCCGGATACGCTGGTTCCATAAAGCATACCGGTATCCAGTTGAATGCTCTGTCCAAGAAGTTTCCGTGACTTGAGCTTGTGTTGCAGCAGCAGAAGCACTATCGCCCCCATTGCAGCAGCCAGAGTCCCCAGTACAGCATCGTAGCAGAACATCACAAAGGCATAGAAGAAAATCGTAATTAAACTCAGCAGATTTGCCGCCAGCTGTTCCGAAAGGAATGATGCAACCCGGTCATTCAGCTGCACACGGGTAGCCAGTTCTCCACTTTGCCTGCTCTAAAAAAAACTTACAGGCAAATGCAGGACTCGGTACAGAAAAGCCGCAGATCCGGTCAGCGCCACTTTGAGATTCAGACGAACCAGACTATTGCACTGAATCCATGTAAGAAAAAGAGTGACCAGCAACGTAAGAAGAGCCAGCGTAATCAGCGGGGTTCCCCAGTTATAAAAGCGGTCAATCATAAAATTGTCGACAAAAATCTTTGACAGATTCGGTGTCAGCAAGTTTCCCGGAACCAGCAGAAGCCCTGTCAGCACCAGGAGAAAAAACGTTCCTCTGCATCCTTCCAGTCTCCGCCATAAAGCACCTGCGAACGACGGGGTTTTCCCGAACCTCTCAAACCCTTCTCCCGGCACAATTTCCAGCAGAACTCCGCTAAAAGACTCATCCATCTCCTTCTCATCCACCAACCGGGGGCCGACAGCCGGATCATTGATGCAGTATTTGCGCCCTTTGCGGCCTGTATAAACGACAAAATGATTGAAATTCCAGAAAAGGATCAGCGGCAAGGTATGACGCTCTAATGAGCTAAGTTCCTCCTCCCGGTATCCCTGTGCTTTGAAATGATAACTGCGGGCGACTTTTAGCAGGCTGGATGCTTTGCTGCCATCACGTGAAACTCCGCATTCATCCCGCAGGCGCTCCAGCGGCACAACAGCTCCGTAATAGGCCATTACCATGGACAATGCCGCAGCTCCGCACTCTGCAGCTTCCATCTGCAGAGTCATCGGGCATTCAACTTGTTTCTTCCAGAAGCGCATCAGTTGGCGGTCTCCAGGCCTGTGCGGGCGTTTTTCAGCTGAAACTCTTCCATGACTCCACGGCCGAACATAAATTTACGCAATCCGGAGAAAACCAGCTCCAATGGCGGTTCTTTGTCCACAATTACACTGGCTGCACAAAGCGTTCCTGCGCTGATTTCAATTTCCGGGCCGCTGCCGGAAGTCCAGCGGAACCCGTTGGGAGAACTGCTATCCCGCGAAAGCAGAATACGCACTTCAACAGGCATATTGGCACATTGTGTCAACAGATACTGGGCAAATGCAGTATTGCGGAAAGTGTGGTCAATGGATTCAACCGGCAGAATATAGGTTCCCACATGTGTAACAGTACCCCGGATAGAGCCATCACGTTCTGCTTTCACAGAAGAAGGAGTCACAATCACGCTCATTCCCGGACGGATTTTCTTGCTGTCTGCCACGGAAAAATAAGCATACAGCTCCCAGGTTTCATCACTCTAATCATCCAGATCAATCAGACTGGCCAGACTGGCCTCTGCGGGAACAATAGAACCCGGGGTATAATTAACACTGGTTACAGTTCCCGAACGGGTGCTGATAATACGGGAATTGTATTCAAGTTTGTTGCGCAGGAGCCTTACCTCGAACAAAGCGGTTTTCACCTCATCTTCCACAGTCATGACCTCCTTGGCCAAGGTGAAATCCGCTTCAGAAAGGGTATTCTCCTCTTCCAATTTCTACAGCAGATAATCCGCACGGGTTTTCTGTTTTGTATGAAATTTCTCCTGGTCTTCGTGCCACTGCAACTGAGAAACCACACCGCGTTCAGAAAGGTTCTTTCCTGAATTCACATAATTTTCAAGCCATGCCAATTCTTTATCCAACCGGTGGATGGTTTTGTCCAACACTTCAGAACTTTTCTGAAAATGGTTTTTCTTACCCTCTCTCAATGTATCGGCAAATTTCCTCACGGTCTGAAGATGTTCCTGCAGCATTTTCAGTTTTTCGTAACTCTCCCGCAGGTTTTCCAAATCCGAAAAGGAAAACAGCCGGCCCACCATCTGACCGCGCTGGACAAAATCTCCATTTTCAAGATCAAAGGAAATCAGCACTCCGCCTGCAGGAGCCTGAATTGTATCGAACTGGCTTTGAAGCATTACAATGCCGTTTCCGCTGACACGCTCATAAATCACGCCGAAAATTCCCCATACCAGCGCTGCAATAACCGTAATTCCAAGCATGAGCAGCGCCAAAGCTTCCCGACCATTAAAAATAGAGACAAGCTGTTTCAACTCAAAGGGTGATGCAGCTTTCAGCATTGCGTTTTTGCGAAAGAGATTTCTGTTCATTCCAGCCCCTGCTTCTAATCAATCTGTACGAAAGAACAGTCTTCCCAAGATGCAGGAACAGACGGAAGTGTCTGCCCCCGGAAAAGACTGCGGTAGCGTATGCGGCTTTTGGTAATTCTCTCCTCGGATGGCGGAATCAGCGGCAGAGCCAGTATCCGTCCATCCACTTCGATAAGATACCCGTACTTTTTCATTTTTTCAATTGTCTACACCGGATTTCCAGGCAGAGTTTCAACAAGAGTCCGATCCACCGGAGAACGTGCCGCCTGTAAAACAGCCTGCTCTTCAGGAGAGAGAGTATATTCCGGCACCATTGCACAGGGCCGAGTATCACGGAGTCTGTCCGGAGCCGTAAATTCCAGATGATATTTTGCCGGATGAGAATCGTGGTACCATTCATCAACCGCCTTGCGTACATCGGCAATCTCTGTCTGACTGGTTCGTGCGGCAGGATTAATGTTATCATAAAAGAGTGCCCAACGGTCCAGACAAACTGATTTCTCCGGCATTAAAATGCTGTAGCATTTCATGGGGACCAGTTTCAATCCAAAACGTTCCGGATCTTTCCAGTACAGACTGAAACGGTCAAAACGGATTGCCCCCCAGTTTGGTCCGGGCAAATGACATATTTTCGGTACCAGCTCCTTCACCCAACGATATTCTTCCGGGGTATCGCCGGGAATGCCGCTAAGCATGTTCCACAAAACTTGAACCCGGTTCTCCAGCGTGAACTTCAACAATGCAATGCTCGAAAGAGTATTATTTCCTTTGTTCAGCAACCGGATATGTCGTGGATGCAGGGTTTCGATTCCGCTCTGAATCACCATGACTCCGCAGTCTGCTAGAAAACGTACCTGCTCTTCAGTCAGAGTAGAAACCGTCTCATAACTGATTACGGCATCCGGGGCTTCTTTTCCGAATGTTTTCAGGACATTCCGCATGGTATTCAAATCCAGCACAGTATCTGCTGTCAGGAAAATCCGGGCTCCAAATTCATAGTAGCCACGACGCAGTTCCGCCAGTACCCGATCTGGATTCTTGCAGCGGTAGACGACCCGCTGTCCATTCAAGCCGCAAAAACTGCAATGCTGTTTCTGACCTTTCCAGCAGCCCCGGGAACTTTCCAGAAAATACTTCCGGAGTGAGGCTCTGTGCAGACGACTTTTTTTAATGCGTTCATAATAATCAGAAGCATCCGGTTCGGCAATTGCGTTGCCCGGAACACAGGCAACTTCCGGCAATCCCTTTTCAGCTTTAGCCCGGTCAAACACCCCGAATGGAAGTTTTCCGGA
>CASERY010000122.1 GCA_949290385.1 uncultured bacterium | reverse complement strand
GCAACTATATTTACAGTCATCGGGCCAGATTCCGTCATAAAACAATCTCCAAGGAAAAAGGTCTCCGTCCCCTGCTTCTCGCTCACAAGGAAGGACAGAATATCACCATCGTGGCAGATCAACATGCCAACCACACGGAAGGCGTTGAAGTAACCTTTTTCGGACACCCCGCAAGAGCTCATGCAACCCCTGCGCTGCTTCATCTGAAAACAGGAACGCCTATCGCAATGCCTTATATGATCCGCCTGGATAACAGTTTTCATTTTGAATATCACTGTGATGGAGAATTCACCTATACGCCCACCGGAGACAAGCACAAGGATATTCAGGCTATTGCACAAATGTACACAGATCATATTGAACAGGTTGTCCGCAGGTATCCCGAACAGTGGCTCTGGGCTCACCGCAGATGGCTGGACTGCAATCGTTCCTGGGAGCATCCACAGTCTGTACATGAACCGGGAAAAATCCAGACCAGCACAGAAAATACCGCTTCTGCACAGGAGATTCAAAAATGAATCAGAAACATCCTCTCAGTCTTCTTTCCTCTGGAAAACTTCTCGTATCCCCATCGGTTCTTGCGGCAGACTTTGCCGACCTCGGCCATGAAATACACAAAATTCAGGAAGCTGGAGCCGATATGGTCCACCTGGACGTTATGGACGCTCATTTTGTGCCGAATCTCTCCATAGGACCCGGACTGATCGCCTGTCTCCGCAAGCATACAGAGCTTCCATTTGATGTTCATCTCATGATGACGGATCCTCTGAACTATATTGAAGCATTCAGCAAGGCCGGAGCCGATCACATTACCTTTCATGTAGAGTGTTCCAGCGATATTCAGAAAACAATTCAGGCGATTCACAGTTGCGGCTGTTCTGCCGGTATTACCCTGAAACCGGGAACATCTGTGGAAACACTTCTTCCATGGCTTCCGCAAATTGAGCTTGTTCTCGTCATGACCGTGGAACCCGGCTTTGGAGGTCAGTCATTCATGCCGGAACAGCTGAAAAAGGTGGAATTTCTGCATCATTACTTTAAACAGCAGACCTTCGCTTTCCACCGCCCGCATATCCAGGTGGACGGCGGACTCGGAGAAGAAAATGTCCGCCAGGCAGCCAGAGCCGGCGCCAATTGCATTGTGGCTGGAACTTCTGTTTTCCGTTCTCCGCACGGGACTGCCACAGCAGTGGAAATTCTTCATGCGGCCCAGGAGGAGCTTGCCCGTTGAAGCACGTCATGAACGACCTGTTGTTTTTCAAATGGATCCATTCTATTATGAAAACGAAGATTGGGTAAACGCGTATAAAAGAGAATATGAAACAACTTCATTTTTTCAAGGACTATCTTACTGAAAAATATGGACACCCTCTTCAACGGATTCCTCTGGATCCCGGCTTCTCCTGTCCGCACCGAGCCAGCGACGGAAGTGGCGGATGTGCTTTCTGTGCTGAATCCGGAGCAAGGGCCAGACATCTCCATGCAGGAATGAATATTCCGCAACAGGTGCAGGAAGGAATCAGCTATGCAAGAAGAAGATATCATGCGGAACCACCTTACATTGCTTATTTTCAGGCCTTCACGGGGACCAATGCTGATACCGGAACCCTGAAAAGAGTCTATGAGGAAGCTCTGGCTCTGGCTGATTTTAAAGTGCTTATCATTGCAACACGTCCGGACTGTCTTCCGGATGACTGCATCCAGCTTCTTCAGGAACTCAATAAAAAATATGAAGTCTGGATTGAACTCGGTGTTCAGACGGCTAAAGACGAAACACTTCAAGCAATACATCGTGGACACAATTTTGCCTGTACAGTATCCGCTGTCACACGTCTTCATCAGCATGGCATACGCACTGCGGCACATCTGATTCTCGGGCTCCCCGGGGAAACACGGAAAGACTTCTGCGAAACTGCAGAAAAAATTGCACAGCTCCCCTTTCAGGCCGTAAAAATCCACAATCTTCTGATTCTCAAAAAAACCGCTATGGCCTCCATGTACCGTCAGGGACTTGTTCAGGCTCTGAATGAATATGAATATGCCGAAGCATTGTCAGACGTCATCAGCATTCTGCCGGAATCCATGCTCCTGATGCGTCTCTCCGCAGAGGCTCCCGAGGAACAGATCATTGCTCCTAAATGGTGGATGAAAAAAGGCCAATTCTTGGAGATGTTTCAGCAGATGTTTCAGTCCCGGCAACATCCGGATTCTGAAAAAAATTCTGCTTCCGGGGGATCCTCCCGATTCCAACCATGCCGGACAGAAGATGGATCCTACACACTGTATCATCCACAGTATCGTCAGCATTTCCATTCTGTCGCAGGCGCCCGGACAGAGTCTCTAAAAAAGTATATTGAACCGGGCAGGCTCAATGAACTTCTTGAAAATCAATCTTCTGTCCATCTGCTGGATGTAGGCTTCGGCCTTGGATGCAATGCGTGTGCCGCCGTATCTGCCGCCGAATCCGTCAGTAGAGGTTTTCTTTCCATAACCTCACTGGAGGCGGATCTTCAGGTGCTGGATGCTGCCCTTTCTCTTCCGGAAACATCCCAAACGCCAATCATTCAGGCACTGAAAAAAAACGGTTTCTACCAGTCAGACTCAGCAGAAGTCCGACTAACTGCAGGAGATGCCAGACAATCCGTTCAGACTCTTCCGGACCATTTCTTCGACCTCATATTCCTCGATGCCTTTTCCCCAGACGCCAATCCGGAACTCTGGACCCTTGATTTTATCCTGCAGCTGAAGCGCGTTCTCAAAAAAACTGGAAGAATCGCAGCTTACTCCTCCGCCTATCCCTTCTACGGAGCCCTTCTGGAAGCCCATTTTCATATTTATCTCTCCGAGCCCTTCGGAAGAAAGCGCGGCGGAACTGTGGCCTCCCTCATAGAAATACACGACCTTCAGCCCCTGCCGGAAAAAGACATGCTTATTGCAGAAAAATCCACGGCCGGGATCCCGTACCGGGACCCCGGGCTTATCAGCAACCGCCCGGAAATCAGAAAAATCCGTCAGGAAGAGGTTGCGCTGAAACGCGCACAGGGAATGCCCAAATGGTATAAAACATAAGAACAGACAAAAAGAAAAAATATTTGCGGATTCCTTGTCAAGAAAAATGATTCTGCCGTCAAGCCGCAAAACCACAAAGTTCACAGACACATTTTCCGGTTCATTGCACAAAACCTGAGAAAAGAGATTTCCCGGACGTTGACTTTCCCGGATATCCGTGTTACATTGGCATCTGTAATTCATATATTCAAATTATCAAATTTCCAATCTCGAAAGACCGTATTATGGCATAGAAAAGAATCATTTTAAGCGGCGATGAAGCTGTCGCACACGGCGCATTCGCTGCCGCAGTAAAACTGGGAATCGGTTATCCGGGAACTCCTTCTACTGAAATTCTTGAAACACTTTCCTCTCTGGGCGGAAAAGCCCAGTGGGCGCCTAATGAAAAAGTAGCCTTGGAAGTCGGCATCGGTACAGCATTTGCCGGATCCCGTTCCATCATCACAATGAAACATGTAGGTGTCAATGTGGCTGCGGATCCACTGTTCACGCTCACCTATACCGGAACACGGGGTGGACTGATTCTGGTATCGGCAGACGATCCGGGTCTTGCATCCAGCCAGAATGAACAGGATAACCGCAATTACGCAAAATTCGCCCAGATGCCCATGTTGGAACCCGCAGACAGCCAGGAAGCGTATGACTTTACAATCAAAGCATTTGAACTTTCTGAAAAATTCGGACAGCCTGTGATGCTCCGCATGACTACACGGGTCTGTCATTCCCGCGCCCCTGTAACACTCTGGAAGACGCCTGAAGAACAGACAACCCCCGAGTATGTCCGCAATGTCCAGAGCAGTGTCATGATTCCTGCTTTTGCCAAAAAAGCTCATGTCCGCGTTGTCAACACGATGCACAAATTGCAGGAATTCAATGAAACATCCGATTTCAATATGGAAATCTCCCGGAGCCGTGATCTTGGAATCATTACTTCCGGCGTTGCCTATCAGCATTCCTGCGAGGCTGCACCGGATGCCTCTGTTCTGAAACTCGGGATGACCTGGCCTCTTCCCATAGAAAAAATCCGCCGTTTTGCCGAATCCGTCAAAAGATGCGTTGTTGTGGAGGAAGGCACACGCTTTATTGAAGAAGCGGTAAAAGCCTGCGGAATTCCTGTTGATGCAAAAGATGAAGTTTTCGAATACGGAGAATTGAACGTAAGCCGCGTCAGAAAACTCCTTGCACACGATACCTCCCCCGATGAAAAAGGAGCTCCCGGAAGACCGCCGGCTCTCTGCCCTGGATGTCCGCACCGGAAAACATTTGAAATTCTCCGGGATCTGAACTGCATTGTTTCCGGCGATATCGGATGTTACACACTAGGGGTTCTTCCTCCATTCAATGCCATGGACTGCTCTGTCTGCATGGGGGCCAGCATCGGCCTTGGTCTCGGCCTCAGAAGTGCCCTCTCTGAGAAAGACGCCCGCCGGGTC
Source organism: uncultured bacterium (assembly GCA_949290385.1). Classification (GTDB taxonomy): domain Bacteria; phylum Verrucomicrobiota; class Lentisphaeria; order Victivallales; family UBA1829; genus CASERY01. The sequence goes on along the minus strand of CASERY010000122.1, from coordinate 2,553 downwards.
GTCAGTGTCATTGGAGACAGTACCTTTGTCCACAGCGGAATCACGGGCATTGTCCAAATGGTCTACAACAAGCCCGCAACCGGACACCTGGTCCTGATCCTTGATAACTCTACAACCGCTATGACCGGACTTCAGGAACATCCCGCAACAGGCCGCCATATGGATATGACTCCGGCTCCGAAACTCATTCTGGAGGACCTGTGCAGATCCATCGGCGTGGACCATGTGGATGTTATCGACCCTGTTTCCCAGAATGCAGAATATATTCAGTTGATCAAAGATCGTCTGGCTTCGAATGACACCAGTGTTATCGTTGTGCGCAGATCCTGTATTCTGGAAATGAAGAAAATTGCGAAACTGGCCAAGAAGGGAGCCTGAAAATGTCTGAAAACTCCGAAAAAAATATCAATGTGCTTTTTGCCGGAATCGGCGGACAAGGCATTATCCGGGCTTCCGATATGCTCACAGAAGCCGCTTTCCGCATGGGATATGATGTCAAAAAGAGTGAACTGCATGGGATGAGTCAGCGGGGCGGTTCCGTTTCCAGCGATGTGCGGTTCGGGAAAAAAGTTCTGAGCCCCATGATCCCCGAACACGAGGTGGATTATCTGGTGGCTGTTTCCTCCGATCAGATTGAGGTATGCAAGCCGTTTTTAAATGAGCATACAATCATTATACGTCCTGAAGATCTTCCCGAGGAGGACAGGAATTCTAAAATGATCAATACAGCCATGCTGGCTAAATTGAATGCCTATCTGAAATTTCCCCATGATCTCTGGATTCAGCTCATCCGGGAAAACTTCAAAGGAGAAATCGCAGAACAGAATATTGCAATATTTCAAAAGACCGAACAGAATTCAGCTCAATAATTTTTACGGCAGTCCGCATCCGGCGGCTGCCGTTTTTTATTGCCAGGCGCATATATTTCACTTCAACTATGACTGAAAAAAATGCCCGCTGGAACGGATTCTATCTATCATTCATCTGTATCAATGATTTAAGACCTGTACCATCCACATCCACCGCAAAAAAAGGAGTTTCCGTTATGAAATTCAAACAGCTGTCTCTTTTCCTCGAAAACAAGCCCGGAGCCCTCAGTGCCCCCTGCAAACTTCTGGCAGATCATGCAATCAATCTGGAAGCGCTTTCTGTTGCAGACACAAAATTTTTCGGTGTACTCCGCATCCTTGTGAAAAACTGGAGAGAAGCCAAGGAACTTCTGGAAGACAACGGCTATACCGTTAAAGTCAATGAAGTCGTAGTGCTGGAAGTCAATCATCAGGCAGGAAGTCTTGCAAAAATTCTTCAGATCATTGACCAGGAAGGCCTCAATGTGGAATACATGTATGCATGTCCGGCTTCCGCCACAGGAAAAGCTGCACTGGTCTTCCGCTTTGATGATCCGGACAGAGCTGAAGAAAAACTCGCAGCCAATGACCAGATAACGTTGCTTGAGATGGATAAAATCTTTCTCTAATGCTCCAAAAACCTTTTTTATTTTCAGAAAAAACTAAAAAAAATTCCTGTTTTTAAAAATCAAAGCTTTTCTTTTTTCCGGATCTGCAGTATATTCCAGAATGGCAGACTGGTTCCGATACATGCCAGTCTGTCTATAGTAATTCTTTTCAACAAGGTGTTTTACAATGAATCCCAATCAAGTTTTTATCTACGACACAACGCTCCGGGATGGAACGCAGGCCGAAAAAATTTCATTCTCCAAGGCGGATAAAATTCGTCTTGTACAAAAGCTTGATGACTTGGGAATTTCTTATATTGAGGGCGGCTGGCCGCTTTCCAATCCCAAAGATATGGAATTTTTTCAGGAAGTACGCCATATTCCGTTGAAGTATGCAAAAATCAGTGCATTCGGAAGTACTCGAAGAGCCAGCTGCCACACTGAAGAAGACAGCAATCTGCTTGCGTTGCTTGAGGCGGAAACCCCTGTCACCGCCATCTTCGGAAAGACATGGATGCTCCATGTTACTGAAGTACTTAAAGTTTCTGCAGATGAAAATCTCGCTATGATTTCAGAGTCCTGCAAATTCCTGGCGGATCATGGGAAAGAAGTTGTTTTTGACGCGGAACATTTTTTCGACGGTTACAAGGACAATCCTGAATATGCTCTTGCCACCCTCCAGGCTGCAGCTTCCGCAGGAGCATCCAATGTAACGCTCTGTGATACAAACGGAGGAACCATGCCTATTGAAATCCAGGCCATCTGCCAGGCTGTTCGTCAGGCTCTTCCGGGCAATGTTTCTGTCGGCATTCACTGTCACAATGATTCTGAACTGGCCGTTGCCAACAGCATTATGGCAGTTCGCAACGGGGCTTCCCTTGTACAGGGAACCATCAATGGTTTCGGCGAAAGAAGCGGAAACACAAATTTGTGCAGCATCATTGCAAATCTGGAATTGAAAACACATTTCACCTGCCTTCCTCCGGGAAAACTCAAACTTCTTAAGGAAACCAGTCTGTTTGTGGATGATCTGGCCAATGTACGTCACAATACACGCATGCCCTTTATCGGGGACAGTGCATTCGCACACAAAGGCG
>CASERY010000121.1 GCA_949290385.1 uncultured bacterium | reverse complement strand
GATGATCAGCATGGAACAGCCATCATCTCCCTTTCCGGAATCCTGAATGCCCTGAAGGTTGTCGGTAAAAAGATTGAGGACTGCCGCTTCGTGATGAATGGAGCTGGCGCGGCAGGAATTGCCTGTGCCGAATACTATGTTTCAGCCGGTGCGGACCGTTCCAAATTCACTCTTTGCGATTCAAAAGGTGTCATTCATTCCGGACGGAAAGATTTGAACGTTCAAAAACAGCGTTTTGCCCATGAAACTTCCGCCCGTACTCTGGCGGATGCTATGAAAGGCGCAGATGTATTTGTCGGAGTTTCTGTGGCTGGTGCAGTTACGGAGGATATGGTCCGGAGCATGGCTCCAGGAGCCATTGTTTTTGCTATGGCCAATCCGGTGCCTGAAATTTTCCCGAACAAGGCGCTGTCTGCAGGTGCTGCTGTAGTTGGAACAGGCCGTTCGGACTTTTACAATCAGGTCAATAATGTGCTTGGTTTTCCCGGTATTTTCCGTGGTGCGCTGGATACAAGAGCTTCTGACATCAATGAGGCTATGAAACTTGCTGCATCTCGTGCCCTTGCATCCATTGTGTGTGAGAAAATGCCGGAAGATGTTTACAGGACGCTTTGCAAAGCATATCCCCGGGAAGCTGCAGAAGGTATTTTTGATGGAGAATGTCCGCTGAAGAGTACCTTCGTGATTCCGAAACCCTTTGATTCCCGTGTGGTTCCCCGTGTGGCCCGCATGGTGGCGGAAGCTGCTATGAAGAGCGGTGTTGCCCAGATTCAGATTCCAGATCTGGATGCCTATGAAAAAGAAGTTGCAGCTCGTATTGCACGGAACAGTGGTACCTGCTGATTTATTTTTCAGCCTGCATAGCATGGGTTTGCGGAACAAGCATATCCTTATTATTCATTTAACAGAAAGGCGGAATTTTTCAGATTCCGCCTTTTTTATCGACTGAAAAACGGAATGAAAGATGAAACAGGATGATATAAGGAAGCAGGCCGGAAGTTTTGTTTTTTAAACGTAAAAAAGTCCAATTTTTTGGAAGACACTGCTTGCGGATCCGGGAAAAGGATGTATTTTATGAAAAGTTCTATTTCATGAGATTCTGTTTGAATGACAGAATAAATCCCGTTTTTATGAGAATGTCCGGGACTTGTGAAAACATACGTAACAATGAAGGCGTCTTGCCGGGAACCATATATAAAGAAACCCGGTTGAAAGCGTCGAAAATGAAGAAAGGCGGCAAAACAATGGCTGTCACAGTGAAGGATCTTTTAGAGGCCGGGTGTCATTTCGGTCACCAGACGAAACGCTGGAACCCCAAAATGAAAGAATTCGTGTACGGTTCCAAGAACGGTATTTCCATTATTGACCTTACCAAGACAATTCGTCAGATCAGCGATGTCTGCAACTTCCTGCAGCGCGAAGTGATGAATGGTTCCAAGATCCTGTTTGTGGGAACCAAGCGCCAGGCTCAGCAGATCGTTCGCGAAACAGCGGAAGCCACCGGTATGTACTACATCTCTGAAAGATGGATGGGCGGTACGCTTACAAATATTGAAACGATTCGTAAATCTGTGCGTAAAATGCACGAGATCGATGAAGTAATCAACAGCGAAAGCCAGGGTGGACTGAAGAAAAAAGAAGTCGCTCTGATGGCCCGTGCCGGAGAAAAACTTCACAAGAATCTCGACGGTATCAAAGATATGAAACATCTTCCGGATGTTGTGGTGGTTATTGACGTGTGCCATGATGCCATTGCTGTCAAAGAAGCCGTTAAACTGAAAATCCCGGTTGTGGCTATTGTGGATACCAACGGAGATCCGTCAAATATTGATTATCCGATAGCTGCAAATGATGATGCCGTAAAGTCCATTAAAGTGATTATTGATACTTGTGTGGAAGCCATCAAGGATGCTTCTGAGCTCTATCAGGCGAAAGTCGCGGAAGAAAAGGCTAAGGAAGAAGCAGAGAAGGCAAAAAAGGCTGTAGAGGAAAAGACAAAACGTCCGGCTGCTGCCAAAGGTGAAAAGAGCTTTACAAAACGTCCGGCTGCAAAACGTCCGGCTGCGAAAAAGAAAGCCGATAAAGAAGAAGTGAAAGCCGAAGCGGAAGCCGAAGTCAAACCGGCTGAAACTGTGGCAGAATAATTGGTCAGGGAGGATTGTGAAAATGGCTGCTGTTACAGCACAGATGGTCAAAGAGCTCCGCGATAAAACAGATGCGGGCATGATGGAATGCAAGAAAGCTCTTATGGAGACCAATGGAGATATGCAGGCTGCAATTGAATTCCTGCGCAAGGCTGGTATTGCCAAATCTGAAAAGAGAGCAGACAGAGCTACAAAAGAAGGCAAAGTCTATATCGCTTCTGAAGGCAATAAGGCTGTTATGATTGAAGTCCTTTGTGAGACAGACTTTGTTGCAGGCAATGAAAAATTCGTGGAATATGTTCAGAAAGCTGCAAAGAATATTCTTGCCAATACGACTGGCAATGGAGATATTACCGAAGCTGCTCAGAAAATTGAAGCGGAGGATCTGGCTGCTCTGTTTACGAAATTCGGAGAAAAGATGGTTCTCCGCAGAGCTCTGCGTTTCGATTCCAATGATCAGGTAGGCACTTATATTCACGGCGGCGGTAAAGTCGGTGTGATGGTGGAAGTTGCCGGGGAATGTGATGCAGAACTCCTGAAGAATCTCTGCCTGCACATCGCTGCATTCAATCCGGTGTATATTTCCCAGGATGATGTCCCGGCTGAAGCTATCGCCAAGGAAAAGGAAATCGATTCAGCATAGCTTGCTGCAGAAGGTAAGCCTGCCAATATGATTGAAAAAATTGTCAATGGCAAAATCAATAAATGGTTCAGTGAAATCTGTCTGGTGAATCAGCCTTGGATTCATGATGACAAATCCTGCTTCAAGAAACTTTATCCGAAGACGCAGGTGAAAAGATTTGCGCGTTGGATGGTTGGTCAGGAACTTTGATCTGCTGTCCAGAAAAAGTTTGTTGCTTTTCAGAGCCCGGGACTTCAAAATCCCGGGTTTTTTATTTTAGAGCAGCAGAATGTTGAAACTGATTGATGATGAAATAGATAATTGTTTAACTCGAGAGAAGGTAAATCCTTTTAAGGAAAGTTTTTCCCCTGCTTGCGCACTTCCTTTTCCAGACCTTTTTGCAGCATGATTTTTTCTTGAAGGAAAAGAAAACTCTTTTTCCCTTGAATCTTGAATAAGGCTATTGCCATCAGAATTCCATGAGTTATGAAAGAATGTCTTCTCCAATGGTAATGGATGAGAGGATTTTATTTTCTCCTGACGAACGGATTAGAATTTGAAAACCCTGATCTTTTGGATGCGTAAGAAGATGATTTTTCAAAGATGCAAGTGCTATTTTTTCTTCATAAAAATGAGAGGAGGGCAGAGAATGGAGAAAAAAGGGTTTTTCAATCAGAATTTCCGGGTCAGAGTAAATCCGGATAGGAATTTCTGAAGGAATAACGGCTTTTTCTCCGCAGATGATCCGGATGGCGGTAATGCCTTCAATTTCAGCTGCATCAGCAGTCATGTTTTTTCCGGACATATCTCCGGCAATATAGATGCCGGGAAGATTTGTACAGACTGAGCAATCATGCCTGGATACTGCTGCTTCAGAAGCAAAAATTGAAGGGTCCAGCGGACGAGTACCTGCTGCAAGGATAATTTTGTCAAAAAGCGTTTTTTCCCCTTGAATCAAAATCCCACCGTCCGAAGATATTTCTTTCACCTCAGAATGCAGAAAGATCCGGATTCCCCGTTTTTCAAATTCAGATTTCAAATAGGCAGCTGTTTCAGGATGGAGCAGATATCCCCCAAGTCGGCTGAATGCCTCAAAAAGAAAAACCTCTGATCCGAGGCCTGCAAAAATGGAGGCATATTCCAGACCGGCGGCTCCGGAGCCGATGACTGCGGTTTTTCTCGGGACTTCATGAAAATCCCAGGCCTGCGAGGAGTGCATGGCTATGCCGTTTTCCAAAACTTTGCTGATCCCGGAAATGGATGGGGTGTGGTCCTGTCCGCCAAGGGCAAGAATCAGGTTTTTGGCTGAATATGTCCCATTCTGGCAATGAAGATGCCATAAGGTGTCGGAGGCTTTTGAAAAACGCAGAAATGTGTCGAAGACCAGCTCTGTACCGGATTTTTTTAACTGGTCTTCACGTCCGGAACGCAATCGGAAAATTGTACGCTGAATACGCTGCCGGAGAAGAGGTAAGGCTATGTGCAGATTGTCCGCCTGGATGCCGAAAAGAGGATCATTTTCCCGAATGCGGCGAAGTTCTTTGATGGCATGAAGAAGAATTTTTGTTGGAACGCACCCGCAGTTCAGGCAAACTCCGCCGATTTGCTTTTGTTCTATTAAAAGCGCGGACAGGCCCCGCTTCCGGGCTTCAAGAGCGGCACTGATTCCTGCAGGGCCCGCACCTGCAATTGCAACGTCGTAAATCTTCATGGTTCAATGCCCTCCATGTTCCATAAAAGACTGTTATACTTTACATTCTTCAGGTGATTAATTTTCTGCAGGAGTGCAGTGGAAAATATTTCTTTTGCCGGAGGCGAGGAACAGAATTTTTGCAGACTTTTCTGAAGCTGGTTGCTGATGTCTGTTATGGAAATGGGGGATTCTGTGAGTTCTGAAAGATTGGCTACCCTTTCTTTTGCAGAACGGATTCTGTTCCTGCTGAGTTTTGTATGAGATGGTGTTAAAATAGCGTTCATCTATTCAAGATTGCTGTGAACAAGAAGAGTGCCATGAAAAAGAATGTGTCCGGCGCGGAGAATCATCGCGGAACCGGAGATTTTCCTGTTGGATACCGTCAGATCATTTCGTCCGTTGAACACGGCTTTGATGTGGAACGGTTTTAAAGCATCAAGAATAACCGAATAAAAAGAATGAGGCATTGGAAAATGGCAGGACTGGCAATTATTGCATAAGAAGGAAAAATTTAAATTCCCTTCATCATGAAAAACAGCCCCGCCTCCGGTAATCCTGCGGAAAACAGGAATACACATTTGTTTTGCGAGTGAAAGATTTACTTCTGCAGCGGCTTCCTGATTACGCCCGATAATGACAGACTTGCAATTCTGCCAAAGCATGAAGCATTCCACATCTGTATGAGTGAGCAGGACTTCCTCGCAGGCAAGATTCCAGGCAGGATCATAGACAGCTGGATGTTTCAGATAAAACATGTCAGAGATTCCCTGTATGGATTCGGAATTGTTCCGGAGTCATTAGATTATCAGGAAGTTTCTCACAGGAAAAACGCAGGAGCCAGGCGCTTTCATCTTCCGGATCATGGTTCAGAATGTCAATTTTCTCTTCAGTTAGTTCATTGTTTACGGCATTAACTGAAAGCGTGAAGGGGGCGTGGATTTCCCAGACAATTTTAATGGTTTCAACAAGAGCAAATGGCTGATTCATTTTAAGGAAAACTCCAGGCGCAGCAGTAAAATCCAGAAACATGATTTTCTGTAATTGTTTTACTGCGTATTCGCTTAATCCAAGAATAAAAAAATCCGTGGAAGTTTTCCGGATCCATAAGTGATTTTCAGTAAAATAAAGCATGATACTCCCCCTTTCAACTGAGAAGCCAATATAGTATGGAGAGTGAATTATTTCAAGATTTTTTCTAAAAAGAGTTTGTTTTTATCTATAAAATGAGCTATCATACTTTTATGAAAACAAAAATGATAAAATTATTGATTATTATAATGATAACTCTTCAAGCATAGATTATTTATGCTAATGAAGCAGTTATTGTTGAGTATTTTTATCGATCAGACTGCATGGATTGTCGGGAAATATCGGAACTGGTTCTGCCGGAACTGGCGGACAAATGTCCCGGAGAATACAGCCTGATTCTGAGAGATCTTGCCGATGATGCAAATTTCGAAATCCTGCTGGGGATTCTGGAAGAGCAGGGAGATGAATCCAATGAGAAAATGTATATGGTCTTAAATGGTCATGAGATTCTCGGAGGAAAGAATAAAATCGAGACTGAATTGATTTATTCTGTCAGACGCCTTTATCGGCTGGAAGCTGGAAAGAATGCAGAAAGCAGTTCTGTAATTCGGAATGAGAAACTGACTCGTACAACAGAAGATGTCCGGGAATCCGCTGCCCGTCGTGTGAGAGCTGGAGCTGTGGCTTTGGCAGGGTTCCTTGACGGAATCAATCCATGCGTTTTTGCAACCTTGATCTTTTTCATGAGTCTGCTGATTGCTTCAAAAGTTCCGAAACAGAAGCTGATTGTCATCGGACTAGTATATACGCTTGCCTGTTTCCTGACCTATTTCCTGCTGGGTATGGGATTATTTCGTCTTCTGGGCATTGGAATGATGCTTCCGGGCATTCGCCCCATGGTTAATGGCGCGATGGTGTTTGTCCTTCTGGTGTTTGCTTTTTTATCATTCCGGGATGCATTGCGTTTTTACAAGAGTGGAAACACTCAAAAACTCACGCTTCAGCTGCCGGATCATTTGAAGGAACGGATTCATTCCTGGATGAGAAAAGCCAGAAGCGGACATTTTTTAATTCCTGTAATCTTTCTGCTGGGAGTGATGGTTACTTTGCTGGAAACGGTCTGTACCGGTCAGGTCTATGTGCCGACGCTGATGCTTCTGATCAGGAGGGACGGCATGATTTCCGGTTGGATAGGATATTTGCTTTTGTATAACCTGATGTTCATTGTACCGCTTCTGGCTGTGTTTCTGCTGACTTATGGAGGGATTACACTGGGGGGACTGCTGGAACTTGGGAAGAAACACTTGACAGTCAGTAAAATAATGCTCAGTTTTCTTTTCCTGCTTCTTGCCGGACTATTATTCTTCTTTGAATTTATTCTTTGACAATTCTGCCGGCCAGCTTGAACTGAACAGGTTTCCAGCCGTCTGGTTTTGCCACAGAAAGCTGAAACTCCACGCTGAAGAAGTCGGAAGGTGCTCCAGCCTGGACATCCACAGTCAATTGATAATATCCCTGAAAACGTTCCAGCTTCAGAGAATAAGGCGCATTCTCAGGAAGAACGGGCAGAGCGAGTTCTGTTTCAGGATTACTGCAGCTTATTTTGAATTCCCAGACAGATTTGCTTCCAGCTTTCAATGCGCCCATATAGATGAAGTTGGAAGGCTCAACTTTTAGTAACGCAACAGCATTCCCTTTCAAGGTGAGCTTGATGTTTTTCCCGAGTGCGGCATCACTTTCAATATAAATATTTTTAGC
>CASERY010000120.1 GCA_949290385.1 uncultured bacterium | reverse complement strand
GGGTGCGAAGAATGAGGGTTCCCGCAGAAGCCTTGTCGCCCAGATGTGGCTGAATACAAGATGTTCCACTCCGTTCGCCTTGAATTCCGCAAAAATATTCGGGATCATGACATCAGGCACATACTGCCATGAATAGTAATAAAACAAGGAATTTTCTTTTTTCAATTTTTCTCCTTTTCTGTCAATGTTTTTTGTCTTTCTGAATTATATTTACGATATTCCGCAGTTGCGATCTGGGAGTCTTCCGGTATTTCTTCCATACAGATGAGTTTCACGCTGTTTTTTGTGATAATACCGGAAAGACTTTATCCTATGATTTCAGCTGTTGCCTCTCATTAATTCCTTCGGGATCAGACTTGAAGTAGTACTGAGACAACAGGAAAAAAAATTTGGGGTTTTGTTTCTCAGTCTGTGATAAATATCAAAGCCGATTGTTAAAAAAGTAATTACCAACTTGAAGGCATTTCATCTGGCGCGTAAAAAGCTCCTTTTTGCTTTTTTTGCAGGGGTGCCCAGTATTTTTTTGCATCTATCAGTTGCTGCCTGTTCAAAGTGCCCGCATGACCGTCAAAGAATGAGAAGTTTGCACGGTTGGAATGTCGCAGATAAGGAGAAGCATACCATGCTGTTCCGGTTTTATTGGGATAGATGAGGTGAGAATCCTTTCCTTTTCCTGCAATAAGGGTGGCGCCGTCTCTGCTAGGGGCGTAGGGAGAATTATTTCCCTGTTCATCAAGCAGAGGCCGGGAATCTCCATAAATGATGGTGTTGCTATTGGCTTTATGCTTTTCCAAAGTGACTCCTTTGACGGGATACTCTATATTATCATAGTTGTTGACTGCTGCATCTTCCATGCTTCCTACGGTCAGGTAGTTTACTCCATAGCTTGTTGTCTTATAACACTTTTCAAAGTAGCCATCTTCCTCTGTGTATTTGATAACAGGCTTAATCTTCTCACTGGGACAGCCAAAAAGATCAGGGTCATTGATATATCCCAGCCTCCGCATGCGAATAGGCCAGATTGTTTCATTTATTGTAGCCCAAGAATAAGCATTTGCAAGCATCCAGTCATCATAATCATGTCTGTATAAGTTGGCTGCGAGTCCGATCTGTTTCAAATTGCTGACACAGCTGATTTCACGTGCTTTCTCTCTTGCCTTGTTCAGAGCGGGCAGCAGCATCGCCGCCAGAATCGCGATGATCGCAATCACGACGAGGAGCTCTATCAGGGTGAAATCAGACATGCCGGTATATTTTTTCCGTTTGTGAATGCTGCGAGAGTTGCCGTTCTTCCTGTAGATGTTCATAATTCCTTCTTTCTCCTGTGTTAATGTTATGGGGGAAATATTCTGTCACTTTTCTTTTTTTTGATTTACCGATATATCTTTGTTTTAATTATAATCGAAAATGTCCTCCTTGTCAATAGGCCGGACGGAATATTTTTGAAAAAAATCCAAAAAAATCCTGTCTGGAACTTTTCCGCTGCTCCGGCGCCTGGGTTCTGCGAATTCCGGCTGCATGAATTTACCGCTATATCATTCTGTGATTACATTATCCCGTTTTCCTGCAAATGCAACTCTTTTTCTGTCAGGATCATGTAAGAACTCTGTTGCGTTTTTTTACGCGGACTCGCCGGAAAACAGGCTGGGCTGAATATATTTTCCCACGACCGGGCGATCTTCCGTTTTCGGCATCTGCATGAACTTGAGGAGCAGTTCCGCCGCGTCCCGCCCGACTTCGGCAAAGTGGTAATCCAGCCCCGTGACGGAGGGCGAATTGGCTTCCCCGTATTTTGTATGGCGGTGACTGGCGACCGCA
>CASERY010000119.1 GCA_949290385.1 uncultured bacterium | reverse complement strand
TGGAAAACAGGAATGGGAACTGAAAATCTATTTTGAAGAAGCCTCTGGCGCTGATCCGGACAGGAAGGAGTTCAACCGTCTGAAACAGGATATTTCACAAGATCAGATTGATGTAGTGGTTTCTGTCCGGGCGGCGATGATTGCCAGGGATTGGGGACAGTTTATGGAGTTTATGGAAATCTGTGAAAAGGCGCAGGTGGAAGTCCTCTGTCTGGATGAAGTGGAAGATGCAGGGCGTATTTTTCAAAGGATTCAGAAATTTATTGCAGCTTATTTTGAAGGAAGTGAAGAAATATGCGGATAAGGATTATCACTGCGGTTCCTACGGCAGAAAAGAAAAAAAGAGTTTGCGCTTATGCCAGGGTTTCCACTGACAGCAGAAGGCAGGAGGAATCTCTGGAAAACCAGACAGCAACTTACGAAAGACTGATCCGGTCGAATCCGGAATATGCGTTTGCTGGTGTCTATGCAGATCAGGGAATCTCCGGATATTGTGAAAACCGGCCGCAGTTCCAGAAGATGCTGGAAAGAGCAAGAGCAGGGGAGATCGATCTGATCATAACAAAGTCCATATCAAGGTTTGCGCGAAATACCGTCACCGTTCTGAAAGTTGCGAGAGAACTGAAAGAATTGGGTGTCGGTATTTTTTTTGAAGAACAGAATATTAACACTCTTTCAGGGGACGGAGAGATGATGCTTGCTGTCCTCGCTTCTTTTGCCCAGGAAGAGAGCAGGAGCATGAGTGAAAACAATAAATGGAGCATTAAGAAGAAATTTGAGCGGGGAGAGGTGATGATTACCACTTCCCGTTTTTGCGGCTATGACAAAAATGAATATGGGGATCTGGTGGTGAATGGCAAGGAGGCAGAGATTGTCCGGCTGTCTTTTGACCTTTATCTGATGGCCATAGGAAGTACCAGAATTGCGAGCCTGCTGGATTATCTTGGAGTTCCCACAGTGACAGGGGGAACCTGGGAAGGCGGGACTATTGGCGGAATGATTGCCAATGAAAAGTATAAAGGGGATTTCCTTTTACAGAAATATTATACACCGCCAGACAAGCGGAATTTCTCACGGAAAAATCGAGGGGAAGTACAGAGCTATTACATTTCTGAAAACCATGAGCCGATTGTTACTCCGGAAGTCTGGCAGCAGGCACAGGAGATGCGGGATTACCGGAAGAAGATTAGAAATATCGGACAAGACGGGACGAGAAAGTTTCAGAACCGGTATCCCCTAAGCGGAATGTTGATCTGCCCATATTGTGGAAAGACACTTCGGCGGAGGCAGGTTTACAAGAAAAAAATCCAATGGCTGTGCAGCACTTACATTGAGCATGGGAAACAGGCGTGCAAGGGAATCCGGATTGATGATGCGGAACTTGCAGGACTGCACGTCACGGGACAAACGGTAGTAGAGGAGGTTTTGAAGGATGGCAAGAAGCATTACCGTTATACCAGCAAGGCAGAATTTGACTTCACAGGAGAATCCCAGCCAGAACGTCCGGAGGATACGGATGGCAGCGTACTGCCGGGTGTCAACCGACCAAGAAGAACAGTTATTAAGCTATGAGAACCAGGTGAATTATTATACGAAATTCATCAAAGACAATCCGCTGTATACATTTGCAGGGGTCTATGCAGATGAAGGAATTTCCGCAACCAATACCAAAAAGAGAGAAGAATTCAACCGCATGATCGCAGACTGCAGGGATGGAAAAATTGATATGATCATTACAAAATCCATCTCCCGGTTTGCCAGAAATACATTGGACTGCCTGAATTATGTACGGGAATTGAAAGAACTTGGTATCGGGATTCTTTTTGAAAAAGAGAATATCAATACCCTGGATGCAAAGGGGGAGGTTCTGCTGACAATCCTTTCTTCCCTGGCATAGGATGAAAGCCGGTCGATTTCTGAAAACTCCACATGGGGTATCCGCAGGCGCTTTGAAACGGGAAAGCACAAGATGAGTACCAAGCGGTTTCTGGGATATAACAGCGATGAAAAAGGAAAACTGATTGTTAATTCCAGACAGGCAAAGATTGTTGTCCGGCTGTTCCAGGAATTTCTGGATGGAAAGACTACGGATTATATCAAGCGGATCTTTGAACGGGAAGGGGTGGTAAATTGGGATGGAAGTACCAAGTGGTATGCCACTACAATGAACAGCATGCTTCAGAATGAAAATATAAAGGAGACGCCCTGCTGCAAAAGAGCTACACTGTGGATTTTCTGACCAAGAAGCGGGCGAAAAATTCCGGAGAAGTCCAGATGTACTATGTGGAGGATGATCATGAAGCAATCATAGATCCTCGTATATGGGAATGCGTCCAATTGGAATTTAAACGGAGAGAAAAATATCTAAAGGAGCATGGAA
>CASERY010000118.1 GCA_949290385.1 uncultured bacterium | reverse complement strand
AAAAAAAGAAGTTGTATTTCCTGAAAACTCATGTATTGTAATGCTCCCTGTAAACTGAACTGCCTTGATAAAGGATAATAGAAGGATCACAGTTTGAACAGGCCATGAAATATCTTCAGCAAATCAGTATTATTTTTGTTGTCACAGTTTGTGCGGAAGCACTGCATTATTTGGCCCCGATACCAGTTCCAGCTTGTGTCTACGGACTGGTTCTTATGCTTCTGGCACTGCATTTTCATATTATTCCTCTGGAATCTGTCCGGGAAACATCCAGATTTCTTATTGAAATTATGCCTCTTATGTTCATTCCTCCGGCCGTGGGGCTGATTGCATCCATGAAAGACCTCAAGGATTTCATTGTGCCGCTTCTCATTACGATTGTACTCACAACATTTCTTGTTGTCGGGGTCACCGGCCAGGTCGCCCAGCAGATTATCCGTTATGAAAAACTCGGACGCAGACGCAAAAAATACGCAGCATCCAGAATAAAATAAAAAACTTAGAAATAAGAATCATGAAAGATTTTTTTCTTCACTCCGCTTTTTTCGGGCTTGCTGTAAGCATACTGTGTTATCAGCTGGGGCAATACCTGCAGAAAAAATTGAAACTGGGATTGTTCAATCCCCTCTTAATTGCTGTCTGTCTGATTATAGGTTGCCTGCTGATCTTTAAAATGGATTACCCGGACTACTACCAGAGTGCAAAATATCTCTCCTACCTTCTCACTCCTGCAACAGTCTGTCTGGCCATTCCGCTTTATGAAAATATTGAACTCCTTAAAAAGAATCTTACAGCAATTCTCCTTGCGGTTCTTGCCGGAGTCATCTCCAGCATGGGCAGTGTGCTTGCTTTGGCTCTGCTATTCCACTTCACGCATGAGCAGTATGTGACCCTTCTGCCGAAATCCATCACCACAGCCATTGGCATTGATCTTTCTTCTGAACTGGGCGGATATGTCACCATTTCTATTGCCTCCATCATTATCACCGGCATTCTGGGAAATATTTTTGCAGAAAAACTCTGCCGCTGGTTCCATATCAAAAACCCCATTGCCAAAGGCCTTGCCATCGGAACAGCGGCTCATGCCATCGGAACAGCCAAGGCTTTTGAAATGGGTGAAGTGGAAGGCGCCATGAGCAGTCTTGCCATTGTAGTTGCGGGTTTGATGACAGTCATTGGAGCATCCCTTTTTGCCATGTTCTTCTAATGAGCGAAAAATCCTTTAGAAACTCCCTTTCCATTTTTTCATTTCTGCCCCGCAGGCACAATGTCATTCCTGAAGGATCATATATAACACCGCGACAGAAGACTGAATGGTTATTGAATACGCATTTTGATGAAACAAGCAAAGCAATACACTTTCCTTGCTTCATTTCTGCATTTCTCCACAGTATTCCTGAAAAAAGGTGGAAAAACTTGGATCTGCATCTTTTCTTAGACATGGACACGCACCTATCCCCCCGCAGCATCTCCTGAAAAAAGTGAAATTCACAAGTTCTGTCTGCGGGCAATCGCAATCCAGTTCTTTTTACAAAATAGACAGGCAGCGTCCAGATAATCGCGCTTCATTTCTGTTATAGATTGTTATAAAAACAGATGGTACAGGATATTTTGCAGAAAATCTTATCTGTTTTCCTTGTCCGGCACTTCTATCTCGGAGATGAAACTGGTGTCTCCATCCCTGCACAGGATAAATGCACCATCCTGAAGATAAATCTCACGAGAAAATGTTTTAACTTTTACAATAGTTCCGGCGAATTCAAAAATCCTGCCGATATTCTTCTGAAGATATTCACTGCATTCTTTCGGGAAAGAAACCACGGCAAAACATGGACATTTTGTTCCGAAAGGTCCAGATTCCACCTGGGCAATTTCAAAGAAAGCCTTGCTTCCGCTTCCCGATCTGAAATAAAAGTCTGAAAGATACATATAACTGTTCTTCAGAATTCCTTTCCAATGCACCTTGCTCCCTTGAATTTTCTGAAGAGGTTCTTTCCCGGGATGATTGGAAAAGAGTTTTGCCGCTAAAACAGTTCCGGAATCCTTGATAAAACCGGGACTTTCAAGCAGATTCTTTAAATCCGTGCCATCCTCCCATGAAGGAACAGTCTGTTCTGAATCAGAAGCGGATTCTCCCAGTTTCTTTGCAGCCTCGGCCTCAGAAGGAACATCTTTCGGGTCCGGATCCTGTGACGTATCCTGTATTGCATGATTGGTATCCGAAGCGGTGAAATGAATGGCTTCTTTTGCCTCTGAAAGAGGATCTGCAGATTTCACCCCTGCAAAGGATGGAGCTGCCAAATTTTTTGCCGATGCCTCATCAAGATCAGACGGAGAAGCATCAGACCTTTTTCCCTTGGAAAAGGGATTTTTAAAAATAGAAATTATTCTCTTTTCAGAAGTTCGTCTCCCAGCCCCCCAGGGAGAATGATAGTCTTCGCCAGTCTATTTAAAAACGCTGGTTCCCTTGGCAGGCTCAGGACGTTCTCCAATCCGGGAATCAGGGGAAATATCCGGAAGCACATCCGGCTCGTTCTTTCCCACGATAGAAGCCACCAGACACCCCTGGCGGAGAATATCCATGGATGGCGCATTGTTCAAAGATTTGTCATCTTCAATTTTCAGCATGAAATCAGTTACAGCCACCGTTTCATAATGGTCCAGAATCCACTGCAATGTAATGCGGATTTCACTTTTCAGATAATGCTCAAAATCCGCTTTGCTTTTTACGGCTATCAGGACACTGCGGTCTTCCTGAAAATAAACTTTCGGATCCAAGTAGACTCCGTCATCCGGAATTTCACCAGTATAGTTTCGGCCGATCACCAGATGAAGATTCAGAGGATTCTGAAAAAGATAAAGATAGGTAACAGCTCCGCGCTTCGTTCTGAGAATCTGAAACTGCACATGGTCAAGATAACCCCGAATGCCATGAAGTCCTGTTTTATCCTCAATCACTTCAAAGCCTTCATGAGCCTGCGCAAAGGAACGCCAGAGTTTTACACATTGCTTTTCAGTTTGAAGGAGTCTGAGCACTTCCTGAACGGAGTTCAAGCGGCGCATTTCATAAGAATGAATTCTTTGAGAAACATTCTCCTTCTCATTTTCCTTCCGGACCTTCTCCGGGAACAACTTGGCCATCAGGATGTTCATTGCCATGGATTTAAAAAGTCTCCGTCTTTTAATAAACAGATACCATTTCACGCTCACAATTCCGATCGCTAGCAGAAGGCCGAACCCAACCAGCCACAAAGATGCCTCTTCCATGGTGGAATAACTCATGTCCATGGAAAGCAGCGTCATCACAAACAGCATGGTGAAAAGCAACGCAAGCACTAAATACATTTCTGTCTCTTCCTCCTCGTCCGCCATCTTCAAGTCTGCAGGCAGACATTATTCTCCAAGGATCATCGTCTTAATAAATGCAGATCCGGCAAATACAATACACCCTGTTTATATCCCTCATTCATATTATAAACTTCATTCCAGTATTTTTTCAAGTTTTTTTCCACCCGGAACAAAAATAAAAAAGGAAGGTTTGTACAAATCTTCCTTGCAATGTATCCAATACGGGTAAAATACAAAAATTTTTTCAGTTTTCTCTACACTCTTTCTCATTCATCGCCATTTTACAAGCTCGAACCGTATTTTTCATCAGCATGGCAATGGTCATGGGACCTACGCCACCCGGAACCGGTGTGATCCAGGAAGCCTTTTCTGCTGCAGTCTCATACTCTACATCTCCCGCCAGACGATATCCCTTGGGCCGAGAAGCATCTTCCACCCGGTTAATTCCTACATCAATCACTACAGCATCATCCCGGATCATGGATCCTTTCAGGAATTCCGGTTTCCCGATAGCCGCAATAACAATATCCGCACTCCGGGTTATTTCAGCTAAATTCTCCGTTCTGGAATGACACACTGTAACCGTTGCATCTCCCGAGGCGCCCTTTCCGAGCAGCAGTGCAGCCATGGGTTTTCCAACGATATTGGACCGTCCCAGAACAACGGCATGTTTTCCACGGGTGCTGATTCCGCACTTTTCCAACAGGACTGTTACCCCCCATGGTGTACATGGAAGGAATCCTGTACGTTCTCCGAGAAGCATGCGCCCTACATTTTCAGGATGGAAACAATCCACATCCTTGCGGGGATCAACCGCTTCCACAACAGCCGCTTCGTCGATCTGCGGCGGAGGCGGACTCTGTACAAGAATGCCGTGAATGGACGGATCATGATTCAATTCGTCAATCACCTGCAGAAGTTCATTCTGAGAAGTTTCCGTTGGCAGAACAACTTTTTTCGAATAAATGCCCAGCTGTTCACACATTTTAACTTTTCGTCTGACATAAACCTGGGAGGCGGGATCTTCTCCAACCAGGATTACGGCAAGACCCGGCACAATGCCTTTTTTTTCTTTCAGTTCTGCGACTTCCTCTGCAGTTTCCCTGTTCACTTCTTCTGCAATTGTCTTTCCATCGATAATCTGTGCGGACATACTCTGTAATTTCTCTGTTTCTCTGTTTTTGTTCTTGTAACCTAAATCCATCCAGGCTCCACAATCACCGGGAACTGCGCACGGATGAATTGGAATTCCGGGCAGTACGGCGCAAATCTGTGTCTTCTTTCTCCCTTGCTGAAGAGGAAGAAACTTCCGTTTCTGATCTGCCATTTGAATCTACCGCAGTTTCTGGATTTTCCGAAACATTCTGCTTCATCGGCAGTCTTGCAAGTTCGTCATCCAAATCCTTCAACTGCTTGTTCAAAGCACGCATGGCCTTCTTATTTTCCACGATGACCGTGAGTCTTTCCGCGGCCTCCATCATTTTTTCATATTCAGCACGAGCTTCCGCATCGTTGCTGATAATATACTTTCTGGTCTGATGCATTTTCAGGATCAGATTTCTACGCTGATCCATCAAATCCTCCGCACGCTGTTCGTCTTCATAACTGTCGGGGGAGACATCCGAACGAAGAGATGGAGTAAAAACTGGATTTTCAACAGCATCCGGCAGTTTTTCGGCAGTCTTTTCTTCTGAAGCATTCCCGCCGGACTTCTGTGCAGGTGCGGCATGAGCAGCAGATACAGTCAGAAGACTGCCCGCAGTCAGACAGCAAAGCAGTGAGTAAAATAATTTCCGCATTTTAATCCTCATTTCATCAAATTCAATATGCATCAGCAATATAAATTTTATTCCAGATATTTCAAATCTTTCGAAAAAAATAGTTTCAAACAGTCCGAAACAATGCTATATTACGTACACTGTTTTTATTACAGGAAAAATGGATCAGACATGTTCTGAAACAGAAACTGTTATTTATACGGGACTTTTTGAAGATGAGTTTTATCGCCGTCATTGATTACAAAATGGGCAATCTGCTCAGCGTCTCCAAAGCGCTGGAAGCCTCGGGTGCTCAGGTAAAGATCGTCACATCACCTGCCGAAGCCTCCGATGCCTCAGGGCTGGTTCTTCCCGGTGTTGGGAATTTCGGAGAAGCCATGGTCCACCTGAACGAAAGCGGATGGATTCCCTGTATCCGCAAATGGATTGCCGAAGACAAGCCATTCCTCGGCATTTGCCTTGGAATGCAGATGCTTCTTGAATCCAGCGAAGAGGCTCCGGGCGTTCCAGGAATTGGGATCTTTAAAGGATCCGTCAAAAGGTTTCCTGCCGGGATCGAAAAAGTTCCGCATATGGGCTGGAATTCCGTCAGGATCACCCCCGGGAATAAGTTTCTGAGCGGACTGCCGGAAGATCCTTATTTTTACTTCGTTCATTCTTATTATGCATCGCCGGAAGATCCTTCGGTGGTTGCAGCGGTCTCAGATTACATTCTCGATTTCGCGGCGGCTCTGTCCAGAGGGAACCTTATCGCGACTCAGTTTCATCCAGAAAAGAGTCAGAACAACGGTCTGCATATTCTTCATAAATTCATAGAAACGACTATTCAGCGGCAAGGAGATATTCGCCCATGAAAGTTATTCCAGCCATCGATCTGCTCGGAGGACGGTGTGTCCGTCTTTTTCAGGGAGATTATTCCCAGGAAACCGTCTACAGCGACAATCCGGTGGAACAAGCTCAAAAATGGCAGGATGCCGGATGTGAAATCATTCACCTGGTAGACTTGGACGGTGCAAAAGCCGGCCGCATCACAAATCGCAACGCTGTAGAAAAAATCTGTGCAGGAGTCAAAATTCCCTGCGAGCTCGGTGGAGGAATCCGGACCCTGGATGATGCAAAACTTGCATTTGACCTGGGTGTCTCCAGAGTGATCCTGGGAACAGTAGCCTGTGAAGATCCAGCCGTAGCTGAACAATTTATAAAAGCATTCGGATCGGAAAAAGTTCTGGTCGGCATCGACGCTAAAAACGGTAAAGTGGCCGTCCGAGGCTGGATTGAAGACAGCGGTGTGGATGTTTTTACATTGGCACAGGATTTGTATTTGCGCGGTGTCAACCGCATTATCTATACGGATATTGCAACAGACGGGGCCCTGAACGGCCCGAATCTGCCCAACGTTGAAAAACTTTGTTCGCTGGTACCGGACTGCAACATCATTTCTTCCGGTGGAATTTCAGGACCCATTGATATAAACCGTTTGAAAGGACTGAATCTGCCCAATCTTGAAGGAGTCATTGTCGGTAAAGCGCTTTATGACGGACGAACCACCTATCAGGAACTTGAGCAGGCAGCACGGCTTTGATTTTGTTTTTGCAGAAGGATTTTTATTTCAATGAACAGCAGTTCTCCCCGCCAGGATCAGGAAACGTTCAATCCATTTCCAGGAGACCGTTACGACACTCCTGAAAAAACACAAGGCAGCTTTTTCAACCTTTTTGGCATAAGGTTTTCTTTTTATCTGCGCAATTTCTATGTCTTTGCCAGAGCCGGCTGGCAGGCTAAGCATACAGCTTTTCCGCCATCGGTTCAAATATCCAATTCAAAAAAGAATTTTTCCATTATTGAAAGCTGCGGCGGAAAAATTCATCTGCGAGGGTTACTGAATCTGGACAAAGCAGAAGGCCCTGTTGTTTTCATTGGAAATCACATGAGTCTACTTGAAACGGCTTTAATGCATGCGTTTATGCGTCCGCATAAAGATTTTTGCTTTGTCATCAAGGAATCGCTTCTGCATGTGCCGTTTTTCGGCAATATCATGCGTAAACTTGGATGCATTGCAGTGGGAAGGGCCAACCCAAGAGAGGATTTCAAGGTTGTGCTTGAAGAAGGAACGGAGCAAATCCGGCGCGGTAGATCTGTTGTTATTTTCCCCCAGTCCCACCGCACAGCGGTTTTTGACAGGACCCACTTCAATACCATTGGGGTCAAACTCGCAAAACATGCCAATGTGCCAATTATTCCTTTTGCACTCAGGACCGATTTTCTGGAAAACGGGAAATGGATCAAAGATCTGGGGCCTGTCGATAAAAACAAGCCTGTATGGTTTGAATTCGGAGAGCCCATTCTTGTGCATGGAAACGGCAAGGAGGAACAGCAGAAAATAATTGAATTTATTGAAAGCCGTTTGACATCCTGGGGCTGTAGAATTGCCGGAGATGCTTCTTCGCAGATCCAAGAGCAAAAAGAAGTAACCAAAAATTAAATACGGGGGGATTGCTGCAGGAAATAAACTTTTGTCCTTACCCCTTCCTGCAGCAGTTTTCAGGCAAACTGAATGACTGAACATGAAGCGTACATTCTTTTAAATATGGCCGCTGGAAATCTGAGCGGTGTGCGCTTTTACGCTCTTCTTCAAAATTTTGGAAGTCTTCGGGCAGTTTTTGAGGCTTCTGAAAAAGATCTTGTGCAAGTTCCCGGAATCTCTTCTGCACTGGCGGCTAAAATTGTCAACGGACAGAAAACCTTTGACCTCGAGCAGGAGTTAAGACTTGCAGAACGTGCCGGAGTATCTGTAATCACCTTGGAGGATGATACATATCCTGAACTTCTGCGAGAAATCAACAATCCGCCGCTTTGTCTTTACGTACGTGGCACCCTGCCCCGGAATCTGGCAGAACGTTCCATCGCCATGGTCGGGACTCGGAATATTTCCCAGTACGGAGCCAAGATGGCCAGACATCTGGCGGAATCTGCCGCTTACTGCAAGTGGACAACTGTCAGCGGCATTGCAGTAGGCGTTGATACTGTTGTGCACCAGGCAACAGTTGACGCAGGAGGAGCAACCATTGCTGTTCTGGGCGGAGGCATAGCGCATTTTCATCCCCAGGAAAATCTGAAGCTGGCACGAGAAATACTCCAGACCGGAGGTGCTGTTATCAGTGAATATCCCATGCATTTTATTCCTACGAGATATTCTTTTCCACAAAGGAACCGGATTATCTCCGGACTAACCATGGGAACCGTGGTCATTGAAGCAGGGCTTAACAGTGGTTCTTTAATTACAGCAGCCTGCGCTCTGGAGCAGAACCGCCATGTTTTTGCTGTCCCCGGACAGGCAGATCATGAAAATGCCAACGGATGCAATGAACTCATCCGTAAAGGAGCTACCCTGGTCGAACGTTTTGAGCATATTTTGGAAGCATTTGAATTTCTTCCCGGCTTTTCTGCCGCAACTGTCTGTCGTGAAGAAAAGGAGGAAACAAATTCAGATAATCAAAGCACGTCAGACGATTCCCCATTCGCAAGTCCGGAAGATCAGCAGCAGGAAGCCGATCTTCTCCAGCTTTCTGATACAGACCTGCGTATTCTCAATGCCCTGAAAAGCGGACCGAAATCCATTGATGCCATCAGCAATGCCACAGGACTTTCCGCATCCGAGATCATGTCTGCTGTCATTGCACTGGAGCTTCTCAGTCGTATTCACAAACGCAAAGACGGCGCCTTTGAACGTGTCCGCTGATTCTTTTTTCCGGAAACACCGGCAATATATATCTGTTGTTCTTCCCCCCCCGCCCGCCTGAAATCTTTTTCCAATAGCGTTACTGCTTCAGAACGCGATTTCCGTAGGTCAGTGCAAAATAGAATACTGTTTGAATTGTATCCACAATCTGTATTTCTCTCAGGGACGGGTTCAGATGAAAAATTTCCGAAAAGCGAAAAAACAGTCGAAATAGTTTCCTAAAACACTGCTTAGCCTGTCCGTATTGCATAGAGGCATACGAACGACTGCTTTATTGCAATCCTAAAGAAAGAAATGCTCAAGCGGATTCTCCCTGTATGGCCATTCTCCCATTCTTCATCAATGGATATTTTCCATTCCGGCGATACACCCATCCTTTGAAGCGCCCTTGGAACCAGATATCGGCAGATAACAGTTTCTGAAAAAATTTTTGGATTACAATTCACTATGTCTGCTGCCTCGAATGCTGACAGGCAACAGCTTTTTTCTGAAGAGGCGGTACATCTTCAGAAAAAAAATCCGGTTCCCTGTCTTTTCTCAGGCAGGGAACCGGATCTCTATTGCTTTCTCGCAAAAACTGCAGAATTACTCAAAGAATTTCTTCTTCAGGTAATCACGGCGTTTCTCTGCCACCGTATATTCAAATTCTGCCCACTGCGGCATATATTCCTTAAACAGCGCATCGATATCTGCGTCAGCATCAGAAAGTTTCTCTCCAGCCTCATTCAGTTCTTTGACAAGCGGAGCAAGTTCACTTTCATAGAAGGCCGGGTCACCAAGCTCTACATCCCCTTTCCAGATCGGAAGTGTTTTGCTGTTTTTAAACCGGTTGAATGCTTCTATGCAGAGATTGCGTTTGATTTCCTTCTCCTGTTCAGGGGAAATATTGAATTTCAGGTTCAGCATACGGGCAAGTTCATGAACCTGGCCGGAAATGGTCTGGCCGCCTCCGGGACACCAACGCTGAAGACCCAGATACCAGACTTTTCCATCCTCCGGAAGACTGTCATAAAAGGCAATCCACGGAATAAAGGTATGCATTACAATCCCATCCGGAGTTGTGCAGGCATCCCGTTCAAACATGTCACCGGTCAGACGGTAACGCGGTGTTGGGGATGCATATTCCACATTATAATCATCCTTCGCTGTCGGGAGATTGGAGAAGAACCACATATTGAATGGGGCTTCGTCATTCGGACGGAATATGCATTCAATGGATCCACCGGAACGTTCGCCCAGGATCACATCCTCTATTTCCGGATCATTGCAGCGCACATAAATATGAACGCCTTCCATATCATAGGCCACATAAATACCAGTCTTCCATGCAGGATCTATCTGAGGCTGTTCGGCATCTTTGAGCAAGCGTTTTACATCAATATCTGAGCTGATATTCAGGGTATCTCCATAAGGCACAAATCTTGTTTCCATGGCGTCCCAGTCATTATACATGGCCGTTCTGGAAAAACTGTCTGCCGTTTTGGGAGCATTCGGAACATACTTCACTTCATAGCTCTTCGGTTTAAGAGAAATAAAACGATTGTTCAGAATATCCTGATAAATATCGTGGCACACATCATAGCGCTTTGCACGGTAAAACAGTTCAGAAACCCGGCGAAGTGCAAGCAGTTTTGCCTTGGAATCCAGTTTATCTTCTGCAAATGCCGCATCAAATTCCGCCGCTTTTCCGCCGGCATTGAAAAAGTCCACGGCACGCCAGAACAGACGGTCCTCCGCCTTTTCGCATGTTTTCAGCTCCTCTGCAATCAGAGAGGAAACCTTTGAAGCGTCTTTTTTCCAGAGATAAATCATGGCTGCACGATCCATGCTTTCAGAACGGTTCAGCTCAAGAGCTTTCTCGATCTGCTGCTCGGCAAATGCGAAGTCGCCATATCCGAATGCAGTCCATGCATTCTGTCTGAAGAAGTCAAAACGGGCAGGTTTTTCCCCCTGAACAGAATCATTGAGAGCAATCATTTCATCTGTAAGCCTGCGCCAGTTTTCATAGGCATCCTGATCACAGAACCCGCGCTGGTACCATTCCACTGCGCCACAACGTCTCCGAAGATCTCCGAGTCGCTGGAATTTCTCGTCCGGTGTAATGTCCGGATTATCCAGTTCCGCCTGCAAAAGTTTGGAAGCCTTGGCATTATCTGCACTGCGGATAAGCATCGTGACTACATCTGCACGAAGTTTCCCATAAGGCATTGCAAGAACTTGTTCCTGGATTGCGTTGTACGTCCGGATATCATTTGCCTGCAAGGCTGCGCCTCCCAGGGAGCCGAATTTGAACAGCGTCAGCTGATCTTCCGGGAGAACAGCTTCCGCCATATCCAGACAATTCTGCATCAGATCTTTGTTCAAAGTCAAATATACCTTCAGAACACGAATAATCTGATCTCCGCATTTGCGGTATTCCTGCTTTTCAGTTCCCTGTTTCTGATCTTCCGTTACTTCGACCAGTCGTTCAAACATTTCCTCGCTGGCAAAAGCATTCTTGCATGTTTTCCAGCCGCTGATCGCAAGAGATGCCAGGCATTCTGCACTCTGCACCGGCGTCAAATCCTGTTCAATGGCTGAAAAGCTCTCAGCCGCCAAATCAAAATACTTTTCATTGACAGAGCAAAGACCTTCAACCAGAGTCTTTAATGCCGCATTTTTTTCAGTGGAAGATGGCATGAAAGACAAAACGCTAGCTACCTCAAAAACGTCTTTTCCATACGGATCATTTTTCACGGACGCCAGCTTGACAGCCAGATTAGCAAGTGCCGCAGGATTATTCGTTTCTTTTACCGTCTCAACCACATCCGCAATAACGGCGGAGTCGCCGGTTTTTAAAGTGCCATCTACCATTTTGGCACATACAGAAGCAACCTGACTGGAACTCAACGGTGCTGTTTGAAGCATATTTTTCCAACCTTCAAGAGCTCCCGGCATATCTTTTGCCGCCTTGGCATCTATTTCGTCAAGTGCAGCAGTGAACGCCTCTGCATCCATGGTTGGCTTTGCAGATTCAGCTGAAACCGTTTCTCCAGCCTGCAGGAAAGAAGAAGACATTGCAGGGCCTGTAAAAACTGCGGCTGCACAAATTAAAGTATAGGTAAGTGCGTATTTCATTAGTTCTGCTCCTTGTGCAGTTCTTTTTCAAGCTGCATAATATAATTGGCACATTCCATCCGGAAAGTATCCGGATTTTCACGGGAATCCCAGTAGGCCAGGTAGGCCAGGGCCTTGCGTCCGATCAGCAGAGCATCCACATTCCCGGATTCTTCAGCTTCCTGGGCAAGCTGTCTAAGCTTGGTTGCATAACGGACATCGTCAAGGCCTTCACGGACACCTTCCCACGCAAGAGTATCAAGGACACGATCAGAAATTGCATACACCATGATCAATCCACGATAGTTGGACTCATATGCGATGGCAAAATCATTCCAGTCATTGCGGTACCATGCGTAATTCGAATTAACATCATAGTCTGCTTTATAAGCCATAAGGCCATTAATCCGACGGAAATAATCCGGATTCTCAGGACCGGAATGCGGATTTGCATACCATCCCACCAGTCCGTTTGGATGCGCTTCATGGAACTTCCGGTTTTTCTCTGCGCGCTCTTTAGAAGGCATACCCGGCATAATCATGAAATCCAGAGAATAGAGCATACGTTCGTGATCTCTTGTAGAAACCATGACTTTTGCACCTGCTGCGTGTGCGGCACGCCATGCCGGACGCTCAGCCTTGATCGTATCATAACCTCCTTCATCCACGCCGTAACAGTAGAAATCTGTATGACCGAGATATTTTTCACAGAGAGCTGCTGTAGCCTCCAGCTGTTCCTCCAGCAGATTCAATTTTCCCAGAGCTTCTGCATTCGGCTCTTTACCATAAACAGTCTGATGTACTCCAGGTCCGTTGGCAAACAGCGGACGAAGAGATACTCCCAACTCTTTCGCCAGTTCAACTTCTTTGGCAAACTGTTCCTCATCTTTCGGATTGAGTTTCGGGAATCCGAAAAGATAGGTGGCATTATGGTTCACAAGATTTTTGATAATGTTCGGATGATCCTGAACATCGCCGGTTCCATACAGAGCAATCATAAACGGCTTTGAAATATCATAATTCGTGGCCGGCTTCGGCAGAGTGAATGGCAGAACACAGACACTGACCGGAATCATTCCAACCTTTTCACCATCGGCTTTCATCGTAATCGATCCGGTATATACGCCAGACCGGGTATCATCCGGCACATGGACTGTAAGCATGAACTGTTTAAATTCATCACGATTCAAAACCACAGGCTGAAGCGTATCTGCATCATGCATCATGGCAATACGCACCATATTGGTAAACTGGTAGTTGGTCACCATGAAATCTGCACTGATCCATTCATAGTTGGTAGAACCGTCCGCATTGGAATACCGTGCGTAATTGTCCTGAGTGGAAGGATCTGCCAGGATCAGTTTTTCATCGTTGAGCAGGAGCTCAGGGGTCAGGGTGCGTCCCAGAGGGTCTGCCATAAAACCAAACCATCCGGATCCGCACTGGTACCAGATCTTTACAAGTTTCAGATCAAGCTGAGATACTGGAATAACATCCCCTTCCTTGTTTTTAAGCTCAGTTATTTCCAGTTCAAACTGATCCACATTCTTTTTCGGGTAAACGACAAAGGAAGCAGGCTCGAATTCGCCTTTTGCAGCAACAATGTCCAACGGAGCTGCAAGTTTTCCATCTTCCGGATAAAGATCCGGAAGCCGTTTGATATCACTCATCGGCTCTACTGTGTAGTAAAGCACCGGTGCATTTTTCCATTCAGCATCCACACCTGCCAAATCCTGCGCAACTCTTGCAGCATTGGATTCGACAGCTTCCGGATCCAGCGGATACGTTTGACGTGGCGGAACATTGGCCGCTTGTACACACTGAATGCCACATAATGCGGCAAAAAGCAACATTAGCGAAAACTTTATTCCCATTAATTTTTCCTCTGTTGTTTTGTGTTATTAGGTTATTTCCCGGAAAAGTTCTAAGAATTCTGTTCCGGCGGAATTCCAGAATTCTATTTTACTGAATATATGCCTTCTTCAGATACATATTGGGATTAGGATAATGTGACTTTCTCTAAATGCAACCCTGAAACTCACTAAAAAAAGCTATTTTTTCCTTTTTTTTTAAAAAAAAGAGTATTTTCGGCAGAAATCCTGTATGAAATCACCGGGAAACATAAAAAAATACAAGATATCATAAACGCCGGATACAGCAATTTAATGCTGCATGAAAGGGAAGTCTCTATTCAATTTTTTTACCTGGAATATTTACATCGATTCATTGACAAATTCTATAAATGAAAATTTATTTTTAAATTTGTATTTATTTAAATAAATGAAAAACAACCTGTAAGACCTCTTTCTCCGCATTTGAAAAGAATCCATCTGATCCTTTAAGAAATTCTTGTCTGTTCTTTTCCTGGAATTCCATTCCGGGCAGTTATAACAAGACATTTTCTAAAAAAATTTTCTTTAAGCCGGCCCCCTTTCTTTTCTATTTTCCTGCATTTCGATTTCATTGTACAGGCTTTTGCCCATACAAAGATTTTTCCTGCTATTCTCTGCAGAACAGGCAGAAATAATGTAGATTCATTCGGTGCCATATTTTCATTCATGCAGGATCGTTTTCTCTGAAAACACTGCTCCTGCGCATCTTCGCGTCAGGGAATAGCTTCTATGTTTGAAGAATCTATCAGCTCTGCCATTTTCCGGAACTGCTCCACCGATACTCGCTCAGCACGGATATCCGGATCAATGCCACAGACCGTCATTGCAGGAGCAATTGTCTCCATCCCAAAAACAGCGGCAATCTGCTTGAGCATTTTCTTTCTGCGGTGCGCAAAGGCGGTCCGAACCAGACGGGACAAAATCCGACGATGTTTCTGACTCTGCATGTCCCCACGTCTTTTCAGACGTATAACACAGGAATCAATTTCCGGTCTCGGATAAAAAAGTTCAGGCGGAATTGTCCGCAGGATCTCTGTCTCATAAGTGGCCTGAATCTGCACCGTCAAAGCGCCATAGTCATCGCTGCCTGGTTTTGCTGCAAAACGGTATGCCACCTCTTTCTGAAGCATTATCACCAAATCTGAAGGAGGAAGCTCTAAATTCAGCAAGTTGGCCACAATGACCGTGCCTGCAGAATAGGGAAGATTTGAAATAACCCGAAAATCCACCCCGGCACCGTAAATTCCTGCAAAATCAATTCTGCATGCATCCCCTTCTATCAGATTCAACCCGCGGGGAACCAGTTTTTCCCGCAGCCAAGCTGCCAGCTTGCGATCAAATTCAATCGCTGTCAAGGCTGCTCCGCATTGGAGAATACGCTCTGTAAGGGCTCCGAAACCCGGCCCGACCTCAACGATGCGGTCATCCGGGGTTACGGCGGCTTCCCGAATAATCCAGTCCAGGAAATTGTCATCAATGAGAAAGTTCTGCCCCATTTTCTTACTGGGCGCAATTCCCAGGCGCGTCATTTCTCGAATCAGGTCTTTTTTCTGCATAACATTCTTCCGTTGCAAGTATCACGATAACATAAAATTTTCATAGGATAAGGCCCCCGGAAATCTCCTGCTTTTCCTTCAGAAACAGATCTACCCTTAACTGCAGGAGAAAAAGAAAACGCGAATCCTTTCTCTGGTCTCAAAAAAGAGAATTTTTCAAATTCAACTCAAATGCAAAACACGGCAGGCTTTCCTGTTTCATTTGATCTTTCCTGCTGTTCTTCTCTCACTTTTGTCTGCCCAGACTTTCTTCATCGACCTTAATGCCCATGGCGGCCTCCACACCCGCATCCACAGGCGCCCGCAGACGCTCCGGGGCAAACAGAAGCATGTTCACATCCACAGGAAGCCCCTCCCGAAGAATGAATAACCGGAGCTGCAACCCTGGATATTTTTCGTTCCGCATCCGCAGAATGACACTTGCTGCAGGTAACCGGATCCGATGATGTTTTCACAAGTGCTTCAAACTCATAACCACATTTTTTACAGCGATATTCGTAAACAGGCATAATTTCTCCTTTATAAACAGATTTTATTTTTCGGCAGTCTTTTATCTTTCTCGGGACCTGGGCTCTCCCCGGATCTTTCAAAGCACCGGAACTGAGACCTGCCAGAATCATCAGGAATTCCAAGTCTTTTCAGAAGCCGGATCCACCTTTCTGTGAATACCTTTCCGGAATCTGCTTAATGACGTTCTTTTTTCATAATAATCCAGAATGTCAGGAAACCGAGAATCTACATGCAGATCAGGAAAACAGGGTAAACAACGTACCAGTAAGTCTCACCTCCAACAATAAGAGTCAGTTCAGACATGCCGAAAACCCCTGTGACAAATGTAGGCACAGCAACAGCTATAGCCATCGCGCTCATATTTTTCATCATCACATTTAAATTGTTGTTGATAATCGAAGCGCGGGCTTCCATCAGTCCGCTGAGCACTTGCAGGTAAACCTGTGCCTGGTCCAGAAACTGATGGTTTTCAATTTGAAGGTCATCCAGGAGTTCAATATTTTCCTCTGTCAGTCCCAGTTTTCTGGAACTGGTGCGGACACGGTCGATGACCCGACGGTTCCCGCTGAGCGCATTTACATAATACACCAGGCCCTTCTCCAGAGTAAACATGTTCAGGAGGCTCTTATTGTCCTTGGATTCATTGATTTCTGTTTCAATTTCATCACTGCACATATTAATCACGCGCAGATGGCTTTCAAAATGACGGATTGTCTGCAGAAGAGCTTTTAAAATCACATCCTGCGGGGTATAGACATTGGAGGCAATTTTTCCCATAAACAGCTGCACATTGTCATCCACCACAATAACCACTCGGTCGGAAAACATGAAAATACCCATGGATTTTACACGGAAAAGAAAATTGTCATCCGCAGAGTAATTTTTCGGATATTTCAAGATAATGGCAGTATACGTATCCTCAAATTCTATTCGAGGGGTTTCATCCGGGTCTATGGAAGACGCCAGGGTATGTTCATCAATCTCCAGGTCATGGATCAGATGAAAACGTTCTTCTTCATTCGGAAGGACATAAATATCAACAGCCGGCGATCCGCCGGTGCCTCGGGTAATACGTCCGTCGATAACTGAGTATTCGTGCAGCATACCACGCACTCCTTCTCTACTTGGCAGAAACCCGTCTCAGCCGCCTTCCTGCTGCAGCCGGGAAATCTATTCTGCAGTTATGACGCCGAAAATCCGCAAAATCCATTCTGTGTATTTTTTTATAGCACGCGTCTGGAGTTTTGCGGAATTTCACTAGATTCTATAATGAACAGGCAGAAAACCAATACCGGAAATCATCCGTCTTCCCTGTTCTGAATAACCTGGGTCTGTTTCAGGGAAAAGACCTGCTTCTGAAAAATCCGGCAGAACAAAAGCTTTTCTCACCTTCTTCAGGGAAAAATGTTCAGCCGGAAATCTTTTCGTACGATACCCTCCTCACAGGATGTGAATGCCAGCAGGATTTTCCTTGTATGAAAAAAGCCAAATTAATGGTTTTTCCGGAATTTCTCCATGAAATCAACCAGTTTTTCAACGCCTTCAAGGGTCACAGCATTATAAATGCTTGCACGAATGCCGCCCACGGAACGATGTCCTTTCAGACCCAGCATTCCAGCAGCAACGGATTCTTTGACAAATTCCGCTTCCAGCTCTTCTGTGGGAAGTCTCCAGATTACATTCATCTTAGAACGGCTGTCAGCTTTTACAGGATTGCGATAGAATCCTTCAGAAGCATCAATGGCTGCATACAGCATTTCCGCTTTCTTGCTGTTATTCGCTTCAATCACAGTAAGACCTCCCTGATCCTTTACCCAGTCTGTCACCAAGGAAACCATATAAATGCCAAAGGTCGGAGGAGTGTTATACAGAGAATTGTTCTGTGTGTATGTGGAATAACGAAGGATGGTCGGCACGTTTGCAGGATTGCGTTCCGCCAGGTCTTTGCGAATAATTACCACAGCCAGTCCGGCAGGTCCGAGGTTCTTCTGAGCACCGGCATAAATAAGTCCGAACTTGGAGACGTCCACAGGACGGGACATAATATCGCTGGACATATCGGCAACCATCGGGCATTTGCACTCCGGGAAACTCTGGTACTGCGTTCCGAAAATGGTGTTGTTGGATGTAATATGGAAGAAAGACGCATCATCTGACGGGTGCATGGATGCAGGATCCGGAATATAGGTGTATTTGTCTTCCTTGGAAGATGCAATTACTTTGACTTCACCAAACAGTTTTGCCTCTTTAATAGCCTTGCTGGACCATGTTCCGGTATCCGCGAATTCCATGGGTTTTCCGGGCAGTGCAAGGTTCATCGGGACCATGGCAAACTGCATACTGGCTCCGCCCTGAATGTAAACGATGTCATAATTCTCAGGAACATTCATGATTTCACGAATGTTCTCATTGGCCCGGTTCAGAACGGCTTCAAAGATTTTGTGTCTGTGGGAATGCTCCATAATTCCGCAACCGCTGTCTGCGTAATTGCAGAATTCTTTTTGTGCTCGTTCCATGACGGCAGCCGGAAGCATTGCCGGACCCGCATTAAAATTGTAAACTTTCATCGTTTCACTCCTTGGCATTTAGCTCCATAGTAATATTCCCTGCAAACGGGATTGAATGTACTTAAAATAGCACTTATTCTTCGTTTTTCAAACGAGTTCTGCAATCTTTTATTTTTTCAGATCTCAGCGTTTTCCTTCTCGGATCTTCTTCAGATTCTAAAATGAATCTCTCATTATTGGCAGATTTTTCTGATTTCTAAGGCAAAATATCCGATTCACACTTTTCATTCCGTCATTTTTATGCTATTGTATAAAGATATGAAACTGATCCTGTATGGCAGAACTGTGCAGCGCGCAAGGAAAAATAAAACCAGAAATTCTGTTCCAGTTTCCACAGAATTTCAAATGCTTCCTGGTTGCCGGAGGGCAGAATACATATTTTCTCATACATGAACAGCAACTGTTGATCTCATCAGCCTTATGAAAACATTAAATTTTTATGTTACAAAAAGCTTTTTAATTACTTTTGTTATGGCAATCGCCATTCTGACCTTCGGTATGACTGGCGCACAGCTTATGAAAGTATTTGAACATTTATCCAAAGGAATTCCTGTTTCTGCCGTGCTGGAATTTCTTCTTTATACACTGCCTCAGGCGTTTTCTTTTACAGTCCCCTGGGCTTCGCTGGTAGCAATTATGCTGGTTTTTGGCAGAATGTCGGCAGACAACGAAATTACCGCCATGCGAGCATGCGGCGTATCCATTCTGCAGATTGTGTAGCCTATTATTGTAACGACTTTTCTTTTTTCCTGTATCTGCATGTATCTGCAGATGGAAGTCGGACCCAGAGCCATGGGCAAGGCCAGATCTATGCTTAAAGAGGTGGCCGTGCATCATCCGATGGCTCTGTTTACGCCGGGAGTTCCTGTGGAACTTGAACAGCTCAGCATCCTATTTGATTCCAAGGATGAGGACGGAAATCTGTATGACATTCAGATCTACAAATTCGACAACCGGGGCAATATTGAACAGGATATCACGGCCTCCCGCGGAAAAGTGTCAACAGATCAGGAGTCGCAGCTTATGACGATTACCCTTTACGATGCCATCATCACAAGCAGTGAAAATCAGGCCGGCAGCAAGGACCAGAATGTCAATGTCTCCTCCAATGAGTTTCGATCCACCTTTGAATATGGAAAAAGTTTCAATGCCCAGGTGGTTTCCAGAAGAGACAAATATCTGACCGCCAAAGAAATTTTTGCCCGTTCCATCATTCAGAAGCGCAGAGGGATTGACACCACTCCCCTGGAAACAGAAATGAATCAGCGTGTAGCCCTGGCTCTGGCTCCAATTGCATTTATGCTTCTTGGAATGCCCATGGCCATCCGCACATCCCGCAGAGAAACTTCTGTCGGGCTTTTTCTGAGCGTGCTTCTGGCTGGGATCTATTTCGGCGGAGTTTTAATTTCTGATGCCTTGAGTCAGCGGCCGGAACTTTATCCGCAGTATGTTGTGTGGATTCCGCCATTGCTGTACCAGCTTTTCGGTGCATTGTATCTTCGAAAAATTGCCAAGATGTAAGGAATGTGCATGCAACAGCAGTCCGGTCCGGCCGGACGGTATTCTGAATTCAAGAATTTTGCTATGAAACGAATTTTTATCTCAACCCTTTTAACCTAGTTACAACAGCTTCAACGGATGACAAAATGAAAAAAATTGAATCCTATCTGGAATGCGTAAGATGCCACAAAACTTATGACATCGGTGAACTGCGTTACAATTGCGACTGCGGCGGTATTCTCGACGTAAAAAGAGATCTGTCTCATGTCGACGGTCAGGAGCTCAAAGCTCTCTGGGACAGCCGCTGGGGCTTGAAACGCGGCGTTGAAGCCTCCGGAGTCTGGAGATACCGTGAACTTATTCTGGATGTCCCTGATTCCATGGTTGTTACGCGTCAGGAAGGCAATACCAGACTTTATCCGGCCATGTCTGCCGGTACCTGGGCCGGCCTCAGCAACCTGTACTTCAAGCACGAAGGGGAAAATCCCACCGGAAGTTTCAAGGACCGTGGTATGACCTGCGGCACAACAGCAGCCAATCTTTTCAATGCCAAATATGTGGCCTGTGCTTCAACCGGGAACACAAGCGCCAGTATGGCCTCCTATGCGGCTGTAGCAGGAATGAAGGCTGTCATATTCATTCCGGAAGGGAAAATTGCCTACGGAAAACTTGCCCAGGCTCTGGCTTACAATGGCATCACACTCCAGATTGAAGGCAATTTCGATGATGCAATGAGTCTGGTTCAGGATGTCTGCAAAGAACTTGGGATCTATCTTCTGAATTCCATCAATCCCTTCCGTATTGAAGGCCAGAAAGCCATCGGCATTGAAACACTCCAGCAGATGGACTGGGAAGTACCTGACTGGTTTGTCATTCCGGGCGGAAATCTTGGCAACAGCAGTGCCCTGGGAAAAGGCATGATGGAACTTTATGAACTTGGAATCATCAACAAGATTCCGAAAATTGCCGTTATTCAGGCTGCCGGAGCCAACCCATTGTATACCATGTGGACACAGCATACGCCATTTAAAGCAGTCAAGAATCCGGAAACCATTGCCACTGCCATCAAGATTGGCAATCCGGTATCCTGGGAAAAATCTCTGCGGGCTGTCGAGTGGAGCGGAGGCACCGTTGAAGAGGTTACGGAACAGGAAATCATGGATGCCAAAGCCAAGCTTGATGCTGCTGGAATCGGTGCGGAACCTGCCTCCTGCTGCAGCCTTGCAGGAGCTAAAAAGCTTGCGGAAAAAGGCATTATCGGAAAATCGGAAAAAGTTGTAGGTATTCTCACCGGCAATATTCTGAAAGATCCCGATGCAGTCATTGGCTATCATCAGGATACTCTGATGGAACATTACGGAATTAAAGGAACCTTTGCCAACAAGCCAATCCAGATCAAACCGACTCTGGAAGCTGTCAAGGCTGTTCTTCACCGCTGAAGCCATTTTTGGAGAAGCATTGAATTCCGGGTTCAGCTTTTGACTTTTTCCTTTGTATTCACGATGGGAAATGTTGTTTGTGCAAACGAATGCATTGAATTCCGGATCAGGAGAAGAATTTTTCTTTTTCCGAAATCTTGAAGTCTGTGTCCCTTTCCCTTCCGGAAAGGGACTTTTCGTATCCCGGGAAAATTTTTATCCAGTTTCTCTGTTTGTTTTTCCGGACTCCATCCGGAGAAAAAGACATAGGAACAGGATAGCCCTATTTCGTCCTTTTTCATACCATGAGTTGATGGATAACGGGACAGAAGGACAGAACAGACAGATAGTCCGGCAAAAAACAAGACAGCAAACCAAACTTTTCAGGGTGTTGCTTCTTCTCTATTCTATAACAAAGGGGTAGGCCGTCCGGAATAAAGCACTTGCAAAATCTGTTTTTTAATGAGCAGCAAACATTGCAGCAAAATCCTTTCAGATGAAAGGATCAGGACTGTCTCATGTTTTTCTGCAAGTTCATATTCATTTATATAGATTTTATTGAATTTCCCCCAAAAAGGAAATTCAGCTTTTCTCAAAACGAACTATTTGAAATTCATCAGGAAAATATCATAGTACTAAAACCGTAACATCTGCTCGTTTTCCCGCCCGGATTGGGAAAGCGATTTCATTAAAATGGAAAAATTGCAAAAAACTTTCTTCTGTGTAAATCCAGGAGAAAAAAGAAGTCTTAAAGGAAACATACATGACAGAATTCATCAGTGAAACACCTGCCCTGCAGGTATCCCGGAAGGGTGGACAAGTCATTGTAGAAAATGATTTTGTTCAGTGGATCCACGATTCTGCGCACGGCGGTGAACTCTGCGCAGCCTCTGTAAAAAACGGAAGCGGGAAAAATCTGCTGGTCCGCCCCCAGTCCACGGCAGTCTGTCCCTGGGTGCGCGGGGGATGGAGGCAATACCACTATTACGAAACGATTTATGCACATACCGATGGAGAAATTAAAATCTCCCGGAAAAACGATACTGTCCGACTGGACTTCTCCTCCGGTCTGGCAGATGAAAAGGGAGAAATACTCCAAGATGTCAAAGTTCTGCATTCTGTCCTGTACCGTGCATCCGGTGCTGCTGAACACTGCGTGGAACTGCAGTTCGCACAGGATCTGGACATCGGCCACGTACGAATCGGTACACTGGATATCCGCAATGATATGAATCAGCTTGCAGTCCGTCCCTGTGCCGAATCCAGCTGGGCCGTGGAACTGCAGAATCCCTGCCAGTGGGTTGAACTGAAACACGGGAAATCCAGAAGTGACCTTCCTGCCTATCGTTCCCGATTCCTACCTCTGTCTGTAATGCTCATCCAGACAGGTGTGGAAGGAATCGAAATGTCTATGGGGGACGATCTTGGAGCCTGGGACGGTCTTGGAACAGAGGTTCCGGGTCTTCAGCAGGGATCCGTCTGCGAAGCCGTGAAAATCAACGCATATGAAGTTGTCTTTTCTCCCCTTGATTCACCCCGTGCAGGCAATATTATCCCCAAAGGAAGTCACAAGTTCACCTATCGACTTGCTCTGCCTTACGTCCGGAAGAATATCGTTCCGCTGGAAATCGCATCAACATTTCTGCGTCCCGGATTTGAAACCCGATGGCCGGATTACGCTTGGCTGAAGGAACTCAAACATAAGCATGTGGGAATGCTCCGTCTTCATAACGACGGCGATTTATACGGCAACGGAATCTTTTGGCGAGATACCGATTATCCGCCCTACCCCGCAGAGGAAATGAAAAAGATGGACCAGGCCCTTCAGGCCGCAGAAAAGGCGGACATTGCAGTGGTTCCCTATTTTTCTGTCAAGGAATACCATCCTGACACTGCCGGGTTCAAGAAAGATGCAGAACGGTTTGCAAGGCAGGTTATTCCCCATGAGAAACTCATGGAAAACTTCTTTGGAACAAGCCTCTTCGGCATGCAGATGTGCCTCGAAAGCGACTGGTACAAAACACGCAGATCCACCATTGAAAAGGCCCTCAACCATCATGCGTTCAAGGGCCTGTACTACGACTGGTGCATGGGTCTCGAATGCATCAATCCCGCCCATAACGGCGGCAAACGGCACTGGGACAATGATAAACTGCTGGATCTGCTGGAATGGAGCAGGAAAAAAGCCGGGGATGCAGGAAAACTCTATCTTCATCTGACCAATGTTCCCAATTTCGCCTAGGAAAACATGGCCAATATGGTCCTTACAGAGGAAAGCGAATATTCGGAAATCTTCCCGGAAATGTTTACGCCTCATGTGCATTTTCTGAATATTGCACCACGTTCCATCTGTGTCATGATCCCCAATGCTTCCGGGGAAACGCTCCGCGCTCTGGCGCTGGCGGCACTGTTGCACCATGCAACACTTTGTTCAGATGATTCTGCCGTTCTGGATTTTTATGACAGCCATAAAAAGTTGCTGAACTCCCTGACACATTATACCCGCCATTCCGCACCTGGAGAAGGCATTACCTGGACAGGCAGCCGGGAAGTCGGCATGTCCCTCTACTGGAAAGGCAGCAAAGCACTGGGACTTCTGGCCAATCTGACCAATCTGGAACAAACCGGTGACTGGACTGTCCGGATTCATGGGAAAGTCATTACAGGAACCGTTACCGTTCCTCCGCTGGAACTTGCTACAGTAGAGTTCAAGATCTGAAATAGAGCAATATTTTTTCTCTACAAAACTCATTATTCAGATCTTCTGAAATTCAAACACACGTCTTCATTCTGTATAGAAAGACGTGTGTTTTTTTACGGACATGGGATGAAAAAAAACTGGTTTCCTTCACCCCGCTTTCACGAGGAAAGAAAACCAGTCAAAAGCAGATTTTTTAAATCTGAAGAGAAAAGACTCTGAGCCGATAGTCAGTCCTTCTCTCTATCTCAGAGAACGACTGATGAGCTGTTTTTTCAAATAGAGCTTATCAGGCCTTTTCCTCCAGGAGCTTGTTCACACCTGCGAGCTTCACACAGACACAGAACAACTCAATGGCAGTTTTCAGCTCTTCATAAGTTGGATACGTCGGAGCAATCCGTATATTCCGGTCCTGAGGATCTTTCTTATAAGGGAATGTAGCACCCGCTCCGGTCAGAGTTACTCCTGCATTTTTTGCCAATGCAACAGTAGCCTTGGCACAGCCATTCAGCGTGTCAATCGCTACAAAATAACCCCCTTTGGGATTGGTCCAGGAAGCAAGACCTGTACCTCCCAGCTCTCTCTCCAGCGTCTGAAGCACCACATCAAATTTCGGACGCAGTTCAGCCGCAAGCTTGGCCATGTGCTCACGAACACCTTCTGCATTCTTCAGATAGTTCACCGTCCGAAGCTGGTTAAGTTTGTCATGGCCAATGGTCTGCACGCCCATATGCTTCTTGATTTCAGCCACATTGGCAGGACTGGAAGCCACAAGCGCCACGCCCGCGCCAGGGAACGTAATCTTGGATGTTGAGAAAAAGTAAAACGGACGATCCGGATTTCCGGCTGCATCACAGGCCTTGAAAATATCCTTCACCGATTTTTGTTCATAA
Source organism: uncultured bacterium (assembly GCA_949290385.1). Lineage (GTDB taxonomy): Bacteria > Verrucomicrobiota > Lentisphaeria > Victivallales > UBA1829 > CASERY01. The sequence continues at coordinate 35,596 of CASERY010000118.1, read as the reverse complement.
ATGTGATGGACGCCATAAGCATTGTCCCACATAATTCTGAAATCCGGCGCAGCCGTTTTCATGGAAGCCAGACGGTCCACCACTTCATCGCTGTAGCAGATGCCTTGCGGATTCGAATACAGCGGCACGCACCAGATGCCTTTGACAGAAGCATCTTCCGCTGCAAGTTTTTCCACCATATCCATATCCGGGCCATCCTCTTTCATCGGGATGGTGATCATTTCAATTCCCATATCCTCGCAGATGGCAAAATGCCGGTCATAGCCGGGACTCGGGCAGAGGAATTTCACATGATCCAGCTTGCACCACGGAGTATGTCCACCAGTTCCAAAGAGCTCAAAACGCACAATAGCATCGTACATCAAGTTCAAGCTGGAATTGCCTCCGATAATAATTCTTTCTTTCGGAATATTCAGCAGCTCTGAAAAAAGACGCTTGGCTTCCGGAATTCCGTCAAGGCCGCCATAGTTGCGCGCGTCTATGCCGTCTTCCGTAATGTAATTGGAGAGAGTGAAAAGAATGCCGTTGGTCAGATCCAGCTGAGTCCCGGCAGGTTTTCCCCTGGACATATCCAGCTTCAGATTCTTCTTCACATATCCCTGGTATTCTTCTTCCAGAGCACCTTTGCAAGCAAGAAGCTGCTCGCGTGAAAGACTGGTATAATTTTTCTGCATTTTCTCTCCTGTTTCTAATACGGATCCATTTTAACTTTGCGTCTGCGGGCATGCTTCAGTTACGAATGCTCACTGACAATGTCTTTTCATCGCAGTATCCGGCCAAATCTTTACTGTACATCTTCCTACGGAAAAAATCAACGGGATTTCCCGCGAAATGCCTTCTTTTTTCCAGACAAAAATCGGAAAAGCACCCTTTGAAAAATCCCGCCGGTTCGTGCAGACATGCCGTCTGCAAAACATCAATCAATGAACGCTTTTACCCAGCACAAAGATATCCATAGGCTTGGTCAGCATTCCTTCTGTAGCTTTTCCAAAAGCGGTAAAATGCGGCTGTTTCATATGAGAATCCAGCAGTGCCTGGTTTTCCCAGCATTCCTGAAACATGAATTTTCCGGGCTGGCCTTCCACCATGTAGCAGTCGTAAGAAATGTTTCCGGCATCTTTCCGGGATCCTTCAATAAGAGGAATAAGAATCGCTTCAATCTTGTCAAGATACTCTTTTTTGACTTCAAATACGGCAGTAACTTTAACCATGACTCAATCCTTTCTGTTTTTCTTGAACTTTAACTGCAAATTCAGCTTCACGCTGAAAAAACGAAACACTCTTTCCGATATTCCGGTCTCTATCGAAAACCATGTTCAAATATCGGACAGTGTTTTTTTGTTTCGCCCCCAAAAAAGTAACCTGTATCCAGAAAAATTCAAGCCTCTTTTTTCTTCCGGGAAACGTATTTTTAATCCCCCTCTCATTGTTTTCAGACTTTCAAAAAGGAAAAACTCTTCGAAAAAAGATTTTCACCCTGCCAGGAGTTTTCTTTTTCAGACAACCGATCCGGAATCTGTACCCGAATACAGTCTGCAGTATATCGCTTCTTATCTTATGCTTGCATCATGATTCGATATGCTAAACTCCGTTATTCGGACTTTCCCAGAATCCCGGCGTTCGTATCTTGACTGCTTTGCTGTTTTTATAATTTTCTGTGATGCTTCGCTATATTTTCTAAAACGATCTGAGATCCATTTTTATGAGTGAAACAACTATCAAAAGATTTTTCTTTTTCCATAATATCCCGGCATAAAAATGGAATCAAATCTTTTAAATCCCCGGCGCCTATCACAGCAATTGTATCTCCTGGAATAATTTCCATAGCGATTTCACGAGATCTGTCGGCCCAGTTTTCCTGATCCAGGTAAACGGCCTTCTGGCCGACAGCTTCCGCAAGACTGCGACCATCTCTGGGACCACTTTGTGTCCAAGCGGCAAAAACAGGGGTTATAAAGACCCGGTCGGCACGTTGCAGAATCTCTGCAAATTCATCGAAATACCGATCCAGACGTGCATAGCGGTGCGGCTGGAATACTGCAAGAAGACGACGTCCCGGATTGGTCTGATGAAGAGCCTCCAGACTTGCTTTCAATTCCGTCGGATGATGCGCATAATCCTCGATCACGCGGACAAACTTGGACTCATAACGAACAGACATTCTCCGTTCCACGCCCGGGAATCTGCTTAAAACACGAACGGCCTCATCTTCCTCCATGCCGACGGCTTTCAGGGCCGCCAAAGCTGTTACCGCATTGCGTTTCTGAAAGCCCCCCCAGCGGAAATTCATTTTCTGAGGAAAGAGACGGGAAAAAATATTGTTCTCCGGATCCGGATCTAAACGAACAGCTGAAGGATGATCCGCAAAAATACGGTCCGGGATTTCCCCTCCCACATAAATCAGATGCTGTGCTTTAAAGGCATAACGCCTGAAATTTTCGTACAGCTTTTCCGTGCCTCCCACACTCCAGGCATGGTCGTCCTCTACATTGGGCACTACCGCCAGAAATGAATCTGTGCAGGCATGGGTTCCGTCACTCTCATCGACTTCCGTCACGAATAAATCTCCGGAGCCGCACTCTCCATTCAGCGGCCAGTCCGTCACCATGCCTCCAATCAGAAAACCTGGATTCCAGGAGGCTTCTTTCAGACAATAGGCTATCATGGCACTGACAGAGGTTTTTCCATGGGATCCGCTTACGGAAATCACCCGGCGGAAAATATGCGACATAACTCCCAGCGCCTCGCCTCGGCGGAGACACAAAGCTCCACGTCGCCGCCCCTCCACCAGTTCCGGATTATTCTCGCCTGCGGCAGAGGAATAAATCACCAGCAGTGCGGATCCATCCTCCGGCGGAAGATTTGAAGCACAGTGGCCAATTTCCACACGCATTCCCTCGGAACGCAGAAGACGTGTCTGAAGGTTCTCCTCCAGATCCGAACCGCTGACACGAAATCCGCAGTGATGAAAAATCCGCATCAAAGGTCCGGTACCCACTCCTCCGCATCCGATAAAATGCACAAACCCGGCATCTCCTCGGTAATCATTGAGATTGAAAGGATATTCCATAAAAACAGACTCTCTTGTTGAAACCAGAAGCCACTCTGCTATACAACAGCGTCACATCAGGACTGTCTTTACAGATCTATCTCCTGTTTCCCCGCCGGAACAGAAATAGATTTTCCTTTAATTTCAAGCGTATAGGGAAGATTTGACACCGTAAAAAGTTTTCCATTTTCCACAATCAAATCTGTCACCGTATCACCGAAACTGTAGTTTCGAATTCCAATTTTTCCCTGAATTTTTTCCGGTAAAACCCAGAAAACACGGTTATCAAATGCATCCGCTTTATAAATGCCGATGACATTTTCCAGGAACAGAGCCAGAGGGCCCAGTGCCGACCATCCACAGAAATCCGGTCTCACACGATTCTTCAGATGCTGTGCAGGAAGCGGCTTATTCGGGTTGTAGCACTCCCAGACTGTATGCGGTTCATATTCCTGATATGTTTTCACCATATGTGCCAGAATCCTGCAGGCAGTATCATGCGCCAGCTTGAACTCTCCGTAATTCTCAAGCCCCTTAATTCCCATATATGCTGTTGGAAGCCAAACAGATCCACGCCAGTAATTTCCGGTTTCTCCATTGAAATCCGGATCGTCCCTGGACAACGTAACCCAAGGAACTGCCCCTCCCAGTTTTTCAGGATCTCTAAGCTTGTCGCACATTCTGGAAACTTGTTCCGGGGAAGCCATTTCCGCCAGGACAGGCCAGAACGATGCAGGAGTAAGACATTTCATGAAATCCATGGTATCCACATTCACATCATAATACATTCCGTCCTTGTCGTCCCAGTAATAGCGGTTGACCTTATCCCGGATTCTGGCATAGGTTTCCATCCATTCTTCGGCCATTTCCTTCTGCCCAATGAGTCTGGCTATCTTTGCAATACACAAAGCGACAAGTCCCTGTTGAGCAATGGCATCCACCCAGAGCATTCTGGGATTGTTAGGGCGTTCTGCTTCCGCATGAACACCTGTTCTTCCGCGGGGAGTATTGTCCATGCCGCTCCGTCCGCCTTCCCAGAAATAGCCGTTCTCCTGCTTAACAAGGCAGCTGACATTGCGAATATATTTTCCTTTAAAACCCGGTTCCTTCAGATTTTCAAGAAAAGCAAAATGTTTCTGAAGATACTGTTTTTTCAGCAGAAGATCTTTTAAATGTTCCCGGTCTCCGGTCATCAGAGCGTACGAATATTCCGCCCAGGCAAACAACGGAGGATTGTCCGAAATGTGAATATACAGCTGAGTCAGTTCTCCATGCTTGAATCCAATCCAGTCTTCCGGGGCATTGCAGATAACCATCGGCAGAGGAACTCCGTCATACAGAGGCTGATAGAAATTGTTCAGCGATTCCACCCCTGGAAAGATATTCGGCGCATATTTGCAGAAAAACAGCATGAAACAAGTATCCCAGATCCAGATATCCGTATTGACAAATCCTTCATCCATATACGGAGTCTGGGGCATCCCCTCAATCGGCATGATGTGGTCATGCGCAAGTTTCCAGGCTACCCAGTAAAAATCAATGTATTCCGGATGTTCATCATACACCGGCACGGGAAGTTCCTGCTTCCAGTTCGGATTACTGAGATCAAAATTTTTTGGCTTCATGAAATCTCCTGTATCAGTAAGGATATTAAGTTAAGCTATGGGATAAAGGTGTTTTTCGCCTGAAAAAGCCGGAACAGCAGCAAACGGAATCGTCTCAATTCAGGCGGTTGTTATTTTCAAGTTTTCACGGACTGTCGGATCTTCATTTTTCTTAAATTGCAAAAAAACAGACCCGTTTCATTCCGTAATCTTTGTGAATATACGTCCATTTCGGCATTTTTGCCACAAATTCCCCTTGAAAAACAGAGAAAAACAGACAATCTTTATTCAACCAAGGAGTATCCATGAGTTTTCCATCTGCCAAAGAAATTGAATCCCTACAGACAAGCCGGACCGATCTGCTCTGCAATATGGACAGGCAAGGACTCTTTTTCGCCCCCGGGGAAAATCTGGATGAATACAAAAAACGTCTTCTTAATGAAGCGGCTGGATACCGGCACCTTCTTCAAAAAATTCAGAATGGGAAAAATTTGTCTGAGGCTGCAGGTTTCCCAGTCGGACGCGGGACACCAATCACTCCTGAAATTATTCAGGAAGCAGCTCTTGTGACTGAAAAACTGTATGGATTCACAATCAATTGGGTTCCAGGATTTTTCCTTACCAAAGGACTCGGCATGCTCTGGGGCGGATGCACTGTTACTGACGACAAAGGTCTGCAACTCTTTTTTATTCGGAAAGGTTTTAAAAACAAGCGGCACTGGTTCCTGTACGACCGGGATGAACTTCTGGCACATGAACTCTGCCACGCAGCCAGAAGTGTGTTCCAGGACTGTGAACTGGAAGAGCATTTTGCTTATGCCACAGCCAAGAGTGCTCTCCGCAGATACATGGGAAACTGTTTCAGAACCGAACTTGATGCCCTTCTATTTCTATAGCCGGTTATACTGCTTCTCATCATGGAATTTCTTATTTCTTTTCAATTTCTTCAGCTGCCGCTCTGGCCTTTTTTCATTCTGGTACTGATCTATCCGGCTTTTCTGCTGATACGCAATCAGCTTGCCAGAAACCGCTATTTCCGTGCAGAAAAAAACTTGAAAGAAATATCCGTCCGGCAGCCTGAAGCCATTCTGTTTCGGTGCAGCATGGATGAAATTCGCCGCATCGCATCCCTGAAAAAGGAAAAACTCCGGCAATGGATTCAGAGAAAAATTCAGGAGGAACTTCGCTGGAACATTATCGCTCTGAGATTTCTGCCGGAAGAAATGTTTTCCATGCCGGCACATTCACAGGCACAAAACAGTCAACAGCAATCACACAATTTGCCCGTTTACCCGTCACTCTAAAGCAGGAGGAAAATTTTCATGGCATCCCTAAAAGAAATCTGCACCTTTCTCGATGACATTCTCGATTTAAATCAATATCCCCGGGATCCATCCAATAACGGGCTTCAATTCCAAGGGGTTAATGAAGTGCGCAAGGCAGTCTTTGCCGTAGATGCCTGTGAAGCAGTTTTCCAGTCAGCGGCAGATCTGGATGCCGATTTCATTTTTGTCCATCACGGCATCAGCTGGGGAAACGGGATTCAACGCATCACAGGAACTCTGGCAAGACGTCTGACAGTCCTTGCTGCAAACGGCATGTCTCTCTATGCAGCTCATCTGCCTCTGGATGCAAACGACATGATCGGCCACAATGCCCTTCTTGCCAATATGATTTCGCTGGAAAACCTGAAGCCGTTTGGTCTTTACCATGGCTATCATATTGGATTTCAAGGGAATCTTGAAAAACCGGAAAGCATTAAAAAAATTGCCTAGACGCTGGATAAGGAACTTCCTTCCGAAGGAAATTTCAGCATTCTTGGGGATCCCGATGCAAAAGTTTCCAACATCGGCATTATCTCAGGCGGAGGTGCGTGGCCTGAACTTTTTGATCAAATGGGTTCTTCCGAAATTGAATGTCTGATTACAGGGGAGGCCCCTCATGAAGTATACCATCCTTCTCTCGAAACGGGCATTCATATCCTGACCCTGGGCCATTACCGTTCGGAAACACCTGGCGTTATTGCCGTGATGAATACCTTACGGGAGCATTTTAACCTGGAAACGGAATTTATTGATTTCCCAACAGGTCTTTGACGGACTTCCCGCATATGGATCAATCCCAGATTTACTGAGGACAACAAGAGCTGGTCATTGCAGGTACCCTGTTTCAATAATATGGATCAATCCCAGATTTACTGAGGACCTCTTTCCATCTTTTCATCAGCGTCTGAGAGTCCTTGAAACCGGATTGAATTCTGTATACAGATCAATAGAAGATTTCTAATCTTTTCTGCAAAAAGATTTTATTTCCGGGGGATTTTCTTCCCAGTCCCCGGAAACATTGATTTTCTTTCAGCAGATCCAGCGGAAAGCCGATATAAACCATCTTCCATTTCAGCAAAGTTTTGTACAGACGTCTTGCTGAATCTGGTTCCTTCACAGCATGGAAGAAAAAAATACGATTGATTCACAGACAGTTGACAACTTCCTTCATCTCAAAGCCATACCACACTCCATAATCCCTTCAGAGAGAGGAAAAAACAGCTTCAGACATTCAGCTTTTCCGCTTTCCTCCTCCCCCAATCCCAAAAAGAAAGCGCTGGGGATTTTGTATCAATCCCCGGCGCCTCCCCTCCTCATTTCTATATCATAAAAATCTTAAAAATATTTCAGGTATTCAAGAGAAGTCCTTTTAAAAGACAATTTGTTTTCAATTGGCATTTTTTGTAAATGATTTTATAGTAGCCTATCAAAGCTCCTTATTAATAAGAATATGAAATATACATCTTTTTGTCAATATATAAAATACCAGTTCCAATAAAAAAATTCATTTTTCTCATGATTTCCCGTAAAAAAACAGCATAAAACAGGACAACTCTCCGGATCCTGATATTTTTTCCACAGTCATAAAACCCCTGAGGAACTCTTCTTTTTGTATCATTTAGAAAATTTTATAGATTTTATAGATTTCATACATTTCTTGCAGTCATTTCTTAATTTTTACGGATGCTTTATTTTCATCACGACCAAGGGAAACAAGCCCTTATTAGAATGGAACAGATCTTTTTTCTGCAATTTGAATACAAAACGAACTCAAAGGATTTATTCTCGTCATAAAGTTTATTCATTTCTTGCAAACTCTCAATTCCACCCATATAGTTTCAAGCAGCTATTGATAAAGAAACGATAAAACTTTATCACTGGGGCATGCAGTCTTTTGAATCTACAAAATTCCATTGACTGGAAAAGATGATCCCCTGTCATTTCCAGAATACTTGCTGACTGCCTCTGGGAAATAAAATTTGATAAGGACACGTTTTTCAGAATGCAAAAATCTGGTATCCTGTAAATAATCATAAGGTTCATCATAAAGTGCAAAAGACACCCGCTTATCAAACAGACTTTCCCTGCTCCCAGACCTATGCAATCAATAATCAGACGGCTGTTCTTCTTATGCCGCTACATTTACAAAATAAAGGAATGAATCATGCAGAACCAGCGTTTTGTTCATTTGGATTTTAAGGGAATCGCCCCCTGTTTTGACAAAGTCCATGAATGGCTCCTTTTTCTCAAAGGATGCGGATTTTCCGGAATTGTATTTGAATTTGACTGTCGCGTACGATGGAAAACCTGGCCTCTGGCCGGTATGCCGGTCTATTCTCCACAGGAGGCGGCAGCAATGGTGGCAGACGCAGAAAAACTCGGCTTTGAAACAATTCCTCTGATGCAGATTCAGGGACACTTGGAATGGATTCTTGGAGAAAAGGCATATGCCGGATTGCGGGAAAATGGAAAGCTCACACTTTGTCCCTCCAGTCAGGAAGCACGCAAAAAACTCGCAATGTGGATGTGTGAACTCCGGGAAATATTTCCCCATTCCAGATACATTCACCTGGGTGCAGATGAAGTGGACACCATTGGAGAATGTCCGAACTGCAGGAAAAAACTTCAGCAAGTCGGACGCTTTGGCATTTACATGGAAAACACCGCCCTGTTCTGCAAAAAAGCTCTTGCAATGGGATTTCGTCCGCTGATCTGGGCGGACATGATTCTCCAGGAACAAAAGATCCAGCTTGACACAAGCCTTCCTCCGGAAACAATTCTTGTCAATTGGCAGTATTGTGGAAGCGGTCCTTTTCACGGAATGGAATCTTTACAGAAATCAGGATTTGAAGTCTGGGGCGCCTCCAGCATCAAATCTTTCTGGCATGAACATCCCCGAATGCTGCTTAACTATCCGCAGGACCGTCTGATCAATGTGGCAGGTTGGAACCAGTTTGAAGGAAATGTCATTCATACCTTCTGGGGACGTCCCGGAAACAAGGGGTGTTTATATCCTCCGTGGCCCATGTCCGTCCCTGTATTCATCGCTGCGGGAAACCCGGACTGCTGGAGAAAGCATCCATGGCATGATAAGTATCAGAAATTCGGAGACTGCCTGAGAAGAAACAATCCTCCGGAAATACAGGACATGATCCGTGAACTGGATACCTGGCCCTGTACCAGCACTGAGGAAAAGGAATGTGTTACTTATCTGCAACTTGGTCTGAGATACGAACTCCTTTTTGCCAGATACTGCAGCTGTCGATTCAGTCAATGTGCAACGGATGCGTCTATTCCCTTTGTTGGGAAAAATCCATCTGTCTATCATGAGCATTTCTGCATACAAAAGGAAAAAATTCAGGAGGAACTGGACATTCTGATGGAAGAACTGGCGGACTTTTTTACACGGAATGGACTCATTGGAAAAGAGGAATTTATCGCAGAAAAACGAAGCATTTTCCTCTTGTAAACCGAGATAGGTCTCTCGCTGGAAGACAATAGAAGACTTCTGGATTTCTGAGGATAAAATCAGAAATCCAGTTCATGATTTTTCCCTTTCAGAGGATTTTAAACACATTGGTAAAAACCATGCTGGAATTCCGGTCAGGAATAGAAGCCCGGAATTTTATATTTGAATAAATCATTCAGAAAATATTTGTCTAAAATTCAGCAGAAGCGTCTGATTCCAAAAAGGGATAAATTTTAAAGGAAGGCCAATCAAAAAAAACAGCTTACTGCAGATTCTGTTCAGCATCCAGTTTTTCGGTAAACGACTTCAGGAATTTTCTCATTTCCTTCATCGAACAGCTTGAACTGCGCGGGTAAAAAGGCAGACATCCGGTACGCCGCAGATATTCCCCATACTTTTCATTGAACGTATGACGGGCGGAAATAAACTGACCCCAGAAAGCATAATGCCACTAAACATTCCGTTTTTCCTCGCTGAGATTATCCTGCCATTCCTTCGGAAAAAATGCAAGCCAGCGAGGGTATGAATTCAGCCATGTCCATGAGGAAATTCGCTCTGCCCCCATCTTTATTTCGGTCTCTCTCATCAGGCACTCAAAACATGCCGGAAGATAATACGGGTTTGAAAAGATCGAATGGGGAGCAACAGCATTGGATATGTGAAACCCTACTGTTTTTCCATCCTGCTGCAGAGCCGTGTCATAACGCAGGCTGCCGCATTGATAAGCAGCAAGACTGGATACATCCAGATAATCCCGTTCACAGCGTGCATCAATGGAAGGCCGGAAGACTTCAAAAGCCTTATCCTCAAAAACAGCTCTATCGCTATCGTTCTGATAACGCCGGTAAAGTGCCTCTGCTTCATCCTCCATCGTTTTCCATGCAGGGGCATCAAAATAGCAGACGGACGGAGTCATAGGACCTGGATTTGCATCTGTTTTCCGGTAAATATCCACTCGGTTCCGGATTGCATCTGTAAACTTTTCTTCCGGATGTTCGGACAGCCATTTATGGAGAAAAAAGAGTTTCAGTCTGACTATCTTATACAAATAATCACGGTGTTCTTCCAGTGTATGGGCCTGTGGAGACGGCATGGATTTATCCTCATTTTAGTTTTTTTTTGCTGTGTTTTCCGGACGTTTGCAGGAAAAGAGAATGAAGTTATGAAAAAATCTTTCACTTTCTCTGAGTGTCCGAATTTGAAAGAAATATATATGCTGGCGTCCTCAGTACAAATATTTTTAAGAAAAAACATTCGTTCATGGATTGGCGGCCCCTGTTTACAGAGGATTGTCTGAAATCATATTCCCTTCAAAAGAGAAAATCCATCATCATTTAGTCTTCGCGTCTTCTCTGTCTCAATGCCGCATCGTATCTTCATACGTTCAGTGTCTAGGGTAAAAGATATCCAGACAGAAAACAATAATAGATTGAAAACTTTTTCTCCATTCCGCACAAAGCCTGCTGTTTTTTACAGTCTATTCCTTTCTATCCTGTTAAAAATATCCATTTTTTTCAAGACGGTTATAAAAAACAGCTCCGGATGAAGTATAGTATGTTTCAAAAAAAACAGGAGATAAGTCCCAATGAAAAAATTTCTTTTCCTATTCTTGTTCATGGCAGGCAGTATTCTGCTTCCTTCGGCATGCTGCAGTACGGCAATCCAGCCGGATTCATGCGCAAATGTACCCGCAGATGATGCCGTTTTTTCAAAAGCACTCAATGAGCCGCTGGACTACAGCTCTGCAGAAAACTGGGTCCTTTTTCCGGAGCCGGAAACACCCCGAAAAACTGTTGATGTTTTCTATGTTTATCCAACCGTCTTTTCAGATCCGGGACAGCCCCTGATGCCCTGGGATGATCCCGGACTCCGGCAAAAAACAGAAAATATTGCCCGGCAGCAAACAGGAATCATGGCAGATTTCTGCAATGTCTATGCGCCCTATTGCCGTCAGCTTGAATTCCGGCGGATCCGGGAAGCCCTGTATAAAGGAGAATCTCAGCCTGCCGGCATGGAGCCCGGTATTGAGGATTTGAGAAACGCATTTCGTTATTATCTGGAGCATGAGAACGGCGGACGGCCTTTCATTCTTCTCGGACACAGTCAGGGTGCCATGGCCCTGTATGAAATGCTGAAACGGGATTTCGCCGACGCCTCGTACAGCCGCCGGATGGTCGCCGCCTACCTGATTGGAACACCCCTGCCGAAAAAGGATGAGGAACAGTACAGCCACCTGCATTTTGCCCGGGGCGAACAGGATACAGGTGTCATTATCGGGTACAATACGGAGGCGCCAAATGCTGAAGACTCATTCTTTACAGCTCCGGGTAATTACGGAATCAATCCATTAAACTGGCGTACAGATGCCCAGCCTGCGGATGCGGAACTCAACCTGGGAGCTGTTCTGTTTCGCTATGAAGACGGATCTGTAAACGAAATCCCGCACTTTACAGGAGCCGTGCTGAATCCTGAAACAGGTGCCCTCGTAGTTGAACCGAAATTTGATGGAAAGTTTGATGCTCCCGAATTACTGGGCAAAGGTATTTACCACATGAATGATTTGTATTTCTTTTACCGCAATCTGGAGGACAACGCCAGAAAAAGAATCGATGCATTCTGGAAATAAAATATAGATAAAAGAGCTCCAGGAAATCAGAGGGAACCTTCTTCTTTCTCTAATCTGAGGGGAAAATTTCTGCATGCTAAATCCGTCTGACGAACTAGGCTAAAGTAAAAAAGAAACACTGCACTTTGCAGGTTCGCACGACACAAAACAGTACAGGAAATCTTGTGATGAATAAAAGAAAAATTGAGTTGTGGGATTCATCCGTAAATTTTGAACTTCAACCTGAATCCTCTTTTCAGGAGATGGTGCTTTGCCGTCCGGACAGTGAATATCATTTTCTGCATGACTGTGCAATCATTTCTTTCCGAGGAACACTGTTTGTTGCATGGTACAATTGTCCGGAAGGAGAAATGCTCGGAAAATCTGTCATCCGCGGGCGCTGTTCCGAAGACGGCGGCAGGACATGGTCTGAAATCATGACCTTTGCCAGCAGTTCCTCCGGGAAATATCTCTATGTCCCACCGGCATTTGCATCTGATGGCAACCGGCTCTTCCTGATTGTTTCACGCATGACAGGACCTGACCGGATGGAAGACTTTGAAATTTTTCAATGGGATACCTCATCCTGTTCCTTTCAGTCCGTCCGAATTGCGGATGAACCCTTTCTGCCAAACACGCAGGCTTTCCGCATGAAAAACGGCAAATGGATTATCGGCGGCAGATGGACCGCTGAAAAAGGCAGTTTCCCGGAATGTCCTGCGGTTGCCATCTGCGATTCACAAGAACTTTCTGCGGACTGGCGTGTCGTAAAAATTCATGACCGCATACTTCCCGACGGATCCACTTTCCTCTATCCGGAACCCGGATTATTCGTGGAAGATTCCGTCATTACCGCGATTGTCCGGAACGATCACGGGCAACCGCTTCTGTTTCAAAGTATGGACTTCGGGGAAACCTGGGAAGGCCCCTTCTACCATAATCTCCCACTGGCACCGGTAAAAGCAGCCGCCGGTATACTGCCGGACGGCAGGCGCTACGTCATTGGAAATCCTGTCGAAAACGGGCGACGGACTCGTCTGATGATTGCTTTCTCAGAAAAAGGGGAAAAACTTCTTTCTCATGCCCGGCTTCTGCAGGATGGAGTAAACAATAAACTCAACGCCCGTCCGGAATGGAGCTATCCCTCTGCCTGGGTTGACGGCAGCAGCTTGTATATCGTCTATACCTCGGAGAAAACCTCCGCCGTTATGACTGTGATTCCGATCTCTGAGCTTTACTGAAAATGATTTGATGGAGAATAAAAATCCAGCCATAAAGGGAAGGAGCTCGTTTCATCTGTGAGCTTCTCTGATTCGGCCGGATATCAGTTTATCATTTTTGTAGTGAATTTGTTATGGCCATGTACAAACCGGCAGCAGAAGATTTGAAATTCTGCATTATCGTTATACATGCCACACTCAGTAGCTGCATGTATATCCGAGGGAAGACTATCCCCCCAATACTGCCACCATCCAGAACACAGACAAGAAAACACATCGAATGAACAGGAAAAATGAAGGAGAAATTCATTTGACAATTTTTCTGTAATCTCCTTGTATGATGAAAATTTCATGGAAGTTTTCACCTTACAAGGAAGACAGCCGAATTTTCCTGTGGTCCAGCATCAGACTGAATGTATGAATCTTTCTCCTGCCTGGGAAGATGGACTCCAAGTGTTGCATCAGCCCTTCTCGGAGACAGATAAACTTCATCATCCTTTCAGGATGCAGAACGAATCCGGTAAAAATGATTCACCAGCATATCTTCCGGAATATTATCGCCGTGAGCCCCGTGTTCCGAATCAATCGGATGGTTCCCATGGTCAGGAGCCCAAATAACAGCATGATTAAAGTTTTTCCATACAGTATCTGTCAGCCGGGTAAAAACTTCAAAACTTTCCACACACTTGGTCAATTCCTGTATTGTCTCAGGGGAATCTGTTCCGAAAACATGAGCGGAATGATCATGATTCGTGGCGTAGGAAACTAAAATATCATAGTCATCATTTTCAAGCAGCATCTGAGTAATCTTCCGCGCCTCGTCGTCACTTCTCAAAGAAAAATAAGCGATATCTCGCTGGCGGAAAATTTTATCCATGCTGCAGCCGTTTTCCGCAATGATCGCCACTTTTTTCCCAGCCTTCGCCGCAACATCAAAAAGTGTTTCAATCTTTAGTATCGGCTGCTCCCACTGGTGGATTCCGTGGACTTCCGGAGAAGCACCGGAAAAGATGGTTGCAAAACAAACGGGAGTCACACTGGGCATAACACAGGAAGATAGACAACGGATTCCGGCAAGTTCCTGAACACGTTCCAGCAGATCCGGGTATTTGATGCGATGCGTTTCACCCACAGCATCAGGGCAGAAAATAAGCACCTTTTGCATTTTTCCATCCCCTCCAAAAAGTTTTGCAGCATGATCCACCACCATGGGGATCGGTGTCCCGCCGCAGACATCCGGCTCAGGAATTCCAAGGAGTTCGCAGACTGTTGGAGTCAAGTCTCCTATGGAATAGGATGTTTTATATTGTTTTCGATACTGTTCAAGTTCATTTCTGCTGATTTCATTCATTTTTCCATCCTCTGTGCTTCTTGGAATCGCATAACACGGGACTCCATATGGGAAGCATCTGCTGCCCTTTCAGAAATACTGCTCTTTTTTGAATATTCAAGATCTTATCTCTGCCGACCTGAAAATCCAACACAATGTTTTTTCATCTCAGGGCAGCATTGCTCCATTCTTTTTCTCAGAAAAAATCGATCCAGCTAAAGCTACCGCCCCAGCCAGTGGCCATCCATTAAGGGGAAAATCATGTCAGATCGTCCTGTTCCGAATCTTCGGAATCCTCCGGCTCAGTTTCCCCGATAAGTCCCATATCCATTTGCCGACATCGTAATAGGAATATGGTAATGACTTGTGCCTTTGATTTCAAAAATAACCTCAATAAATGGATAAATAGAATCCAGATTCTGTTTCCTGAAATAATCTTTCGTCTCAAACTTCAGTTTATAAATACCATCATTTTCCCGCTATGCAGATAAAAAGGAAGCAATTCTGCCATTGCTGTCCGTAATGCCCTCATCGACTTTGTTCCAGGTTTCTCCATCCTCCGCCAGACGAAAGAGAACAATCGGCACATCAGATGCCGGACACCCCAGATTTGTATCCAAAATATGGGTGCTCAACTGGTATTTCGGTACAACCGCAGACTCCGACGCATTTTCAGATGCTTGAATCTCTGAAAAAGCAATACAAATCAGAGAAATGATGTAGAGAAAAAGTTTCATAGTCATTCTTCCTTCCTTATTGATTTTTGCATTTTTCTGAAAATGATCTTGCCGCCTTTGCATCCCATGAAAAGAAATGGTATAAAAATACGGCAGACTCTTTCTCAATATATAAGATTCATATTTTCCCCAACCACCTTCCCTCATCTTTCCATCATCCAGCTTTTCAGCGGGTCATTCCAATGAAGAAATAGTCAGGATGCAGCATCTCTAAAAAGGAATATAAGTTCTTCTCCGGAATATACAATTCTTCTTATAAAAACATCATTCAAAAAATCAGCCCCTTCTCTCATAAAGATTTTATTTCGTTCACAAAAGAAAACTCCAAATGCAAGGTGGCTGAAAAAACTTCATCCACGCAGGGAAGAAAAAATTTTAACAAATGCGTTATGATCATATGCGAGAAAAGAGAATTTTTTAAGGGAAAAAAAGAAATATTAATGCGAGAAAGAAAAACCTTTTGAGGAAAGGTTATTTCCTTCTCGCGCTCTTCCTTTTCCAAACCTTTTTGAATCATCTTTTCCCAGGAGGGAAAAGATAACGCATGCTTTTTAAGAAGGTTGCTGACTCAATGGAGAAATTTTTGGGGGAGAAAGAATAGATTGATTATTTCTATTTGCGAGAAAAAAAGAAATGTTGATGCGAGAAAGAAAAACCTTTTGAGGAAAGGTTATTTCCTTCTCGCGCTCTTCCTTTTCCAAACCTTTTTGGATCATCTTTTCCCAGAAGGGAAAAGATCTGTAAAATATTTTCTACAATCTACTGGAAAATATCCGGAAAGATAGCATTAACTGAATATTATATTCTGCAAGATCAATATTCTGCAATTTTTTGCTAATAAGTTATCTGGATATTTTATCTTGGACCGAAGAGACTGATTTCGATCAATAAAAAGGATGTAACAAATAAAACAGAAAAAAGCAATCTATGGTGAAATGAAGGACTTCATTTTGGTTCTCTTGGAAAAATTGCATTGATTTCATTCCAAAGAAAACAGCATCCTTCATTTCACCACTTTTTTTATTTACCTCATGATTCCATCGGCATTCCCATCATTCTATCTATTTCAGGGAAATAAACTCATTTTTCATCTGCAGTGCCTGATACATCTGTTGTTACACTGCCAGGATCTTCTGTTTTTGCCGCCGCAATCCCGTGTTCACGGCAAAAATCTATAAGGGGCTGATACTTATGAATCAGGCCATAATCCATCATTGTCAATCCATGCATATCTTTTATATTCGGATCTGCTCCATGTTCAATCATATATTCAACAAGGGGAATATCATGCTGATCCGCAGCAAAGATCAATGGCGGATTCGTATCCGGAGCTGTTAAGTTCGGATCTGCTCCGGCTTCAATGAGCATTTTCACCAGTTCATGCTGTTTTTCTGTATTGTCTGCAACTGCGTATGCAAGTGCCGTATAGCCGAGATTATCCAGAAGATTGAGTTCCACATTTTCATTAAGGATCAGTTGAAGATTTTCAGGCTCTCCACTGCGGATTGCATACCATAATGGGGTACGTCCAAGCGCTGCTTCCTTATATTCAGGATCAGCACCAGCCGCCAGCAGAAGTTTAGCAGTTTCACGTCCTGTTTCCGTTTCATTTAGCAGAGCATATTGCAAAGGTGTCTGATAAGGTGCTAAAGCACCTTTGTCAGCAATACCGGCTTTCTTACTGTATTCAATGAATTTTTTAATAACAGGAAGATACATGCTCATGGTTCTGAAACAATAGGCATTTCCAGCAACCATAGACCGGGTCAGAAGATCTCCTCCGACTTCATAAACGAACTGAGCATCAACAGGCATTTTCGGTCTGACCCAGAGAGAAATAGCGGCCAGTTTCTCCTGGTTTGTTGTCTCTTCTGTTAATGAGCGAATCCAAAATGGCATCACTTTCTTCCGGGGACTTTTTCCATAGAGAAATTACTTTCTTGAAATCTTCCTCATGCTTCCCGGTAAATGCATGAGCAAATGCCGGAACATTGATCCATGAGAAAATAAAATCTCTGGAGCTATATCCGCGTATATCATAAATATGGTAGTAGAGTTCTTCATCAGCATTCTGCAGAGCGGATGCAACATCGTCATAACGACCGAACAGCAATGCAACCTATGCCTCAAGCATATATAAATCACTGAAGGAAGAATCTGTTATCTTATCTTTGCGCATCTGCTCAAAGGCTTTTTTCAAAGAATCGTACATTTCCGGACGATCTTTGAGTATTGTCATGGCGTTCTGATATCCGCCACAGCCATAGGCAAGTGCTACATCTATCACGCGCAGTCCGCGCAAAGCCATTTTTGTACCAGGTTTGTGATTCCGGATCAAAGCCTCTGCAAAATTAAGAAGTCCATTCGTTGAACCACACCACCGGGGAAGATGGTACCAAGCATAGTTATAGATTGCAGTATTTGAGTCAATTTCCCGCTCAAGTGCTGTTTTCAGCCAGTACTCATTATCCGGGACCTCACTGCAAATAACGGAAAGTTCAACCATCTGGCTGGCAGCTTCTGAAAAACTGCTTTGTATTTGATGTGCCGCTTCAAAATGTTTCTTCGCCTGTATCAGATTCTCCTTAAAGCCAATCCACCCTTCCTCAGTCACGCTACCGGCATAACCGCCACCCCGTTCGTCCCATGCGGCAGCAAGAAAATTACGTCCAAGTATCATTTCCTTGAGCCATGGATCCAAGTTCTCCGCATGCTTCTCAAGAAAGGGAAAGGTAGATTCGTTCGTTTCATTTGCGAAAAGATAAATTATTCTCGAAACGACAGGATCATCTTTATATGCTTTTGCGAGATCAAGCAATGTTTTATTCCGCGCATTTACTTCAGGTCCTGCATCGGCATTAGGACTGACATAACGCAATGTGGCAAAACGCATCTTCAAAAACAGTGCACCTTTTTTGGTTGAATACCATTTTTCCAGAGCTGGAGATGATTTGTAATATACCACTCCGCAGTATTCGTTCCATGCCTTTACAAGATCCTGTGCTGATTCAGGAAATGCAGAAGCATCAAGCGGAAGAGGCTGTTCATTGAAGTCATTCACAAGCTGATCCACCAGAGGTTTCCATACGGTTTCATCCGTATCCGGATAAAGAGACTTGAGATCTGCGTTCAGATATTCACGCATCCGTTCAATTTTGTCTTTTTCACTGTGTATCTCCTGAAAATCAAAAAAGGAATCGCAGGCTATAAAATCAAAGAAAGAATCGTCGTGTACAATTAAATCCTCCTCAATTTCCTTATACTCGGTGTTTGTGTTGGTAGGCAGCTAAACAGATATGACAAGCAGACATAGTATGAAATAATACATTTTTCATCCTCCTTTTCTTTTGTCTTTTTATTGAATAATAAGGTAGAAAAAACATCCCTGCAGTTGTCACAGGACAGAATAACTGGAATAAATCATACGTTCAAGAATAAAATCAGCCGAATAAAAAATATCCCCCCTTCCTTTTTAACCTCTGATATTCTATCTTAATACTTTATCAAGTATTTTTCAATTTAAATTCGTAAAAATTTTATTCACCTCATAATAAAATTACTTCCCTTTATTTTTTCAATATATTCATTATTGCTCTATTGCTTTTATTCCAGAATCTGGCATTTTTGGAATTTTTATGCGTCAATCCATTTTCTCTTCCCAATGCTGAAATAAATAAGGATTTAATTAAAATTCAGGATTCAGTATGGAGGATTCAGTATGGAGGATTCTGATATGCCAGAATTTCATATTCACCAGGCTGTTCTCTATTCATCCAAATCATTCATTAAAAATATTAAAATATTTTCGCATCGGTGGAAAATGGGATCAGAAGAATCAAGATCATCGATAAACATCTAAAACCCAAACAGAAGAAAAATTATTTTTGGATAAGTCATTCAAAAATATCTGCTTTCTTGAACGAAATACAAAAACTCTCTTTTTATATAAAGATTTTTTACATCCCCTCAGATGAACGAACAAAAAACGGGGAATCCATTCCAAATACGAATGCCTGGAACTGTATCAGCCAACTATGAAGAAAATTCTGAAGGAAGTAATCCATTCCAAATACGAATGCCCGGAACTCAGCAAAACAAAAACCGTCCTCCAGAAATAAAGTTCTATCTGATATTCCCAAAGCCTTTCTGTGGATATAAAATCACAGATTTTCAAATCTTCCAAATAAAAAAAAGAATGGCATGGAAAACATCGATTTCCCAATGCCATTCATTGTAAAATTATCACAGATTCAAAATAAAATTCAACTGTTCCAGAACGGCAGTAATCTTCAAAAGAAATGGAACTAGCAGATTTTTTCCTCAAAAGTTTATTTCTTTGAATAAGCCACCCTACGACATCGCAAAAAGATTAAATCCTTTTTCCTTTCTGCAGATGAACCTCCTGTATTCCAGGAAAATATCATGCACATGCCAAACGGCGGTTGATTTTCTCCCGTATTTTCAGAATCCAGTCGGCAGAACGCGGATATGTACGCATAGTAAGAGGTTCTGTCAGGCCATCCATCAAAATGCACATAACTTCCTGACGTCCGATTTTCTACTCCAGTGCACGGAGCGCCCGCAGATCCTGCAGTGCCTCGTGAAACACTTCATAATGGATTGAATCGACAGGTCCATTTTCTCCTGGATAAACATTGAAAGAACCGCCGCCCCGGAATGTTCTGCCCGCCTCCGTTTCCTTCCACGGATCCAGCAGACCTCTGGAGAAACTTCGGAACCAGAAATTATACCCCCAGTTAAGGAATCCGTCAAGGTTATAGACGAAAAGGAGAATTCCCATAATCCGGTTGCGTGCAGACGGCATGCCGAACTGACGGTTGGGTACGCCGTCTTCCCAGTTTCCGCAGTAATACACCCAGCGTTCCCGGATATTTTCCTTCATAAACTCATCCAGAGCATTTGTAACAGGAATCGGAGTGGCAATAAGCCCGTTCCGGAAAAAGTCAACATGGGAAAGGGCATCGACAACCGTGTATTTTCCATGAAGCAGACGTTTCAACAGATTTGAGGCATAAGCATAGCTCTCCAACTGAGCATCGGATGGTTCATCGGAAACATGGAACAGACATTTTCCTTCCAGACCTTCTCCTCTGAGGAAATCAAGCAGCGGTGGAAAAAGCTGTTCCAGGAACTCACGGTATTCCGCGGAGTCCGCCTTGACATGCCAGCCGAAGCGTTTTTCTCCGTTGACAATGATCTTCGGAGTGGCTGATGCCCCCCACTGAGTAAATACGTGCGACATTTCCAGACGGGAAAATCCGGCACGCCGGGCGGTGTCAATCCAGCGCTTCAGAAGAGAAAAATCAAAAGAGTATTTCCCATCCCGGCAGGAAATGATCAGCAACTGTGCGGTTGGCCGTTCTCCACCAATTGCCGTGTCCAGCGGAACACTCCAGAGCGGCGTGAACAGATGGGTGATCCCGTGTTCCGTCATATTGCGGAAATACTTTTCCATAAGTCCCCAATGATGTTCACTCCAGCAGGGAACTTTGTAATATTCAGAAATGCAGTCCGCATAAAACCAGTTGAGATTGCTTAGAGTCTGTTCCGGGAGAACAGGTGAAAGAATTTCGACTGGCAGCCTATATTCGCAGTCATCATCATACTCCCCCCAGTAGAGCTCTGTATCGTTTTTAAAACGGACACGGAATTCATATTTGCCCGGAGTATAATCAACAGGAATACGGACAGTAATCCAGAGCGAATGCCAATTTCCAGGTGTCAAACGAATCCGTCCGGGCAGCGGGACCAGCGGATCCGGATACAATCCCGCAGTTGTTCGAAGGGTATACGGATCTTCCCGGACAGCCGGCATCAGGCACGGCACTACAGCCGCTTCCCGAATCTGTACCGGCGGAAGTCCGGTTTCAGCAACATCCCAGACGGGTGCACTGCAGCGTTCTGAATTCAGCGCAATCTGAAATGAAAGCGTCTCTCCGCGTAGAGCGGTGAGATTTTCCAGTGGTTTTGCATTGAGTTCCGGTTCGCAGAAGACTTTTTCCAGTGAACTGAGGAATTTGACGTTCAGTTTCATAAGGACTTTTCCCTGTTAAAAAAATTATTGTTTCACGGCGGAACAGATCGCCGCCGTGTTCCGGGCAATATCCGCAATGGATGTTCCAGGTTTGTAGATGGCTCCTCCGACACCCGCACCGGCACAGACTTCCATGAATTCGGAAATATTCAAGGCATCCACACCTCCGACAGCCAGAATCGGTTTTTGAATGACAGCTTTAATCGCCTTGATATATTCCACTCCAAAGTTTCCGGCCGGAAACAGCTTCAGATAATCCGCCCCGGCCGCAACAGCCGTAAAGGCCTCTGTCGGAGTCAGAAAACCCGGGATGGAAATCATATTCAAGGCAACGGTTTCCCGAATCACTGCCGGATCCGTGTTGGGAGAAATAATGAATCGTCCGCCTGCGGCTGCAACGATACGTACCTCCTGTGGTGTAAGCACAGTCCCGGCTCCGACGAGCTGACGCCCTTCTGTATGCTTTGACGCGATTTCAATGCTTTTTACGGCATCCTTTGAATTGAGCGGGATTTCCAGAAGACGAACACCATTTTCATACAGTACGTCGCAAACCTCTGCCACTTCATCCGGCACAATTCCCCGCAGAATCGCAATTACAGGGTACTCTTTTAAATATTCTTCAAATCTCATTCTATCATCTCCTGTCCAATATTTAACACGATCCGGGCATAAGAGAACGTGAAAAATTTCTTTCCTATTTTCCTATTCATGGAACAATTCGGATCTTGCCATGAAAAATGCAATCTGTTTTCATCTTCTCCTTCACAGCAAAAACTTCAGCCTCACGGACGCATGAATGCACCACCGTTAATATTGACAATTTCACCTGTAATGAAGTTTGCATGCAGCAAATCCAGTCCTGACTTCGCAATTTCCTCCGGAGATGCTCCACGTCCAAGCGGAATCCCCGCCTCTTCCTTCTTGAGCATTTCCGGCGTAAGACGCGAACTGACCAACTTTGTCATAATCAAACCGGGAGCAAGAACATTCGAGGTAATGCCGTAAGGTGCTCCCAGATTTGCAAATCCGCGGCTCAATG
Organism: uncultured bacterium; assembly: GCA_949290385.1. Classification (GTDB taxonomy): domain Bacteria; phylum Verrucomicrobiota; class Lentisphaeria; order Victivallales; family UBA1829; genus CASERY01. The sequence goes on along the minus strand of CASERY010000118.1, from coordinate 13,160 downwards.
CATGCATGGCTGATTTTGCAGAAGCATACGAAAGCATTCTCTCATTTGCCGGCTGATACGCCCACAGCGACGAAATATGCAGCATGCGTCCCCAGCGAGCCTTCTTCATATCTTCCAATGCGAATTTTCCACAGAGATAGGCTCCTTTAAGGTTGACACCCATAACGTAGCCTCACCACTCACCGTCGGACATTTCCGAGTCTCGCTTGTACGGATCGACCCGTGCGTTGTTGATCAGAATGGCAACCGGTCCAATTTCCTGAAACATCTTTTGAACACTGTGTTCGTCGGAAATATCGCACGGAACTGCGATTCCGCCAATCTCCTTTGCCACGGCTTCCGCCGCCTCCTTGCCATGAGCATAGTTCACAATAACACGACAGCCCTCTGCCGCAAGCAGACGGCAGAACGCTTCTCCAAGTCCACGTGAACCACCGGTAACCAATGCGGTCCTTCCTGTAAATTCATTCATGTTCACCTGCCTTTCAGTCACCAATCACAGACTGCGCCATCCGGACGATACATTTGCGGCGTGTAAGGCTTTTCCGCCGGATGTGCCCTGCAGACATCGTCATTGAGTTCTATTCCCCAGCCCGGCTTGCCGCTGAGCGTAACATAACCGTCTTCAACTTTAATCGGTTCCGTAATGACCTCATTGCGCCAGTCGTTGAGAAACAGACGCTCCTGGATAAGAAAGTTTGGAATAATCGAATCCAAATGAAGAGAAATTGCAGTAATGACAGGACTCATGGGACCATGCGGTGCAATAAAAGCATTGAAAGCCTCTGCCAAATGCGAAACTTTCAGAGCCGTACTGAATCCGCAGCAGTGTCCGAGATCCGGCTGGACAATGCTTGCACAGCCGCGCGTCAGAAGGCGCTTGAATTCCGGCAGAAATGAAAGCCGTTCTCCTGTTGCTACAGGGATATGAATACGAGACGCCACTTTTGAAAGTCCCTCCTCATCCTCCGGCTGACAGGGTTCCTCAAAAAAGGTGAAATCAAACGGTTCCAAAATATGTCCAATGCGAATGGCAAGATCCGCATCGTAACGTCCGTGTCCATCATACATAAGCAAAGCATCCGGTCCGACTGTTTCACGAATTGTCTCTGAAACTTTTTCTATTTTCCGGAGATTGACCGGATCATTGACATTCCAGACAGGGAGTGCAAGACTGAATTTAAAGGCATCATATCCCGCCGCCATAGCCATCTGAGCTTTTTCTCGAACAACAGCAGGATCCAGAGAACCACCGCTCCAGCCATTGACGTAGACACGTATTTTACTGCGACATGCACCGCCCAGCAGTTTGTACACAGGCTGTCCCACGGACTTTCCAAGAATATCCCACAGAGCTAGTTCCACGCCGGCAATGGCAGAACCTTTGATGACCCCGCCCTTCCAGAAAAGCTGTCTGACCATTTTCTGTGTCAAGAATTCAATGCGCAGCGGATCCTCTCCAAGAATAAGACATTCGAGATCCTTGAGTGTTCCGAGAACGGCATGGTCATGACTTTCCAGCGTAGCCTCTCCAAGTCCGGTGATTCCTTCGTCTGTGTGAACTTTAATGAAAATATAATTGCGGTTCGAAAGCAGGCCCGTTCCCGGAGTAGGAGCACCGACTAGTATCGGTTCAATTTTTGTAATTTTCATAATCAGTCTTTCTCCTCGTCGAATACACGTACATAGTCAACAACGAAGGTGTCAGGCATCCGGATTTCGTTCAGTTCCGGAACGGGCCTTGAAGGCTCTGCACGATAACCCATCGGTTCCGCCGTGAGAAGAATGAATTGTTCCGTTTCAGAAACAGGAGACAATACTTCCTTGACCTTCTTTCCATCCACGTAAAAATGAAATCCGTCAAGGCTCCAGTCCACCCCGAATCGATGAAATCCATCCGGGGTGTCCTCTACAACAGGATGGGAATGACCGGGATAAACCGCATCATGCCCATATCCTCCATAAATGATACCGCAACGGATTGTTTTGTCCTTTGCATATTCCTGCGATTCCATGATATCAATTTCCACACCCGCACGGCGCGGATCGGGATGTGCTCCAATCGAAGGAGACTGAAGCCAGAATGCTGTCCACCAGCCGAATTCCCGATTGAGTTTGCAACGGCATTCGTAGTAACCGAAACGATGTAGAAATTTCATCGGCTGATTGCGTCCGAACGGCCAGATACCGCCTTCCGGAAGGCCGTCATGATTTCTCTCCGGAGGATTGTCGTAAATGAGACCTCCTGTCTGAAGCTGTGCCGCCGAATAAGATCCATCCGGACTTCGCACAAGCTCAATATGCAGACAGCTGTCATTGTCAAGATGTACTCCCTGATCGGTGAACCAGGGACAGGGCTTCCCCCAGAAGTTACGGCGGAAATTCCATTTGGATTCATCCAGTTTTATTCCATCGAATTCATCGTTCCAGACAAGTTTCCACTTTTTTCCTTCGGGCAGAAGACTCTCTTCATGGCCAGGTACATGATACAGTTTCATTGCTTTTTTCTCCTTGCTGAAAAATCCCTGCCTGCTCCCGGAGAAGCACAGGAGCCCCGTTCCACAAGCGAGGGAGTAATTATATCCACATGCGGTGGCTGTGCCGGATCGGCAATTCTGTGAATCAGCTGGTCTGTCAACAGTTCTCCGGTCTTCCGGATGAACGTATTGAACGTGGTCAGTGCAGGATGAAGATATCTGCTGAACGGCATATCATCAAATCCGATCACGGAAATATCTTCCGGAACGCGGATGGAACGCGCCTGAAACTCCGCCATGGCACCAAGGGCAACCGTATCGTTGAAACAAACAACAGCCGTTGGCAAATCCCGACTCTCTGCGATTTGTGCAGCCCCCTGGCGTCCAGTCTCGTGAAAGCCCCAGTCATGATACATCCAGCAATCTTTTGTACTCAGGCAGCAAGCTTCGAGATTTCTGATAAAGGTTCTATACCGTGCATCATGCGTCGGACCGATATAGCCCACTTTACGATGGCCCAGATCAGCCAGATACCGCAGTGCACAGGCTGCGGCCGAAGCGAAATCCACACATACCAGGTCGTGTTCCGGATTTTTTTCAATCGTATTGTCCCGGCAGATGTAGGGAATTCCGCCGGTGTTGATATTCTTTTCCGGACGCAGAAAAATAATGCCATCGGTCTGCTGTTCCAGAAGTTTATCTGTGCTGTTTCGTTCCGGAGAAGTTCCGCTGATTGTCAAAATGGCACTGTAGTGCGTATTCTGAAGCCGGGCATGGATGGCGCTGATGATTTCAATGTCATACATGTCGCAGGATGAGAGAACAATGCCGATAAGACTGCTGCTTCGTCTGCGCAGGCCGCTTGCCATACGGTTGGGACGGTAATTCATTTCCGCTGCAATTTTCAGAATCTGTTCCCTGCGCTCCGGGGAAATCCGGCTGGTTCCAGAGTTATTCAACGCGGCAGAAACTGCCTGAAATGAAACATTGGCACGTTTTGCTATTTCTTTTAAGGTTGTCATTCTATATTGCTTCTGCCTTTTCAGCTTTTTACCTTTCTGTTCTCTGATCACAGCAGTGCTGTTTCAGGAATTTTGCGGACTTATAAAATTACAGGGCTTTCCCGTCTCTCGCCAGTTCCACTCAATCATGGATAAAGCAAATGATTGTGACAAACATTCTTCATTAGGAAAACAGCTCTTAAGACTGGATTTCATCTTGACAAATCTTTTATCACATTTTCATCAAACAGTTGGCAATGTCTCCGCACAGGACATTAACACGCCCTATAACCCTTCTGGAAAATTCGGACACGAAATCTGCCTGCTGGATCTCCGTACAGGACATTAACACGCCCTCTTAGACCATATGAACCACATTTTTACTTACGGCCGTTTGCCTTCATTAAATATCAGATCCGCCCCTGCACCAATATCATGATGTGCAGCGTAGGGGACACCGACCGGTCCCAGCCCCGGTTCATCAAAGATGATAAGCATCTTCCATATTTCACCATTGCCAGGCACTTTTCCCAATGTGCTGAACGGCAACTTGAATGTCACAACATATTTTCCTGGATCTGCTTTGCGGTCGAATGACCATTCACCATCCCAGGCACCACTCATTGCTTCCCCTTCATAATAATCGCCTTGTTCGCCGACCGCAAAATGGTAATATGTCGGACAGCCTTCCGGCTGAATGAAAATTTCTGTGCTTCTATTGGAAAATGTGCCGTTTCCATCCTTGTTCCGCTTGAACTCGGAAGGAACATATCTGGGATCTTCATAAGAAACCTGGATCAGGAGAGCATCATCTGTCCAGTAAATTTTGCTTTTGACGCTGTCTGTATGCTTTTTATCGCGAGTCTGAAAATCCGGAACAGCAGTTCCGAAAGCTTCAAAGTCATTATCGCTGCTTCCCTTGAAAACCGTCAGCATAACGGAATCCTTCATCATTTTTTCATACAAAGTCACCCATTCCCGGAACATCTCCCTTTCAAATGCAACCGCGGTAAGCTGTTTTGCCTGAAGACGCTTTGCACGTTCTTCAAGAACTTTATCCTTTCGGTCAATCTTGACCGCCTCGATGGCTGCCTCTGCTTCATCAAAGGATTTTTCCGCCAATGCAATCAGTTCCTGACTGAGATAAGTCTTCGAAGTTCCAGCTGGATTGTTAAAGCATTGGCTGATATGAGCAGGCATGGCCTCCCACGCTTGTGCACAGGCCCGGTGATAAGCAGCCATGGACTTTGCTCCGGGACCGTATGCTGTTCTGCAGTATTCGTCCAGCAGTTTTTCCGGGTCTGCACTGGCATCCCACATCATCTGGGCAGCAATCCAGGTGGAGGGACGGCTTTTCCGAGCACCGTTTCCATTCTCGAAATAAATTTTCACGAGGTCATTTTCGGCACAATACTTAATGAGATCAGCGAAATAGGCATAAACCGGGACAGAAAGCATGGGACTGAACATGTCATAGGTGTAATCCCAGAGACCGACAGGAACTTTTTTCCCGACCTGATGGTGAATCCAGTCATCGAGTGTCTGGAAATCACTTCTGTTGCTTCCACAGTTCGGATTGCCGATTTTATGAATAAAACAGCGACGGTAATTACAATACTCTACGAACTCCACTTCTTCCACCGGGTGCTTCGGAACCGTATAATATTCCTGATAGGCAAGTACAGAGTAGCGCAAATCGGGAAATTCTTTTTTCAGTTCCCGAACCAGTCTTGCATGATAGTCGTACCAGCGGGTGGATTCATCCGGATCAATCATAGCCTTGCACTTGTCACAGAGACAACGGCCCATGCTGTCTGCCGGGTGCATGGAAACGTGGGTTGCCTGCTTCAGGCGAATATATTCTTTCATACGTTCCACACAGGCATTGGTAAATCCTTCGTTGGACCAGCACCCATTGATAACCCAGCTCCATCCTGTCGGCGGCGGAAGATAACGGACCATGACTTGATCACCTTCGACAACCGGATCAGCACAGAGTTCCGGATGTTTTTCAAACCACTCCTTTGTAACAGGTCTTACTGCAAACCACTCGGGATGATCCTTGAAATCGCTCCGGCGAGGGGAAATCGCTTCACCACCGGTGTAGCGGTCTCCGCCGAAACGAAAATCCTCATCATGGACGAAGTTGCGCACATTGAAAAAACGGCTTTCATCACTGTTTTTTTCCTGCAGGCTCATCATGCGGAATCGGAATGACGGCTTGTAATTGAAAGCCAAATCATTCGGAACACTACCAATGTCCGATGTATAAAAAGTCCCGTCTTCCCCCGGCCACAACCATTTTACTCCCATATATTTTCTCATAAACGCATAGACAGCGTAAAGTGCCGCACGAGGACTGTTTCCAGCAAGATAGATATTCCCGTCAATGCAATAAATTGCAATTTCGTCATCCTTAGATTTCCTGAGCTTCAATTGATCCGCAAGCGGCTGAATCAGCGGAGAATCCAGCGTCCCGATTACAATGCTCTTTACGGGTGCAGCAGGGACCTGGTCTACAGATATGATTTCCCCGCTTTTACGGGAAATATCTTTCTCCATATCCCGAATTGCTTTCTGAAGTTCAAGTGCTCCTGTATATTCAGGCAGACTCGTCCTGCTTGAAACCACAATCTTGTAATTTGTCCCGCGTTCTGAAGCAAAAAGAACTGGTTTTTCTTCCAAGGGAGCAGCCCCCTTGTCGGCGGCAATCACAGCGGAGACCAGCACCAGACTGCAAACCAGTACGCCAAGTGTAAGGAACCGTTTCATCGTTTTAACCTTTCTACATTATTTTTGATTGAAATCCGCTTGTACATGATATATAAAGAACAGGAAATAAAGTTTATTTTCCTTCTTCTGTACCGTATCCATATGACTGACAATCCCGGATAATACCTTCAGATTGCAGCACTGAAATTCCTTCTGAAACTGCAGGCTCAATCCAAGGGCAGAAAAATAAAATGCTTAAAAAAACACTTTCCTTCTGACAGTTTAAAAGCTTTTCATGCGTACAACGTCTGCATCAAAGTACCCCGATGATTATCTTGAATTCCCCGCGATTCATGAAGGAATATTCCTGGAAAACACAAAAACTGCACAAAATCCGCATTGGAATACTTGGGGAAGGAAATGCTTTGAATCTTTTGAACTGTATCTCCGGACAAACTCAAAACATGCGGTTCTGCATCCCCCCAGGAAAGTGATAGTCATTGCAATGACAATGAGCAATTCAATCAGTATCAATAAGCTATTCTCAGTTCTGAATCAAAATTGAAGCAGAAGAAATAGAACGTTCAATCAAATGGTATATTGCTTTCTTTCATATTTCAAGCGATGAATAGAAAAAAATTTGAATTTTAAAAAAAACAGCAGACTGCAGCATCCCTCTTTTACATAAAAGTCTCTCTTTTATTCTCTTGGATAGAAACATTGGATTGATTTTCAAAGGACAGTCTTTTCCAGAGTATTGTCCGGCAAATTATCGATCCTTCGGTGATATTTGACAGAAATAAGTGTATTTTGAGAAAATCTCAGAAATGAAATAAAAAAGTCCGGAATTACACCTGTTGTTAATTTACCACAAAAAAAACGATAGGAAGGGAAGATCCAGCGCAGTCTCTATCAAGGATTTGGGTTGTTAATTTACCACAAAAAAACGAGGAGGACACAGCGTCAGTCAACCTTTACCACACTCAGCGAATTCGTGGAGTGCAACAAGAATCGGTGAAATATAACATAACGGTTCCAGTGTAAGATATTCTCTGAAACGAATCAAGTTACAATGTAATGTCCACCGTGACATTAGATCCACTAGGACAACGCCTTCTTCATAGTCAACCAATGGGTTTCTGTCATGAGATAATTCTCGAATTTACATCTTATCGCTTGTACTGTCCCCCCATATAAACAGAGCTGCAATTTAGTTATGCTATATTTTTCACAAAAAATAAGGAAATGATGAAAACGAAAGAACTGACAATTCTCTAAAATCGTAATATTCCAGTCTTCAAGCGGATCGAGCTCAGAGAAATACGAAAGTACAGAAAAAGGAAGTGCGTCATGTATATTGGCGTACTTTGTTTGCATGGTCTTTTCGGGTATTGGTGCGCCTTCTGAGTTGTGACAGAGTATACCTTTTTAGTATCTGAATCAGGAGGAATTTCAAAAATAAAATGATTTAATGGGGACTGCAGCGGGAAAAGCAAAGCGCAATCAATCCAGTCACTTTTCGTCAGGGTTATTGTTGCCATGCTTGAGATTTTCAAAGCACTAGTGGTGTGCTTGATCGATTCCGGGGATATTATCTCCGGCATACACGTATCGTATGGAGAAAATTATTAATAATAAAATGAAAGGAAATTGGAAATGGCAGACAGCAAAATGTTTCGGTTATGTGAGGGAGTGTCACTGGAGACAATCGGTATTGTTGTGGAGGACTTTTTAAAGAATTCAAAGGGACTTACAACCCAGAAAATGGACACTCCTGATGCAGTAATCATTCAGGCTAAGGATGCAAAAGAGTGGAAGAAATTAATCGGAGCCGCTAACGCTCTCCAGGTACAGATTAAAATGTTTGGGGACGATACGGTAAATGTTGAAATCGGTCATGGGAAATGGTCGGATAAGCTCGGTGCTGGAGCTGTTGGCGTCATCGCTTTTGCTCCGCTTGCATTGACTGCGGCCTATGGTGCTTGGACACAAAAGAAATTGCCGCAAGAAATTTTTGAACGTATCGACCAACATATTTTTTCTAGAGGCGAAGATCTTCCTAAAAACAACACTTCCGCCAACATTCCCTCTGACGCAGTCATCTGTCCCGCTTGCGGAACGGTTAACGAAAAAGGGAAAAAATTCTGTTCAGAGTGTGGCGGAAAACTTCAGGTTGTCTGTCCGAAATGCGGAAATCCGGTTGCAATTGGTAAAAAATTCTGTTCAGAGTGCGGTGCGCAAATTGGAGGCCCCAAAAAATGCAAAAATTGTGGTTCTGAAATCCCTGCAGGTAAAAAATTCTGTGCTGAGTGCGGAACTCCCTGCGAATAATATCGTCTCATGAATGTAAAAACCTTGGATCCGTTTCTATGGGTCCAAGGTTTTTTTATATTGCTTAAATGCAAAAAACTGCCGGCTACGCCGTATGCAATGGACAACTTTTATTAAAAGATGGTATAAAAGTCTTTGGTTTACTATATCCAGCAATTAGCCGACTGCAAGGACTCAAAGATAAACGGCAAAAGACCAGCAGTTTGTCAGACAGAAAAAATGACCATTTCCCGGGAATTTAGGAAAAAAAATCGAAAAAATGGCTAAATTCTCCAGAGTTTTACTTCGAAAATGGTAGATTTGTTGCAACTAAAACTTCCAAGCTCTACGCTTTATATTTTTAACAATATATTTATAATGAATATATTATAATATATTTTCAGCAAGCAGAGACTCTTGTTTTTCAATACCAAAAATCAAGAGGTCGGATTTTTCTGTGTGTTTCTCCGGCTTTTGCTTTTCCAATCAAAAAACCTGCGACATCTATGCCTCGGAGAAATTATCGGGAGATCATTCATGCAGCATGAATCATGGGTATCCGGGACATCTATTATGCCTCGGAGAAATTATCGAGAGATCATCGGAAACATAGTGGGAAATGCGGAAACAGGAGATTCCCTCCGGCACTGCAAATGGACCAAATCAGCCTCAAAAACGAAAAAGCCGACCGGTAAACCGATCGGCGGAAAATCGAAAAAAAATGGTCGGAATGATGAGATTTGAACTCACGACCTTTTGACCCCCAGTCAAACGCGCTAAACCAGGCTGCGCTACATTCCGACTCAATAGGAGCAAATATACTTCTCCTTTTGAAAAATGCAAATGTTTTCTGAAATTTTTTTCTCATGACTATTCCAAAGGATAATATTCACGTGGCAAAAACAATTCTCGCTGAAGAATCACGAAACAAGTGTATGAAATAAGCATTCGATCCAAAAATACGACCAGCAACCAGTCTCAAGATAAATCAACAACTTTACTACTTAATCTTTACTTCCCTTGTTCAACTTCCTCTTTTCATCTTCGCCGGTCCATATTTCGACACAATACCAATACCAAGCCCATGCTTCAGTTTCATTTCCGATGTTTTTGCAGAAAGCTCAAAAAAAATCATGAAAAAAAATGAAAGAAGGTTGTTATTTATAAAATGAAGGATATGGTTATTGGTTAAAGTTCAAATAATAACAATGATTATTCAAATATGAATAATTTGTGAATTTTTGTTTCAATTCAATCACCTATCTAAAAGGAGTACAGATGAATACTTCTCTTCAACAGTCTCCCATGACAGAAGAAGAACAGCTTCTTCAAATGTCTGAAGGATATCGCAATCTCTGGAATGCAGATGTCCAGGCAAAAATCAGCAGAGACATTGAGAAAAACAGAAAGGCAGACGCCTCCATTCTCCTGCCCGGAGTCCCGGAAGGAACGGAAGTCTCTGTAGAACAGACTTCTCACAGTTTTATCTTCGGCGCCCATATTTTCAATTTCAATCAGCTCGGGACCGATGAACGCAACCGGAAATACAAGGAACTTTACGGCACACTCTTTAATTCTGCCACGATTGCCTTCTACTGGAATCCTCTGGAACCGGAAGAAGGGAAATGCCGTTTCGAGGGGGAATATCGCGACAGTGCAGAATTCTGGAATCAATGCCCAGAACCCAAAAAACAGGGTCACTGGCGTCGTCCCGCCACAGATCCCGTTGTAGACTTCTGTGAAAGTCGTGGTATCCGTCTGCACGGCCACACCCTCACATGGGGAAATCACACATGGCAGTATCCGCGCTGGCTCCTTGCAAAACTCCCGAAGGAATATCTGGTTCAAATGCTGACCGATATCCGCTGTGGAACCAATATCATGACAAAAAGCGCTGATGAAATCGCTGCAATGATCCCGGAATATGTGGATGAATTGAACAAACAACTGGAACTGCGTATCCGTCGCATTGCAGAACGTTATAAAGGACGCATTCACAGCTGGGATGTTGTCAATGAAAGTGCACAGGACTTTGAGTCCGGCTGTATTATTCCAAATTCTCGTTTCTGCAAAAGTTCCTACGGATTCATGCCGGGAGATTATCCATATAAATCATTCAAAGTTGCACAGGAAGCCTTCCCGGAAAACGTAAAGCTTAACATCAATGACTATCATATGGCAGATTCCTATCCTGCTCTGATTCAAAGTCTGCTCGAACGTGGATGCAAAATCGATATCATGGGTGCTCAGATGCATTTGTTCAATCCGCAGGCATGCCTGGATATCGCCGATGGAAAATCCACGGTACAGTCTCCGGAACATGTCTGGAGCATTATGGATTGTATCTCAAAAGCGAATCTGCCTATTCATCTGTCTGAAATCACAATCACCTCCCCCGGTGGTGACCAGCGCGGTCAGATTATACAGGCTGTCATTGCACGCAATCTCTACCGTCTCTGGTTCAGTATTCCCAAAATGATGGGAATTACCTGGTGGAATGTAGTGGATGACTGTGGTGCACCGGGAGAACCTTCTGTATCCGGTCTCTTCACTCGCGATATGGAACCGAAACTGTCCTACTTTGCCCTGAATGACCTTATTCATAAGGAATGGAAGACAAAAACCACGGTCAAGGCAGACAAGGAAGGACGCATTGAATTCCGCGGCTTCCGCGGTTCTTATCGTCTCCAGTGGGAGGGGCCCGATGGAAAACTGCATGAATCCTGTATGGAATTAAAATAACGGAGGAACCAATGTCCAGCACAGTTCAGCAAAAAGAATACATTGCGAAACTTCTGAAATACATCAACCATCCTGACCCGGAATCCGCTGCCCGCATTGAGCACGGTCCGGAGCTTTACCGAAAAGGTATGCTGCGCTACAGACTTGTCAACGCAGACGGATCCCCGTATGAAGGCCAGGCCGATATTTCCTTCCGGCAAATCGGCCATGAATATGAATTTGGCTGCAACGGCTTTATGTTTGATGAATTTTCAGAAGCCTGGGAAAACGATACATACAAAAAGTATTTCAAAGAGCTGTTCAACCTGATGGTCATTCCCTTCTACTGGGGAGATCTTGAACCGGAAAAAGGCCATCCCCGCTATGACCGGAACAGCAAAAAAATCTACCGCCGTCCCCCGCCCGACCTTCTTCTTGACTTCTGCGAGGAAAACGGTATTACACCTAAAGGGCATCTGCTTCTTTACGATCATCACAACCCGGATTGGCTCCGGCGGGATACAACAGAAAACCTGAAACGAATCTATGAACGGCATGTCCGTGAAATAGCAGAACGTTACGGGGACCGTATTTTCAACTGGGATGTAACGAATGAAATCACATTCAACACACCTTCTCAGTTTATTCCGGAAGACTTCGGACACTTTGCCTTTGACATTGCGGAAAAATATTTCCCCAAGTCCACGCGTTTCAATTACAATGACGGCTCTCTCTGGCGCGACCATCACGGCTATTATTCCATGAACAACATGCTGGAAAACTGGCTGCTTTACTCAGGACGCCGCATCGACTGCATCGGTGTACAGTGCCATCATATTGGGTGTCCGGATGTCAATGACATGCTTCCGTGGTGGGGAGAATACTTTTTTAATCCGGAATATATCAATGACGTTCTGGATATCTATTCAAAAGTAGGACTCCCTCTCACCATTTCGGAAGTCACGATTACCGGGCGTGAAGATCTGGGCCCTGAATGTCAGGAATTTCAGCGTAAAGTCACAGAAGCCATGTACCGCATCTGGTTTGGCCATGCCTCGACCAACGGCATTATCTGGTGGAATCTGGTAGATGATACTGCCCTTGGAAATGAAAACTTTTCAAAAGGCGGCCTCTTAAATCGCGATCTGACACCGAAACCGGCCTATGAAACACTCCGGAACCTGATTTGGAACGAATGGTGCACCCGTCAGGATTCGGTCTATGATTCATAGACAAAAAATTATCTTCGTGGTTTCTTCGGAACTTATGATGTCCAGATCCGAACAAAAGACGGAAAAACCTTCCATACTACGGAAAAACTTGTCAGAGGCCGGAAAAATGAAGCAGACATTAAACTTGTCTGTCAGGACGAACAATAATGTTCTTTGATGACTGTCTGAAGACACCGGGAAAGATCTTTTAAAACAAGCTGAGTCTTATTTTAAGCAATCTGTTTTTTTAAAAAACAGTACTTTCCTAGGTAATTATCCCGGATAATGATATACTTTGTTATCCGGGATTTTTTATTGTCTCTCGTCATAATAATAAAAAAGAGATTTTGGATTGTCTCTGAAAAACGATCCAAAATCTCATACTGACCTCATTTTATAAATCAAGAAACCCATCTATTTGTATAATATATTTATAATCAATACTATAAATATAGATATATGAATTAAAAATGGAGAGCAAGCCCAAAATCTGGGCTGAAATTTAAAAACTATAACACGAGGTCGTTCCTTCAATTTTCTATAATTCTGAATCGTCAAGTTGCTGCCTTAATGCTCAGAAAGTTGCCCTTACCAATACTCTCGTTTTACATCTCCTGCCATCCTCATATCCGTCCAGATTCACGGCAAAACATAACACATCGCCAACATATAATCTAGATGCAGCTAGGTGTCCCCCAATAAGGCAATAAGAGAGTATCTTGGAATTG
>CASERY010000117.1 GCA_949290385.1 uncultured bacterium | reverse complement strand
CTGCTCAGCCGCAATAAAGCCGATATCTGTTCGATTTTCCGTCCATGCGATTTGAATTTTTAAGTTGAATTTTGACTTCAGCAGTATTCTTAAAATCGTGCGGTCTTTGTCCTGTATGATTCGCACGATTTTTCTGCGGAGTTTTTTTCTTGATTGTTTCAAGCCATCCAGAATATAAGGATTAAAAAAATAAACTGCAACGACAGCTTTTTTTATCTGCTGTCTTCATTTTTTTTAGAGAGTCTACAAAACAGATTATTTTCTGTCGTTCCTTTGTCAAGGCAAGAAGGAATGCTGCCTCAGGACATATTAAGTGCAACTTTCATTAAAGACGGATATAGTTTTATAATTTTACATCCGTACGTGCATATATTAAAAAATGGAAAGGAAGGGGAAAAGATATTTCAGATATTTTCTTTTTCCCCCATGATGATTCTCCATATTCTCTCAAATATAAAGATGATATGCTTGCCAAAAACAAGAAATGATTCTTTTTTAAATATCGCTTCTCACAGTCAGACAGATACCGTTTTTCCGATGAAATTCTTTCAGTTGCTCAATCGCTTCTTCTGCATTATCCACCACCGTAAAAAGGTGCATGTCTTCAGGCGAAATCATTCCATCAGCCAGGAGCGTGCTCCGGAACCAGTCAAGCAATGGAGCCCAGAACGCCTTCCCAACGAAAATCAGCGGAATTGGATTGATTTTCCTTGTCTGAATCAGAGTCAGGACTTCTGAAAGTTCATCCATTGTGCCAAATCCGCCGGGATAAATGACCGTACCTACACAATATTTGACAAAACAGACCTTTCGAATGAAAAAGTACCGAAAATCAAAGGAAATATTCTGATAACGATTCGGGTGCTGTTCCATTGGCAGTTTAATATTCAGCCCTACAGACTGACCATGGCAGTTATAAGCGCCTCTGTTTGCAGCTTCCATAATGCCCGGACCGCCTCCAGAAATAACTCCATAGCCGTTCTGAGTCAGAAGCTCGCCGAAATGCACACAGTCCTGATACAGCGCTGTCTCCGGCTTGACTCTGGCAGAACCAAAAACAGCCACCAGATTATAATGACTTGATAAAAGTTCAAACGCATCTACAAACTCCGCCATGATACGGAATATGCGCCAGGGTTCCTCTTTGGTGAAATCTGCACGATCTGGTGGGGTATAAGCATCACCTGGTGTTTTTTTATTAGTAGAACAATGATCCATCACTTTCATCCTCACTTTCTCAAGAACAGCGACAACTGAATCTTTGTCCCTGTTCGACTGTCGTACAGGCATCATAAAATACAACCGGCACTCTTATTCTGGCAACCAGCTGATTTTTCAGTATTGGAGTATGTCTGAAGAAAATCTGAACAGGATTCTTTTTCCATCTTCCATGCCTGTATGCTTCAGCACTCCCCGGCTGGCAGTTTCAGCTGAAAATGTGCCATTATTCTCCTCACTCTGCCCGTTCCCTGCTTCCATCCATAAAAGCGACTCATTCAAAGAGTATTCAGATAATCCTGATAATCCTCTTCATCCATCAGGTCATCCAGTTCTGCCAAATCAATATTTTCCAGCCGGTACAACCAGCCACGGCCTTCCGGGGAACGGCTTGCAAGACCTGGGTCGTCATCCAGATTGTGATTCACAGCAATTACAGTTCCGCTTACAGGAGAATAGACTTCAGAAGTGGCATTGACAGTTTCAAGCGATCCCACCACGTCCCCGACAATAACGTCAGAACCTTCACGCGGAGTCTCCACATACGTAATATCCCCCAGTTCCTTGGCAGCAAAGCGGGAAATGCCTACGACTGCGTCATCGCCATCGACTCTCACCCATTCATGTGTCTTCGAATAATATTTCTCCATATGCAGATCCCTTTCACGTGACATCTGGCGTTTTACCGTTTTTTTTATTCTAATTTTGTATCTCTTATGATTCTGCCACATAAAAGCATTCATTTGAAGAATTGTCAAGCAAGAATCCTGAAAAATCAGCTATTTTCCGTTATTTTGAGCCTTTGAATCTGGATTTTTCTTCAATCTCCAAGGAATTTACCAGGCAACAGGTAGCCGCGAATGTAATCCTCCACCGAATCTTTCAAAGGTCTGGCTTCTTTGGAATATCCTGCAAGATGCAGTTTTTCCATATCTGCACAAGTGTAATATTGATATTTCGGACGAAGGGTTTCAGGCATGTCAATATATTCTATGTCGATGGGCTTGTTCATGGCAGAAAAAGCAGCGGCAGCCAGAGAATTCCATGTTTCAGCCCGTCCACTTCCGATATTGTACAAGCCGTTCAGATCATTCCTCTTCAAGATGAACAACACCATATCCGCGGCATCCTTTACATACAGGAAATCGCGCATTTGTTCGCCATCAGCATACTCACTTCGATAGGATTTGAAAAGTTTTACAACTCCGGTATCCCGGATCTGCTCATAAGCCCGACAGACAACACTGCGCATGGGACCTTTATGAAGTTCATTTGGACCAAAAACATTTGTAAATTTGAGTCCTGCAATCTGTTTCAACAGTCCATTATGCTTTGCCCATAGGTCAAAAAGCTGCTTTGAATAGCCGTACATATTCAGCGGCCGCAGCTTTTCAATGATGGATTCATCATCCTTATATCCTTGAGAACCATCTCCATAGGTAGCCGCGCTTGAAGCGTAGATAAAACGGATCCCCCTGGAAACAGCAAATTTTGCAGCTGTTTTTGTATATTCAAAATTATTGTGAACCAAGTAAGTAGCATCGGTTTCCGTAGTGGAAGAACATGCTCCAAGATGAATCAATCCGCGCACTTCAGTGCCAAAGCAATTCTCCCCCATCAGGGAAAGGAAATCTTCACGCTCCATATAATCTGAAAAGCGCAACGCTCTCAGGTTCTTCCATTTTTCCGTATTGCTTAAGTGGTCAACAGCCAGGATATCCGTCTCTCCAGCCTGATTCAATGCCCAGATTACAGCACTGCCGATCAAGCCGGACGCACCCGTTACAATATATTTCATTGCAGTATTCTCCAGTAAGTATTTTTATTGACATTTCTTTCAGAATGAACATAAAAGAAATAATCACCATTTGGATTGTCTTTTTGCAGTGTCGCCTGCACGGACAAGAGATCAGTAATCTCGCTCACGCGATTTTTCATAGAGAATCTCACTACGGCGGCGGTCCGGATCATGCCATGGGAAAATGGTATTTGCCGGACCACTCCGTAACACACTGGGATCATTGGCATTGCCAAGGCGCCTTCGTTTTTCAACGCTGTAGGGCTCTTTGGAAAAGGTTTTATTTCCAGAAGATTCCTTTTGAAGGAGCTCCTGCCTGCGTAAAAGCGCAGATTCCTGCTGCTTCTGATAAGCTTCAAACTCCTCAGGAGTCATGGCAAGAATGGCAGCTTCGTCGACCTCATGAATGGTATTGTCAGGTTGTTCGCTTCCTTCCCTTCCTGGAAGAGTGCATCCGGAAAGGACCAGCATGGATAAAGCAAAAACTCCTGAAAACAAGCGAAATTTAACGGTGGAAAAAGTTCTTTTCAACATAAGGCTCCCTGCTCCTATCGATCATCTGTGCATACAGCAGAAAGGTTTTCTGCTGCATGCGACATTTTTTCCTCCGGAGCCTGACTGATAATGACAACAGTCTGATCATCCGCAGGAGAATCGGTTGTTTCGGAAAAGGTGTTTACTGCATCCATCAGCCGGGTAATGGTCTGATGGGGATTTTCATTTTTCTGGCTTGATTTCATAAAAATTTCCTTGATACGATCCTGGCCAAAATACATGCCATCCGAGTCTATGGCCTCGTTGATGCCGTCTGTAAACAGAAGCAGCTTCATGCCTTCAGAATATTCGGCACAGAAAGTATCAAATTCAGCAAGATCCGAGGGGAGCACACCGAGTCCGGCACCATCCGGGTAGATGCTGCGGATATGATTGCGGACGTATACTAGAAGTTCCGTATGTCCAGCCCGTGCATATTCCAGAGTATTTTCCTTGCGGTTCAGCAAACAGATACCCAGTGTAATATAACGGCCATCTCCCATGTCATGATAAAGATTGTCGTTCAAATCCAACAGAAGCTGTTTCAACGTTGTAAATCTTGCCACATTTGCCCGGATAAAGCTTCGGGTCATAGCCATAATCATACAGGCAGGAATTCCTTTGCCGCTGGCGTCTCCAATTACAACAAGCAGACGGTCTTCATCGATCTCTACATAATCATAGAAGTCGCCGCTGACTTCCTTTGAAGATCGGCTGTACGCCTGCACCATAAAGCGGCCCCACCGTGGAAGCTCCGGCGGAAGCATTGATCGCTGGAGATTGCGGGTAAAGGTAAGTTCCTGATTCAGGCGCTGGCGCTCACTGAGGATGGAATAAGAGCGGAGAATATTTTCCGCAAGTACGACCTGTCCTGCAATAAACTTGAACCGACCAATCTGTTCATGGGAGAACCCGTTTTCCGGCCGTTTGTTATTGACTGCACAGATAATGCCGATTGTAGAACCTTCCCGAATCATAGGCACAGCCATCAGACATTCCAGAGGAACCATCGGCGTAAAAATATTCAGTCTTGGATCTTTTGGATCGTCGATCAGCAGCAGATCCTGCCCCTGAGCGACCTTACCCAGCAACCCCTGTCCAGGTATAATGGTTGTAGCACGCAGAGCCTGCAGCACATATTTTGACTTTGTAAGGACATAGGAGTCCGTTTTTCCCAAAAGCGGGAATGGTCCGGAAACCCCAGCCGCCTTGAATCCGTCACCATCAGCAGTGAACACACACACAGACTGAGCTTCCACCAGATCTGCCACATAACGGGCCGTTACATTCATCCAGTTGTTAACTTCGCTCATTTTGCTGATATTCTGAGAGAAAAGATTGAGGAAGTTTCCGATTTCAGCGCTGTTGTGCAGCAACACTTTCATTTTTTTTCGAATCTGACTGATTTTCAGATGAAGAGCCACATTCACCAGAAGGGATACAGCCAGAATAATAACAATCACCAGGAACGATAACGTAAACGGAGGCATTTCCTTTTTACTCCATGAACATTTAATGAAGATTACCAGATCACTTTATTGCACAGGTTTTATTTTTTCAAATAAGATTCAAAAAATTGAGTGTATTTTTTATCAATTTCCTGCATTTGGAACCTTATTCAGAGGCAAGTCCAGCCTGTTCGGATATTTCCATAAAACAGCTTGTTCATGAACTTTTTCCAGTCTGGCTTTCGTGGAACAGTTTTCGTCTAAGAAACCAATTCAATAGATAAAAATCCCGTCCGGCTTGGCTGAGACATCCAGTCCGCAACGGGATTTCCGTAAAATTTTCCAATTTTTGAATAAATCTATTACTTACCTTTAACTTCCAGAAGTTCCACATCAAAAATCAAGGTGGAATTAGGAGCAATCAGTTCACCAGCTCCGCGTTCTCCGTAAGCCAGATGCGACGGGATGAAAAAGCGATACTTTGAACCGGCTTTCATCAGCTGGACCCCCTCCGTCCATCCCGGAATCACCTGGTTCAGCGGAAATTCCGCCGGCTGACCGCGCTTGATGGAACTGTCAAAAACAGTACCATTCAGCAGTTTTCCTTCATAATGGACTTTTACTGTATCCTGTGCTTTCGGGGATGCGCCTGTACCTTCTTTCAATACCTGATACTGAAGTCCGGAGGCCGTTGAAAGAATACCTTCCTTCTTGGCATTTTCTGCCAGGAATTTCTGACCTTCTTCCAGATTTGCCTTGGCAATCTCCTTTGTTTTTTCCTGCATTTTTGCCTGAAGTTTCTGCTGGAAGGACTGCATGACTTCGTGGTATTCCTTTTCTCCAAGTTCCGGCTGTTTTCCGCGCAGGAGTTCTGCCACGGTGTTAATAATCATTTCCCGGTCAACTTCAATCGGGAGCTGGAGCACGGAAGCGGAAATGTTCATTGCAAGAGCATAACTGACTTTTTCTGTTTCGGTTTCAAGTTTAGCCATGGGATTTTGTTCCTTATTGTTCTTTTTTTATCAGGTTTTTATCAAATAAATCCAGTCTTTTCTTTTGGAATATCCGGACGAACCGCACAGCAGCATTCGACAGACTGCATGTCTGGTATTATAGCGTTTTTTTGGACGAAACAAAATACTTTTTGAAAAAAATATC
>CASERY010000116.1 GCA_949290385.1 uncultured bacterium | reverse complement strand
CGGATGCTGGGGGAATCTGTGTGCTGGTTCACGAGAACGTAACAACCCGGACTTGCTACAGAAACCAAATTCAACCATTATCTGAAAGATCATGAGAATACAAGACGCGAGGAAATGGGCCGGGAAGCCTTTATTCAGCGTGTGTGGCAGTGGAAGGAGCAGTATGGTGGAACCATTATCCGTCAGCTGCGGAAGCTGGGGGTTTCATGCGACTGGGAACGGGAGCGTTTTACTCTGGACGAAGGACTTTCCAATGCCGTAAAACAGGTCTTTGTGCAGCTGTACAACAAGGGATATATCTATCGCGGATACCGTATGATCAACTGGTGTCCCGCGGAGAAAACCGCACTTTCCGATGAAGAAGTGATTTATCAGGAGATTCCTGGAAAGTTCTATCATTTCCGCTATCCTCTTTCGGACAAATCCGGGTACCTGATTGTGGCGACAACCCGGCCTGAAACCATGTTCGGCGATACAGCTGTAGCAGTTCCGCCGGGGGATCCCCGCTATAAACACCTGGTGGGTAAAACGATTGATCTGCCGCTTACAAACCGTCAGATTCCCATTATTGAAGATATCCATGCTGACCCGGAAAAGGGTACTGGCTGTGTGAAAATTACGCCTGCCCATGATCCGAATGACTTTGAAGTGGGAAAACGCCACAATCTGGAAGTAATCAATGTGATGAATGAGGATGCCACTATGAATGCGCTCTGCGGCAAGGAGTTTGAAGGACTTGACCGCTATGAGGCGCGCAAAAAAGTGGTTGAAGCCTTTGACAAGCTCGGTCTTCTGGAAAAGGTTGAAGATATTGTTCATAATGTAGGTATTTCTGAACGTGGAAAAGTTGAAATTGAACCCCGCCTGAGCTGGCAGTGGTTTGTTCGGATGGATGAGCTGGCAAAGCCGGCTATTGAAGCCGTCCGGAACGGGACAATTCAGTTCCATCCGGAACGCTGGACAAAAACCTATTTCCATTGGATGGAAAATATTAAAGACTGGTGCATCAGCCGTCAGATTTGGTGGGGTCACCGGATTCCTGCCTGGTATCGCGGAGAGGAAGTTTACGTGGGAGTGAATCCTCCGGAAGGAGACGGCTGGGTTCAGGAGAGCGATGTCCTGGATACCTGGTTCAGTTCCTGGCTTTGGCCTTTTTCCATCATGGGCTGGCCCGAGGAAACGAAAGAACAGGATTTTTATTATCCAACCAATGACCTGGTGACAGGTCCGGATATTATTTTCTTCTGGGTTGCCAGAATGATTATGGCCGGTTATGAGTTCAAAGGAAAACAGCCGTTCAGTCATGTCTATTTCACGAGCATCATCCGCGACGGACAAGGCCGCAAAATGAGCAAGTCCCTGGGCAATTCACCGGATCCGCTGGATGTGATTGCCACTTACGGAGCAGATGCGCTGCGCTTCTCGATTACCTATATTGCACCGGTGGGAATGGACATCCGCTATTCCAATGAAAAGTGCGAAATTGGACGAAATTTTGCCAACAAGCTCTGGAATGCCTGCCGCTTCCGCAGAATGCAGGGGGATGTTTCTGCACAATTTGAAACGCTGGGCAGCGTGGATCCGAAAAAGCTGACGGCGGATGAGCTCTGGATGCTTCATTCGCTGGATGTTGCAATTCAGTCCATTGAGCGGGATCTTAAAGAATACAAATTCCATTCCGCGGCACACGATTTATACGAGCTTGTGTGGAGTAATTTCTGTGACTGGTTTATTGAGTCCTGCAAATCAAGATTTTCCGGATCTCCTGAAGAGAAGGCGCAGGCTCTGGCTGTGCTGGATTTTGCATTGTGGCAGATCCTGCGCCTGCTGCATCCGTTTATGCCGTTTGTGACGGAGGAACTTGCGCATCAGATGAATTTCCTGAAGGAAGGCGAATCTATTATGCGTGCAGCGTATCCGAAATCCTTTGCGGAACAGAAGTTGAATTTGTTCCCGGCTGATGTGGAGGAAATTTCCCGGAAGGTTCAGGATAAATTCCAGCTGGTTTCTTCCGGACGGAATCTGCGGCTTGCCAGCAATATTCCGCCTGCGAAAAAGATCCATTTTCATGTGAAAGCCGCGGACCGGGCGTGTGAAGATTTCCTGAACAGCCAGATGGTCAGCCTGAAATCTCTTTTAAATGCTTCTGATGTTACGGTGAGCTTGGAGGATTACAAGGCGGAAGATGGTTCCGGAGCGCCTTCGATCATGTGTGATATCGGGGCAATTTATCTGCCTCTGAAAGGCCTCGTGGATGTAGCTGCCGAGCGGGCTAAGCTGGAAAAGCAGAAAAAAGATTTAACTGGCTGGATTCGGGGAACTGAAGCAAAACTGAATAATCCTGGATTTGTTTCAAAGGCTCCTGCGAATGTCATTGAATCGACAAAGACTCAGCTTGCGGATCTAAAAAGCAAGCTTGCACGTGTGGAAGAGACCCTTTCTTCTCTGAAATGATTGTAGAAAATCCGGAGTGGAAAAGACAAAGACCAAGAAAAGGAAAAGGATTTCTTCTCCAAAGCATCATGGATGGTTGCCGGATTTCCTGTTTCGTGTGGGGAATCCGGTTTTATAGAATCCTCAAGGATAGATTGCGAAAGAAGGAGCGGATGGCAAGAAGGGGATTGAACCTTTTGGAAACCAGGTATTTTATTTTGGAAAAAATTGGATGTGATGGATTTACAATTTAAAATTATTGGTGTGATTTCATGTTCGAAAAAGTGGGGATTTTGAAAACAGCAATCAAAGAAGCATGTCAGATCAGAAGCGTCTCATGTGTTCATGAATAAACAGTAAAGTAAGTAGAAAGATTATTGCTTTCCCGGCGTGACCTATGGAATGATCAAAGCATTAACCGTGGAAATCGTTTTGGGAAAAGGATACTACAAAATTCAGGGGAAATATGATTTTTAGCGGTTCGCTTTCTCTTTCACAGCAGGAAAAAGGTCAGAAAAATTATAAGAGATTCAACTTGATTAACGGCCTTTCCTATATGTGCCTGGGTGAAACAGTGATTATTCTGTTTGCTCTCCAGTTGAATTGCCAGCCTTATATTATTGCGGCACTGAGTGCGTTCCTTTATCTGGGAAATTTTGCCATGCCTATTGGAAAGGCTACTGCAGCCAGAATTGGAGGGGCGAAAAGTATTTCCCTTTACTGGGCCCTGAGAAATGTTTCAGCCATGTTGGTGGCATCGGCTTATTTTTTCAGAGACATGCATACGATTGCTGTGAGCATGATTGTTGTGGGAACGTTTATCTTTTATTCATGTCGGTCTGCCGGAACGGTGATTATGCAGCCGCTGTGCGGGGAAATATGTACGGAAAATGTACGGGGGAAATTTCTTGCTTAGAGTCAGATTTATTTTGATGCGGCACGCCTTTTATAGCTTTCCGTGATTATTTATATTTTGTATTTGAACAGTTCTCTGTTCATGCTGACATTTATTATTATCGCAGGATCCATGCTTGGTTTTACTTCGGTTTATTTTATGTACCACGTTGACGAGAGCGAAGCCATGCGCATTTCTGCAAAACAGCCAATCTGGGAGGAATTGAAACGGTCATTCACCATCAAGGCGCGTCGTCAGCAGATTTATGTGAATTTTGTGGTGAATTTTGCCACGGCAATGACTGTACCTATTTCAATGGTGGCATTGAAAGAAGGATATGAGAATATCAGCGATAATCAGGCTTTATTCTTTTCTTTGCTGCAATTCGGTGGAGCGGTTTGTGTTTCGTATGTGGTCCGGATTCTCTGCGATGAAACAGGGCCGAAGCCCATTGTACAGCTCTGTTATGCGGTAATGCTGCTGCCCTGTGTGCTGTGGATTTTTTCACCGCTTGAGTTTACTTGGAATTTTGCAATATGGCCTTTCATCCTGGGTGGAATCGGGTCTACTGGAGCTCTTCTGGCATGTGTTCAGTATTTTCTGTAGTCCGTTCCGGATCGTGAACGGATTGGTTCCTCCATGACACTGAGTGTCTTTGCAGGGGTGTTGGCCGGTCTGGTTACGATTGTGATCAGTGGAGGGCTTTTAAAATATCTGCCGATGATTCCCTATCAGGAGATCTGCAATGCTCTGGAGGGGTCCCGGCTGGGGGATTTGCTGATCCCGTATATTGCGGGATTTGAGACAGAGCCGCTGAGGATTTATCAGTTATATTTTGCTATTACTTTAATTATTCTGTTGCTGTTGTTTCCTGTGGTCTGTCTGCTGCAGCGCAGCAGCCGCTGGAATGTCCGGGATGTGCTGGGATTGGCGCTTGCACCTAGAGATGTGAAGGCTCTTTATGAATTGAACCGCATGAATGGGGTCCCGAGTTCTGAAGAGGAGGTCCGCAATATTGAAAAAATGGATTCCATCCATTCCCATCTTTCAGAGAAATTGTATTTAAATTCCCTGCATTCTCCTAAACTTGCAGTACGGACTCATGCCCTTATGGCGCTGAACAATATTCCTCTGAGTGATGCCGGCAGAACGGCTGTGATGAGTGAGCTGAAGAAGGGAGAATACTCTGCGGCCAACCTGGCAGCACAGATCTGCGGACATCGGCAGATTCAGGAAGCGGTTCCTGTCCTGAGAGAATTTCTTGTGCATGCGACAGATTACTATTTGACATCATCTGCTATGCTGGCGCTGGCGCAGCTGAAGGATAAAGAGTCTTATCCACAGATTGAGAAAATTTTTGAAGAGAGTGAAAATCCCCGTTTAATATTGTACGGTGCAGGAGCATTGGCGGAAATTGGGGGAAAGGAGAATTTCATGCGTCTCCTGAGAAAGACTCTCATGCATGGAATGAGTGCAGAGACTCGTCTTGAAATTCTTTGCGCCATTGCAGAACTTTCCGGATGCGGGGATGATATTTATAAATTTGCGCGGCTTTATACGGACCATGCGCATTATGCTGTGCAGTTCCTTTCGGAACTGTGTATGAGG
Source organism: uncultured bacterium (assembly GCA_949290385.1). Taxonomy (GTDB): domain Bacteria; phylum Verrucomicrobiota; class Lentisphaeria; order Victivallales; family UBA1829; genus CASERY01. Next base: position 6,862 of record CASERY010000116.1, on the reverse strand, counting down.
GATATTTGGAATGCTGAACTTAAGAAAACGGCTTCCTCTTTTATTGCGGAATTTGAACAAAACCGTCTTTCCTGTCAGGAGCTGATCCTGTGGATGCGGAGCTGTGCAGCGGAAAATCAGGCTGAAGAGGGAAGTGAGATTCGGCATCTGCTGATCGCGTTTCTGAATGAGCTTCTGGAAGAAAAAGATACGGAAATTCTTCCGAAACGGATGCTTCTGACATTAGTTCCTCTGGCACTGTGCCGGCTTGAACACAGCAGAATTCGTGAGTAAGAACTGTCTTCTTCTTCTGTGAAACTAAATTGTCCGCAAGCTTTTAAGATGATCTGTGAAGCAAGGGGACAGTATGACCTCTACTGGAGAGGCTTAGAACTTTTAGACAGACTCTCTATTTCCTTATAGGTTTCTTTGGATCTGTGTACGCTTATTAAGTTCGAGGAATGGAAAGCGGACTTCTGTATAAAAGGTTCCGCAAAGTCTGCTATTCCCTTCTACCGCTTCAGTAGAAAGTGAAAAATTGAATTGCCTGACAAGCCCATACATATAAAATCGAACAATAATGCAGATTTCAGCTTTCCATTTTATTTTATCCTGCAGCAGAGAGAATACTTTCGTAGAAGGGTATTTCTAGAATGACAGATGTAAAAATGCAATTGCTTTTTCTCATTGAGAGCTGTTCCTGTGGATTTCATGATTAAATACTTGGAAACAGAAAAAAGCCTTTGCATTTTTGAATTATCTGGAGAAATTTTTGGATAAAAGAGGGGTATTGTTGCAGATTTTTTAGCGGGATATTTACTTCCCTGAATTTTTTGGGAAAAGGCAAATCCTTATTTTGCTGAAAACAAAAGAACTGGGCTGGAGGTGATTTATCCAGGAAAAATCTTTGGGCCGGATATAAAAAAATAGGGCATTGCGTCCCTGAAGTCCATGAAAAAGCATGAAGGACAAATCGGCATTACAAGGCTTTCCCTACATCAATCGGAAGATCGGTGTTTTTCCCGGACTGGGCCCAATTGCCGAAACGGTAATGAGTATTGAGGTATTCCGTGCCAAACCCCATGAGTTTTCCGGATTCATCAAAAATGAAGGGGGTGCATTCATCGCGTGTTACCATGCCGTCGTACCATTTTGTACGGGTATAGTAATACCAGAGATTTTCCTGGCTGTAGTTTTCGCTCCAAAGAGGATCACCCATGGTTTGAAGAACTTCTGCTTTTGTCATACCGATACGCACCTGTTCCAGATTTTCCCGGTTCTGAGCGGTTTCCCGGACAGCGCAGGCAGAGAAGATAAATACTGTTCCGCAGAGAAGAAAAATCATGGCAGGAATTTGAATAAAAACGGATCTGGAATTCTTAGTCATGGAAAAACTGTTCTTTCTTTCTGAATAAAATAGAGACGGTCATCAAGCATTTTTTTTTGGCTGTGAGAATCATCTTTCACTGTCCGGATACTATACATCCCGAAAGTAAATCCTGCAAATGCTGAAGTTCGGTGGGAAGGGGCGCTTCACAGAAAAATTTTTCCCCACTGAAAGGCGAGGTGAATTCCAGTGAAAGAGCATGAAGAGCCTGTCTCGAAAGGATAAGGCGCTGATGATCTTCCTCTGTAAGGGCTGATTGAATATGTTTCAGAAAAAACTGTTCATCCAGACCATACAGTTTGTCTCCTACCAGAGGAAAACCGAGAGCATACAAGGTAGCCCGGATCTGGTGGAGCCGTCCGGTGTGTGGAATGCACTCAACCAGACTGATTTCACCGTTGCTTCTGAGATTTCTGAAAAAAGTAGAGCAGGGTTCTGGATGAAAAGGCGGAGGAAGATTTTCTGGACATTGTCTGGAAAAAGTTCGCTTCTTCCGGACGGCACTTTGGAGATCCGGGAAGAGAAATCCTTCTGCAGTAACTTTGTCCGGAAATTTTCCATGAACAAATGCCAGATATTTTTTATGAATATTCCGAGAAGCGAAAAGTTGGGCAAGTTTTCCCGCATATTCAGGGCTTTTTGCAAATATGGTAATACCGGATGTCTCACGGTCCAGTCGGTTTACAACACATAGACTGGAACAATTCATGTCTTCCTGAAGCACACAGAGAAGCGTATTTCTAAAATAACAGCCGGAAGGGTGAACCGGAATGGCTCCGCTTTTATTGACAGCAATCAGTTCAGGTGTTTCCAGAAGAATTGAATAGTTCCGGTCAACTTCCGGTTCCTGAACCTGGTCCATTTCCAGACTGATCTTGTCTCCTGCCCGGAGAATACGGGAAGCTCTGGTTTTTCTTCCATTGAGTTTGAGAAGTCCTTCCCGGATGCGGGTCTGCCAGGCTGTGCGGGACTGATAGGTGAAGCGGTCTGTCAGATAACGATCCAGCCGGATTCCCTCATTTTCAGGAGGAACTTCTGTTTCAATGATTCTTTTTCCGCTGAAATCCATCGTGTAAAACTGTTTTCTGAGAAGGATTCAAGATTGTAATTTAAAGAAGCTGCTTTGTCGTTTCCTGTTCTATGCTCCAATAGGATTCTACAGAAACAGCAGATTTCCGATCTGTTAAAATTTAGAACCTGCTGGGTGATGAAACCTCCTCTTTACAATTTTAGAGCAGAATACAAAACAGGTGCGGACTGAACTCAGGATCGCAATAATACGGAGAAATGAAAAAACGGAAGAATTTTCCCTTTGATTAAAGAAAAATTCCTCCGTTCAGTTTTTCATTCTTCAGCGCAGAAAGAACTTCATTCTTTTTATTCCTGGTCCAAAGATGTTTTCAGGATGCCTCCGGTATCTGCACTGGTGGCCAGAAGAGAATAACGTTTGAGCCAGGAAGATTCCGTCTTGACAGGACGCGGTTTCCAAAGGGCTCTGCGTCTGGCAATTTCTGCTTCGGGTACATCCAGTGTAAGTGTACGGCCGGGAATGTCGATTTCAATCATATCGCCTTCTTCAATCAGGGCAATGAGTCCCCCCGCCGCCGCTTCCGGACTGATGTGTCCGATACAGGCTCCATGGGTGGCTCCGCTGAAGCGTCCGTCGGTAATCAGAGCGACTTTACTGCCAAGACCCTGTCCCATGATGTAACTGGTCGGAGCAAGCATTTCCTGCATTCCTGGACCGCCTTTAGGACCTTCATAGCGGATTACAACGACATCACCTTCTTTGACTTTTCCACCGAGAATTCCTTCACAGGCTTCCTCCTGACTTTCAAAAATGACAGCAGGTCCTTTGTGCTTAAGCATTTCAGGTGCAACACCGGCAGCTTTTACAACGGCGCCTTTTTCCGCCAGGTTCCCAAACAGAATGGCAAGACCGCCCTGTTTGCTGTAAGGATGTTCAACACTGTGTATGACAACTCCATCCGGAGCTTTCGCATCCGCAAATTCTTCCCCGATAGTCTTTCCGCTGACAGTCTTACAGGAAGGATCAATCGCACCCGGCACTTTGGCAATCTCTTTGAGAATGGACATAATGCCTCCGGCATCATGAACCTGATTGATATGGAATCCGCTGGAAGGAGCCACTTTGCAGATATTGGGAGTCATGCGGCTGATTTCGTCAAGTTTATGCAGGTCCAGCGGGACTTTTGCTTCATTTGCCACAGCCAGTGTGTGAAGAATGGTGTTACTGCTTCCGCCCATGGCCATATCCAGCACCAGAGCATTGTGGAAAGCTGCGCGTGTGGCAATTTCCCGGGGAAGGGGACCCTGATTTTTTGCCATTTGAACAACAAGCCGTGCAGAGGCTTTCCAATGGTCGATTCTTGCCGGATTGGTAGCTTCAATAGTGCCATTACCCGGTAGCGCAAGGCCCAGCGCTTCACAGAGGCAGTTCATGCTGTTGGCTGTAAACATGCCTGAACAGGATCCGCAGGTGGGACATGCTTTTTCTTCAAGTTCCTGAAGGCCGGATTCTCCAATGGCTCCGACCTTGAGTTTGCCGATGCCTTCAAAAATAGAATTCAGGTCACAGATGGTTCCGTCTTTGAGTTTACCTGCCTCCATGGGGCCGCCGGATGCAAAAACTGTCGGGATATTCAAACGCATGGCTGCCATCAGCATTCCCGGAACGATTTTATCGCAGTTCGGGATGCAGATCATGGCGTCAAATGGATGGGCAGAGACCATGGATTCCACCGTATCGGCAATGAGTTCCCGGCTTGGCAGAGAAAATTTCATGCCGGCATGTCCCATAGCAATACCGTCGCAAATGGCCATGGTGTTGAATTCAAAGGGAACGCCTCCGGCTTTGCGGATTTCTTCACAGATCAGCTGTCCTACTTTGGCCAGATGGCAATGACCGGGAACAATATTTGTGTAAGAATTGCAAACTCCGATAAATGGTTTGGAAAAATCTTCATTCCGGATGCCTGTTGCCCGGAACAGGGCGCGGTGCGGAGCTCTTTCTGTTCCGCATTTCATAATGTCGCTGCGCATGAGTTTACCTTTCTTTGGGAAAATGCGGGATTTCTCCCGAAAAGATTCGAATAAGAATTGAAATTAGTCTGAGAATGACTATAATATACCATGGAAAAGGCTATTGTAAAGATCAGGAGTATTTTTTTATGTTCAGTAATCTTACCGACAAACTTCAGGGGGCCCTGAGGAAACTGCGTGGACAGGCTGTTATATCGGAGGCGAATATCGCTGAAGCTATGTCCGATATCCGGAGCGCCCTGCTGGATGCCGATGTGAATATTTCCGTGGCGGACGAGTTCGTCGAAAGCGTAAAACAGGAATGTCTGGGCGAAAATGTAATCCGAAGCGTTACCCCGGGACAGATGGCTGTCAAAATCGTGTATGACAAGCTTGTGGAGCTCATGGGAACCGGAGAGGCTGAACTGAATTCCGGTGCCTCTCCCAACGTTATCATGATGGTGGGTCTCCATGGTTCCGGAAAGACCACGACCAGTGCAAAACTTGCCCGCTATCTCAAGAATAAACAGAAAAAAGTGCTTCTGGCAGCGGCGGATATCTACCGGCCAGCAGCAATCGACCAGCTGGAAGTGCTCGGTCGTGAAATCGATGTGCCCGTTTATTCCAGCCGGGATACCCGCGATGTGCCGGCTCTGGCGGCAAATGCTCTTGCCATTGCCAGGGCAGAGAAGATGGATTACCTGATTATCGATACCGCCGGGCGCCTCGAAATAGATAACGACATGGTGGAGGAGCTGGTTCAGATTTCTTCTGTGACACATGCCGGTGAAATTCTGCTGGTGGCGGATGCAGCTCTGGGACAGCAGGCGGTTTCTGTGGCCAGACATTTTCATGAAAAGCTCCATCTGACAGGTATTGTTCTGACTAAACTGGATGGAGATGCACGCGGTGGAGCGGCACTTTCCATTCGTAAAGTTACAGGATGTCCCATCAAGTTTACCGGTATTGGAGAAAAACTTGAGGATCTGGATGTATTTTATCCGGACCGCATGGCCTCCCGGATCATCGGTATGGGAGACGTAATTTCCCTGGTGGAAAAGGCCTCTGAACAGATTGACCGCGAAGAAGCAGAGAAGCTGGAAGCAAAACTTAAAAAGAATGAGTTCGATTTTGATGATTTCCTTTCTCAGCTCCGACAGATGTCGCGTTTGGGGGGGATTCAATCCATTCTAAAGTTCCTGCCGGGCGGAGATAAGCTGGCTTCCATGCCGGAATTCGACACAAAGCAGTTTAAAAATATGGAAGCAATTATCTGTTCCATGAACAAGAAAGAACGCCGGAATGCAGATCTGATTGACATGCCCCGGCGCAGAAGAATTGCAAAAGGATCCGGACGGTCTGTAGAAGAGGTGTCACAGCTCATCAAACAGTTCGTGATGATGAAGAAAATGATGAAGAACTCAGGGCTTGTCAACAGTCTGCTTTCCGGTACGCGCAATACCGGATCCTTGAGTTCAATGCTTGGAGGAATGCGTCCAAGAGGCAGTTCCGGACGCGGGTCCAATTATACGCCGCCGAAGAAGAAGCGCAGGAAGTAAGGTTTTCCGGAATGCCGTTCTGATTTTTCAGCAACGGCATTTTTTGACGGCTGAATATTTCCCGTCTGAAGAGCTGGTTATTGAAAAATGATTCCGGACATCCCGCCGGGAAGGAACTGTTGCGGCAGCTTATTTCAACTGAAAAAATGGAAAGATTTTCTGCCGCAATGCAATTGATTTTAAATGGTCCGGGCCAGGAGAAAGAGAACAAAAAGAAATGAATGAGAATACCGAAAACCGGAAAGAGTGTCCGTTAATCTGGATTATGGCAGGAGAGTCTTCCGGCGATCTTTATGGATCGAGAATTGCCCGTGAAATCCGCCGAATCCGTCCGGGTGCCGTGATTCAGGGAATGGGCGGAGTAAAGATGAAGGAAGCCGGTGTGGATATCCTGGTGGATTCCAGTGAACTGGGAGTCATCGGACTGATTGAAGTGCTGGAGAATATTTTTAAATTTGTCCGCATTATGCTTTATTTTGTACGGGAGGCAAAGCGTCGACGTCCGGATGTCGTACTGATGGTGGATTACCCGGGATTTAATATCCGTTTTGCAAAACGACTTTGGAAAATGGGGATTCCTGTAGTGTGGTATATCAGCCCTCAGGTATGGGTGTGGCGGAAATCCAATATCCCCAGATATGCTACCTACTGTAAAAAACTGATCGTGATCTTCCCGTTTGAACCGGAGGTATGGAAGGGAAGCGGACTGGATACAGAGTTTGGTGGACATCCTTTGATGGAGGTTGTCAAAGAGCGTACGGATCCTTCAATCCGGAGAGATCCGGATAGAATTCTGATTTTACCCGGAAGCAGAAAAAGCGAAACAAGACGGCTGGTGGAGCCATTCATTGAAACGGCTGCAATTTTAAAGAAAAGACATCCGCAGCTGAAATTT
>CASERY010000115.1 GCA_949290385.1 uncultured bacterium | reverse complement strand
CAATGGAAGGAATTATCGTAACAGGAATTTTCCTGCCGGCGCTTCTTGTCTGCTGCGCACGCAAAACCGGAGTCCGGCAAAAAACGGTTCTTCCTGCAGCTTATTCAGTCCTGATTATTCTACTGGCAGCAGCGGCGGCGTTCTGGGGTGCCGGAAAAATAGAAGCCAGCGGTATTCCGGGTTCCTCAAAATTTTTTATTCCTGCAGCACTTTTTACCATTTTCACTGGCTTTTTCCTGATGGCAGTGCGCAGAGAAACTGTAATGCAGGTACTTGGACTCATTGTTTTCGAAAACGGCATTGCATTGTTCGGGCTGGCCCTGGCAGTTCAGAATGGATGGATCGCAGTGCTCGGCATTCTTCCGGATATACCGACAGCCATGCTTCTGGCAGTAATTGTCTTTCTTTCCAGACATCATCCGTCCGGGAAAACAGATGGAGACAGGGAGGCCTCCTCTGCCTATCCTGGGAATTCCGCCAGAAATAACAAAACGGCTTTTTCCGGGAAATCCGGAGAAGGGATGGGCATACAACCATGACATGGATTTTTTTATTGATTCTTCTGATTCCTCTGATTTGTGCCGGGGCGGTCAAATTGATTTGCCGTGGAAGGGGGGCGTTCATTTTTCTTTTTGCAGCAAGTGCTGTTGAGTTCATTCTTTTGATCCTGCTTTGCGGATTTTTACGAAAACTGCCGGAAGGCTTTATTACACATGGGTCTTTTTCTTTTTTCGGAATTGACTTGTTTTCTGCCGGGTTCCTGATGGCAGGAAGTCTTCTGCTTCTTCTGGTCAGTGTCTATGCTTTTTCCTGGAGTTCGGCAGTCGAGCTTGCATCCGGGGCATCTGGAGATCCCGGAAAAGAAGATGGGACGGATCCATCCATGGCTGCCTGTCTGCTTCTTTTTTTCGGGACTGCTGCTTTTGTCAGCTGTGCGCAAAACCCACTTTCCCTGTGGCTGTCTTCGGAAGCGGCTGTTCTCAGCGGCGCATGGCTGCTCGGCAGCTGCCGGAGAGGGACAGGAGGAATATGGGAAATGCTCTGGAAGTATCTTCTGCTTTGTTCAGCAGGCCTTGGCTTTGCCTTTCTTGGAACGGTTCTGCTTTCCACGGCAGTCTGTCAGGGAGGGACTGAACAATTCCGCTGGCTTGTTTTTTCATCCTTCGACATTCTTTCCAGTCAAATGCATGCAGGCTGGTTCAAAGCAGCCTTTATTTTTCTGCTGGCCGGATACGGAACATAGATGGGGCTTGTTCCATTTCATAGTTGGCTTCCAGATGTTTGCAGCAAATCACCGGCCACGATTTCCAGCGTATTTTCCGGACTTTTCACTGGCAGTGCATTTCTGGCTTTCACACGGATCATGAATGCTGTTCCGCCGGAGCTTCAAGATTTCTGCGGAAAATTTCTGGCAGGCTTTGGAATGCTGTCGGTTTTCTTGGCCGTCTGTTTTATGATCTTCCAATCCAATTTCAAACGGTTGATCAGTTATTCCGGCATATTGCATCTGGGGGTTCTCTGTGTGGCATGGGGCCTTGGATCTTTTTCTGCAGCAGCAGTGCTTCTAATCGGCCACCTTCTGATACAAGGCATGCTTTTGCTGCTGGCGGACAATCTTCTGCTCGCATTCGGAACAGAATCCATTTCGGGTGTTTCAAGAATGTCAAAACACATCCCAAAGACAACGATACTATGGGGAGCTGGACTTTTTGCGCTTTGCGGCATGCCGCCGTCTCCAGTGTTTGCAAGTCTGTATATGCTTGTAAGGGATGCCTTCCTTGCCGGACGGTATTGGACAGGTTCGATTCTTCTGATTCTGTTTTTTGCTGTTTTCTCAGGTATATCCGCCATCTTTTTCCGGATGTCTTCCGGGAATAGCGTTCTTCCACCTTCATCCGGGTAGAGACGCTCCTGCATTCTTGCGGAAAATCTTTTCTTTGTTCCAGCATAGCTCTGCTTGCTTGTCGCGGTATTCGGTTGTATTTCAATTCATCTGCTGATGGAAGGAGTTTGGTAACCCATGGATCAGAAAGAATTTCTATCTGTCAGGAACTGTGTTCCGGTCCGTCTGGACGAACTGAAATGCCTTCCCTTGGACAGGTTCAGGAGAAATCTAAGCTGCCTGAATCAGGATCTTGGATACGATATTGTCTCCCTTTTTGCCATGCCTTCAGAGGTTCAGCATCCATTGAATCTTATTGTCATTCTTCGAGATTCTGCAGGGAAAAATCTTCTGGCAGGATCGACACAAGTTCCAGACGACAGCTACCCCGCATTGACACCATCCTGTCCTCAGGCCTGTCTCTTTGAATGTGAAATTTCCGAACAGTACGGGGTCATTCCTGAAGGACATCCGAATCTGGAACCTGTCCGATTTGAACCGCAGTTTCCTTCTGCTGAACGGCATTTCTCCAGGAACCGGCGACAAGAAACCGCCAATGCTGTTCATGAGCAGCATTTCCCGGAAGAGAACTGCAGCAGCGCCTTTGAAAGTCGCAACATTCATTCCATAACAGTGGGACCTGTCCATGGAAAAATCACGGAACCCGGATATTTTCACTTTCTGTGCCATGGCGAGAAAGTTCTTTCCCTGAAAATACGACAGGGCTATCAGCACCGCGGCATCGAACGTCATCTTGCCGGCGGTCCGAATCTCCGGACATTGCCTCTCCTGGAAAGCATTTCCGGAGACAGCTGTATAACTTATGCATCCGCCTATGCAGATTTGATGGAAGGACTTTGCAGCAGAGAACCCGATAGAAAAGCCTGGATGATCCGGGCCTTTTCCATGGAACTGGAACGAGCAGCCAATCATATTCTCTGTCTGGCAGACCTTGCAAAATGTATTGCTTTTCAGCGTGGCTTCTCCAGACTCGAACAACTCCATGAGGCCTGTCTTGAGTTAACAGCTCTCCTATGCGGAAATCGTTCCGGACGAAATCTGGTTGTTCCCGGCGGAGTCCGTTTTGACCTTGATAAATCCAGAATCTCTGAAATTGCTTCCCGTCTGAAAAAGATCCTCATAGAAACCGGAAATGCAGCAGATTTGATGTTCAGCACGTCTTCTGTCACGGATCGTTTTCAGGGCATCGGCAGAATAACAAACTGGCAGTGCCGGCATACAGGCCTGTCCGGACCTGTGGCACGTTCCTGCGGCATCAACCGGGATCTGCGTAGAGATCTCCCTTACGGAGCCTACCGGATTCAGCATCCGTCTGTCTGTATAGAATCTCAGGGGGATGTTCTCAGCAGAATGCGCCTTTTCCACCATGAAGCCATATCTTCAGTCCAATATATGCAGACCCTGCTGGAAAATCTTTCCCGGAATGATTCTGTCGGAAAAACTTCCATGCCGGAAATTCCGGCAGCTCTGACGCCAAACCGGCTGATTGTTTCCATGACGGAAGGTTTCCGTGGAGAAATCTGCCTTGCTGCAGTGACAGATTCCAATGGCAGATTTGCCCGCTTTAAAATCACAGATCCCTTCTTCCGCGGCTTTCTGGGGCTGGAACTTGTTATGCGTAACGAAGAAATTTCAAACTTCCCGATCTGCAGCAGAAGTTTTCATTTATCTCATTGCGGTCACGATCTGTAAGGGGAATTGCCATCATGATGTATTTTCGTAAAAGCAAACGGACTCAAAAACAGAAAAACAGCTGCTTTCCAGAAAAAATGTCGGTTCTTTCGGATCGTTTTCAGGGAATTCCCAAAGGACATCCTTTCCGCTGTCCTCCTGCGTGCCGGAAATGTTTTCAGGCATGCCCGACACAAGCCATTACGCTGCAGGATGAAAAAACAGCCATGACTCTTGATCTAGGCAAATGTCTGTTCTGTGGACGCTGTGCGGAAGCCTGTTCGGACCACAACCTGGAATTTGGCAAAGAGTATCGCATCTGCGCCTTTCAAAGAGGAAAACTTGTCATGGATCCGGCAGCGCCTTTTGTCCCGGATAAGCGTCCGAATTCCGTCACGGAGAAACTAACAGGAAAACCTTTAAAAATATGCCATGTTTCCTGCGGAGGATGCGGCAGCTGTGAACAGACTCTCGGAACCCTTGAAACTCCTGCCTGGGATATGCAGCGCTTCGACCTCGAAATAACCGTATCTCCAAAGCATGCGGACATTCTTCTCGTTACAGGCCCGGTTACACACAATATGCTGACAGCTCTTCAGAAAACTTATCATTCCATGCCGGAGCCCCGCTGCGTCATAGCCTGCGGCACATGTGCTGTTTCCGGCGGAATTTATGCAACTTTTGAACAAGAAACCTGTTGTGGTGCAGACAAGGTTCTTCCCGTTGACTTCTACATTCCCGGATGCCCCCCGCACCCTGCCACTCTGCTGGATGCCCTGCTGAGGTTTTCAGGCAGGAATTCAAGATAACACACATTGCAGGATCACAGCAATCCCTGTTCCCTTTCTCTTGTGCCTGCCTTATGCGGATCATAAGTTCCGCTGCCGGATCCTATGAAAGGCTTTTCTTTGTCTTCAGTTTCCAAACAGGAAAAGCCTGTTTCTTCCAGACTTTTTCTCCCTGTAAAAGGTTTCTCGATAGAATCACAGGAACTTCAACAATATCTCAGAAACCGTGAGAAAAATTTCTTTCATGGCAGGAAGAGTTCAGAAAGAAGACTCTCAAAGATTCCATAGTGCACCTTCAGACATTCCTTCCACACCTGAATCTCAAGTCCATCGCTCCTGCTTTCTGCATTCATTTTTCAAGAGAATGATAAAGACTCAGGTTCTCAACCCAGATGCAGAAATTCCGCCAATATTTCTCTGAAGTATTTCGCGTGGCAGCTGTCTCCGGCAGCCAGTCTGAATCTACTGAATATTTCAGCAAACGGTGCAGAATCCGTTTTCTCCGCGCACCTGGAGAATCAGCATTCTCCTCTTCTCCCGATTCCGGAACATATCCATTTTCAAAAAGATAAGCCAGTTTTGCCAGAGAATGCCACGGTTCTGCAGACGCTGTCTTCTCCATGCGCACAAGCATTTGGATCAGTGCAGCATAAGTCAGTGGAATTCCCAGCATGGATTTGCAATGGTGCAGCAGAAACCCTGCATAGGAACAGGCTGTCAGATAACAACCCGTGTGTGCCGCTACACCGTCATGGGAAGCCGCGAATTCAGAAGCCGTCAGATGCTGCAATCCTTCAGAGCGGGCAGACTCCCGAAAGAAAATTTGAAATTCCCGAAACAAAGCCACAGCCGGAAATTTCTTTCTTCCTGTATTGCGCGCTCCCTTCCAGAGGAAATCCAGACGTCCGAATTCCGGGCTGATACCGGAAACAATCAAACTGTGCTCCTGGAAAGGAACTTTTTTCAGAATGATGTAACGTGTTTCATAATCCATCATAAATTCCCTGTTGTTCCGTCATTTTAAAAAATGGACGGAACAAATCCATTCCAGCAATTCTATTTTCGTCACACCTGCTTAAATTTCAGAAAGATGATATTTCCGTCAAACCGCATCCCTTCTCTTTTCTTCCAGCACATTCATTCTCCCCTTTCAGATGACCTTCAGAGTGACCGCCATCGCAGAACAGGGATATACGGAAGCTCAATTTGACTTTCAGATATACCTTCAGAGTGACCGCCATTCTGACGCATCTAATTATCCCGCCTGTTTCACACCCTTCTCTGCGGTCAGTTCCCGTCATTCCAGATTCTGTGCACTTTCCTCATACTGGCGATAACGCTCTTCCTCCGCCTATCGGAGCAGTTTGCCGGATTCCCTGAGACGAGCATAGCTGGCCGGTGTATTTCCCGCATTATCCGTGCGCGTTGGATCAGCTCCAGCTCTCAGGAGTTCCCGAATCATTGGCACGTTATCCTTTTCAGCAGCCCAGAAAAGGGGCGTCTTTCCATCCTGAATCACACCATTCCGTGCGGAAAACTTGTACAACCCGTCAATGTTGATCACCCGCATAAAACGATATAACGCGGTATGTTCCGGATTCAATTCCGGCCCTTTGTCCAGTAAAGCCCTGAAAACAGGCAGATTGTTTTCATCAATTGCTGTTTTCATATTTTGAAGGCAGAAAACTTCAAGTTCCGGATTGGCTGCGCTCAATTCCGGAATCCGTCCAATAAGATAGAGAGCTGTCTCCGTATTGTTAAAACGGATTGCAGTGGAAAGCACAGATTCACCTTCCTCGTCGGAAGAATCATCAAGGCCTTTTTCTTCGATCAGAAAGCGCACTGTTCCCAGTGAGTTATGACCTGCCATTGCAGCAAAATGCAACAGTGTCCTCCCCTGGTCATCTGCAGCCTTGATATCCGCACCTTTTGCAGATAAAAGCTCCAGCGCGCGCTGTTCTCCCATACGGGCTGCTTCCATAGCAGGAGTCTTTCCGGTTTTACTGCGGACATTCACAGATGCACCTGCATCCAGCAGAATTTCCAGAGGCTTTGAAGTATAAAGCCCCGCAGCATAATGAAGTGCCGTATTGCCCTCTGTATCTTGGAAATCCGGATCTGCTCCTGCCTGAAGAAGAGCATAAATCTGGTCCTCCTCGTTAGCGGTTACTGCATACATCAGGGGACTCTTACCTGTTTCCGGATCTCTGAAATTCGGATCCCGCACAGCCTCAAGAGCAGGCTGAAACTCATAAAGCATGGGATTTTTTACTGCCTGAAGCAGCATTTGCCGCTGAGAATCGGAATCCGAACCGGAACTGAAAAGTCCGCATCCTGTCAGCTAAAGAAGCACGAATCCGGCAGAAAAAAATTTCATCCCTGCCAGCCAGTGAAATGGTTCCTGTTTCATTTCATGCCATTCTCCTTGAAAATCCATTTGCCATTACGTTGAAATCACTGCTCTGCCGAATCCGGCAGAAACACCATCTATTTTTATTTTTTATTCGCTTGATCTGCTTTGTCCGCGAAGTCCAGTGTCTGATCCTGTATTTTGTCTGTTATCCCACACCAGTCCATAGTCCATACAAACCCGGGACCTGCAATTCTTATACAGACACTTTTTTCCCTGGTGGCTTCTGCGCTGCTTGTCGACAGGCAAAAGTCATTTCCGGCACCCTTGACAATGTCTCCAGGAAAACTCCTCAATTTTTTCAGGATCTTTCCATTTCATCCATTTTTCTCTTCTTCACACTGCTGTTTCTTCAGGGCTCCCGTTTTCCGTGCAGACGCCCGAAGCTGGCCGCATGCAGCATGTGAATCCGCACCTTTCTCCACACGGGTAGTTACCGGAATATGGAGGGTTTTCAGAGCATTTTCAAAACGCTTGACCACTTCTCTTGAGGGGCGTTCAAAAGCCCCGTTCGCCTTGTTATACGGAATCAAATTGACTTTGGCTTTAGCGTCTCCTGCCAGACGTGCAAAGCGCTGCGCCTGAGACTGGGAATCATTAATCCCCGCAAGAAGCACATATTCAAACGTCAGAAGACGCCCGGTAGCTTCCCGGTGCATTCTGCATGCTTCCAGAATTTCCTGAATATCTCTGCGATATCTGGGAGGAATCAGCAGCGCTCTGGTTTTATCATCCGGCCCATGCATGGATACTGCCAGATTCCATTGCCGTCCATGTTTTGCAAGACTCTTGATGCCCGGCGTCCATCCACTGGTGGAAATTGTAACACGCCGCTGGGCAATCCCCATGCCGTCTGGATTACAGATAATTTCCAGTGCCTGAACCAGATTGTCATAATTCAGAAGCGGTTCGCCAATACCCATAATGACAATATTGTCCGGCGTCTGATGGAATCTGCGGCAGAGAATGAGAAACTGCTCAATGATTTCACCTGCTTCCAGATTTCTTACAAAGCCGCCCGCACCACTGGCACAGAAAGCACACCGCACAGGACATCCGACCTGAGTACTTAAACAGAAAGTAAGCCGTCCGTCTTCTGCCGGAATAAAGGCACATTCAATGGTTTCGCCGTCGGAAAGTTCCAGAAGCATTTTCCCTGAACCATCCCGGGAGAGCTCCTCCTGAAGCAGATGCACACCATTGACAATGAAATTTTCCCGGAGAGCATTCTTTACGGAAACACTCAAATTTGTCATGGAATCCGGATCCGTGGTCCATTTTTTTGTGACCCAGCTGTAAATCTGAGAGGCACGGAAACGGCTTTCACCGCACTTCTAAATAAAGTCCTGCAACTCTTCCGGGGAAGCCGCGGCAAGAAAAGGCTTGTCATTCGTCATCATAGTCCTCGTTATTTCTGATTCTTACGCCCTTATAAAGATAGAGACGTTTATCCTTGTAAAGTCTGTCATGCACTTTGCTCCAACTGCGTTTCCCTCCGAAGGGAATGTTCGCTGTAAGCACGTAAACCACCTCTGGGCTTTCCGGAATATTCTGAAGATCTGCCGTCTGAACGCGGCATCCCATGTACCAGCATTCAGAAAAGAGCCCATTGATTGCGGAATCCTTATAGAGGACCACTTCTTCCGGCAGGACCCCTTCATTTACAGCCAGACTTTCCCGGAAGTCCTGCGCCATTTCCTCCTTGCTCCGGTCCACGGCTCTGTATGGGTTCACAATCGAAAAGAAAACAATCATCATTCCGGCAAAAACCATGGAATAGCAAAGCCAGACACGCCCTTTTCGGTACCATATCAGAATTGCGGCCAGTTCAAAAAACAGGGCCGCACCCAGTTCCGTCAAAGCCACGGCCTTTCCGGGCATAACAGAACGATATTCAATTCCATTTTCCAGCGCAATAAACTGATTGATCACAGAATCCGGCAGCAGCAGGTACAGTACGCACAATCCAATCGCACAGAGGATTCCCGCTGCCATCATTGCAAAAAGTCCCAGAAGACGGTACCCGTATCTGCGGACCACGATCCAGTAGTTCAGCCCGGCCATGCTCGCAACCAGGGGCGCCAGATACAGAAAATCACGGCTGGCGGATCCCGGATTAAACCACAGAAGAATAAAAAGCACAATGAAAAGACGTTTCAGATAGCGACTGAACAGTGGATTTCTGTCCAGTCTGTCCAAAGCCGGACAGAAGGGAGCCCAAAGCAGCAGAATCCACGGAAAGAATCTCAGCATCATCTGGAATGGGAATGCCAGAAAATCTTTGATAAGGCTCCACATTCCTGTTTGGAATGAAAAAGACGCAAAATTAAACACATCCTGTTCATGAGACCATCTCGGAACAAACCAAAGCATTATGAAAAAGAATAAAATACATAAAGCCGCCACGAAACTTGAACGATGAATCTTTCTGTTCATATTCAGCGGTCTTCCCTGAAATACCAGCGGCACTGTAAAGTAAATAAGCCCTGTAAATCCGGCAGAATAAAATGCCAGGCCCCCAAACAGTCCTGCGGAAATCCAGGCGAGATCCCACCGTCCCCGTTCCAACGGGAAATACATCCACAGCATCCATCCTCCGTAAAGGATCAGCTAAGTCAGCGTCTGCGGATACCCTTCCACAGCCTTCTCCGCCGCAATAAACGTCGTAAACATAACGACCTAAGCCGCCGCACCCGCCTGAATCCCATCTGACCGGTAACAGTTGTATCCTACGAGGAAGGAGAGAATTCCAAGGCACAGCACAGAAACGAAACGCAGAGTGAACTCCATGGAAGCCCCTGTCACAGAACGGAATATTTTGCAGACCAGAGGAAAAAGCGGATACTGTTCGCCGCTGAGTTTTCCATGAAGCGTTACAGCCGGCGGGAAGGATGTCATTTCAGAAATAATTCCAGCTACATCTCCTTCATTCCAGAAGAGTTCCCGTTCTCCGAGGTGCCAGGCCGGATATGCAATCACAAAAACGGCCAGCAGGATCAGAACAACCACCCAGGGTCTGATTCTTTTTTCTTCAAAAATAGCCATATCCGGCGACCCTTCAGCCTTTCCAGTGTGTTTTTAGTTCCCGCATATTTGCAATCTGCAATGCCTTGTGGTAAATTTACATCAGAAACGCTGTTCAGACAAATCGAATTTTCTTTTTTTCAATAGAAATTCCTTGTTTTGCCGTAAATTTTTGAATCCAGGAAAAGGAATCTTTCAACGTCCGTTTTCATAGTTCGGATTGCCGGGGGAAATTCCATGTGCCGGGATTTTGTCATTTCACAGAAATGATGCAAAAAATCTGAAAAAGAAGAATCAGGAATTTTTGACAGTTTTGTGAGAAATTCTTTCACTTCACGTCTTTGTTCAAGAAGGACCAGGGAAAATGCAGGCCGTCTTTGCCCAGACAATGAGAAATCTGGATGCTTCAGTCATTGCATCGGGTTTCTGTTCCGGTTATGAACTCATGCGCCGTGCCGGGACCGGAGCCGCTGAACGGATTTTCAAGGGTGTCGCCTGCCCTGAAAAAACTCTTTTCATGATTCTCACAGGCAAAGGCAACAATGGCGGTGATGGTTTTGTCATCGCTGAAGTTCTCCTCCAGAAACTTGTCAGGGAATATGGCATTTCCGAATCCGAAGCGGATGAACATATTCGTGTCTACACACTCTGTTCGGATCCCTTGCGGGGACTTCACGGCGATGCACTTCAGGCCTTTCAACACATGAATGCTCATCTCAAAGACCATCTGCGTTTTCAGCTGAATGCTGAAGATGTGACGGATCAGGCAATCTTGATTGACGCCCTTCTCGGAACAGGCTTCAGTGGAAAGCTGAGGGATCCCATTCCTGACTGGATTTCAATTATAAACCATTCCCAAGCGCCGGTTGTTTCCATTGATGTTCCATCCGGACTTTCCGCAGATGACGGACATGTGACGGATCAGGCAGTCCGGGCTGATATGACGATTACTTTTGTTCTTCCGAAACAGGGACTCCTGCTGGGAGACGGGCCAGCCTTTGCCGGACGTATTCATGTCTGTTCATTGGATTTGCCGGATTCGTTCACCCAACCCGTAAATGACGGATTGGAGGCCGTCGACATTTCTGATGCACTTCGCTGCTTTCCTCCGGATGCACGGGACACATTTAAAAACCGTAAAGGACATACCCTTGTCATTGGAGGATCCTGTAATTACCCAGGCGCTGTTTTTCTGTCTGCGGAAGCGGCACTCCGCGCCGGCTCAGGACTTGTAACAGCCTGCATTCCGGAAGGTACAGAAATATTCTTTCCAATTCCCAAGGCTCTGATTGTCCGAAAAGTAAAAACCCAGTCCTCCGGATTTTATTCTCCGCTCTCGGCAGAGGCCGTCGCAGAGCTTCTGAAAAACAAACAGGCGGCAGCCATTGGACCGGGACTTTCCACAGCAGATGGAATCGCAGAATTCCTGAAAAATTTATTTCCACTTCTTTCCTGCCCGGTTGTACTGGATGCCGATGCATTGAATCTTTTATAGGTTCATCCGGAACTTTTTGATCAGCTTAAAACAGTCCGACGCATTCTTACCCCCCATGAAGGAGAAATGCTGCGCCTTCTGAAGGGGACCGGTCTTGTTTCAAGTGATGTAAAGGCCAGCCGGCTCTCCAGAGTTGAAAAAGCCAGACTTCTTGCCTGCCGGACTCAGTCTGTGGTCGTTCTCAAAGGCCCAGGAACAGTCATTGCAGATCCCGAAGGCCGGACAGCTGTCAATCTGAGCGGAAGCCAGGAGCTGGCCACTGCGGGAAGCGGAGACCTGCTCACCGGTATTACAGCATCAGTTTTAGCACACGGATATGCTCCATTTGACGCAGCCTGTGCCGCAGTATACCTTCATGGCTTTCTGGGAGAACTGGATGCCCCCGTACCATGGAGAGTTCATGCCGGATTGATTGCCGACGACTTTTTAGACAGAATCGGACCGGCCTTGGACTTTATCAGGACCCACGGGTAAAACCAATCATCCCTTTCAGACCCCCGGCATGACAGCCTTCAGAGACCGACTGCTGCAAAAAAGGACTCATGACTGGATTACATAAGCTGGAAAGATATCTTAGAGAGATTGAAATCATTTGACAGGCAAAAAAACTTTTAAGCATCACTTGTCTGCAGCAAGGTTTTTCTGTCTCTATTTTGCACAGAAGAACTTTTTTCCGTATGAAAAAACTTGGTACTTCTGGATATGCTTCCAGCCCGGATTTTTGAACTCATTCAAAAAGTTTTTCAGGATTTTTTCCTTTTTTTGATTTGCTTTTTTCTGAATAAATGCCATATTAGGTTTGTTCTCCTCTTTGGATGAGTACAGAGGATGCGAGTTTAGCTCAGTTGGTAGAGCATCACCTTGCCAAGGTGATTGTCGACGGTTCGAGTCCGTTAACTCGCTCCATTTTTTTGTAATTTTTTAAGTATGGGAGTTTTGGACATTTGTAATTGCTACACCTAGCCAAGGAGAAGTTGATCG
>CASERY010000114.1 GCA_949290385.1 uncultured bacterium | reverse complement strand
AGTTCTTACGGAACCGGAGCCATCATGGCTGTGCCTGCGCATGATACGCGTGACTTCGAGTTTGCCCAGAAATTTGGTCTGCCGATCCGGTGCATTATTGAACCGGATGCGACAGAAGCCGCAGCAGCTGGAGTCAGCGTTGAGGATGTGCTGGCAGGAAAGGTCTGCTGGACAGGCAACGGTAAATCCATTCATTCTGCCAATAAGCATCTGGATATCAATGGACTCGGTGTCAAGGAAGCGAAATCGAAAATGATCGACTACCTTGCTTCACACGGACTCGGGAAAAAAACAGTCAATTATAAACTCCGCGACTGGCTTTTCAGCCGTCAGCGTTACTGGGGTGAGCCATTCCCCATTATCATCATGGACAGTGGGGAGATCCGTCTTGTTCCGGAAGACCAGCTTCCTGTAACGCTTCCGAACCTCACGGATTTCAAACCCTCCGGCACAGGCGAATCGCCCCTGGCAAATGCCAAGGACTGGCTTGATTATACCGATCCCGTAACCGGAGAACATGGACGCAGAGAGACAAACACCATGCCCCAATGGGCCGGATCCTGCTGGTATTATCTACGCTATATTGATCCGCACAATCCGGACCGCTTTGTGGATCCCGAAAAAGAGAAATATTGGATGCCTGTGGATCTTTATGTCGGCGGTGCTGAACATGCAGTGCTTCATCTGCTCTATGCTCGCTTCTGGCACAAGGTTCTGTATGATCTGGGGCTTGTCTCCACCAAGGAGCCGTTCCACAAGCTGCTGAATCAGGGCATGATTCTGGGAACATCCTACAAAGATTCCCGCGGAGTGCTGATTCCGACCAACATGGTGGAAATGACTCCGGAAGGACCTGTCAGCAAGGAAACTGGAGAAAAACTGACAGAATTTCCGGCTAAAATGTCCAAATCCCTGCGCAATGTGGTCAACCCCGATGACGTGATCCGCCAGTATGGAGCCGACAGCATGCGCCTTTATGAAATGTTCATGGGGCCGTTGGAAGCTGTAAAACCGTGGAGTACCAAAGGAGTTGAAGGTGTTCACCGTTTCCTGAAACGCACCTGGAGAATGATCACGGAAAGTGAAATATCCGATGAACCGATGACAAAAGAACAGACTCGTATTCTCCATGCCACAGTCAAAAAAGTCACGGAGGATACCGATACACTGAACTTCAACACGGCAATCAGTCAGATGATGATCTTCCTGAACGAATTTTCCAAATTGTAGAAACTTCCGCGTGAAGCAGCGGAAACCTTTGTTCTTCTGCTTTGTCCGTATGCTCCGCATATTGCAGAGGAACTCTGGCAGTTTCTGGGTAAACCGGCTCCTGCCTCACTCGCTCAGTGGCCTTCCTTCGATGAGGCCCATCTGAAAGAGGATGAAACGGAAATTCTTGTTCAGGTGCTGGGCAAACCTAAAGCCCGTATTATGATGCCTGTCAACGCAGATCCTTCTGAAATGGAAAAGATTGCCCTTGCAGATCCGAATGTCCGAAAAGCCATCGAAGGAAAAACCATTGTCAAAGTTATTGCGGTGCCGAAACGCATCGTCAACATTGTGGTGAAATAATCAACCTACAGCAGACCGTATTCCCGGCCGGCCCTTTTTTCACGGGCCGGCTGACAAGCTGAAACAACCGGAGAGCTGACAAATGGACCATCATTCCGCAGATAAACACTATATTGCCGCCTTTGAATACTACAAAGATACCTGCATTGCTTTCGGAGAAGCCGCCTTCACCCAGCTGGGAGAAAAACTCATGCTGGACAATCAAACAGTAACTGCCGTTGTTTTTGGAGGCACAAAATCTTCCATGGAAAGCGGCGCCTACAAGGCATTCTTCAACATGGCGCTTTCTTTCGACCTGGAAACTCCCCTCTTCCGGGATGTTCCCCCTGAACCTGACTTCGACTGTGTGCGCAATATGGTTCGCTTCTTTGAAGAAACCAAACCCGAATCCGTGGTGGCCATCGGCGGAGGAAGTGTTATGGATGCAGCCAAAACAGCCTATCTGGCATGGCAGACCGGTATGGATCCTATGGAGCTTGTCGGATCCGGGAAAGCATCTGAAAAATTTCCGGGCCGCAGTTTTAAACGCGTTATCTGTGTGCCGACAACAGCTGGAACAGGCTCTGAAGTGACGCCTTATGCCAATATTGTAGATCCTTCAAAACATTTGAAATACATCCTTTGTGAAAATCAGATTGTCCCGGAACTTGCGCTGGTGGATCCCACGTTTACCTGGTCCATGCCGCCGCAGCTCACGCTCTCCACGGCACTGGATGCACTGACACATTCCGTGGAAAGTTTTCTCAATGTCACGGCAAAAAATGCAGATCCGGACTCCGGAAGCTGGGCTCTTGAATCCATAAGGCTCATCTGCTATGCGCTTCCAAAAGTTCTTCAGAATCCCCATGATACACTGGCCAGAGAAATGCTTTCAGCAGCGGCGACTCTGGGGGGCATGGCAATCAAAAACCGTCCCACATCGCTGCCGCATCTCTGCAGTTTCAGCACAGCAGGCATCATTCCCCACGGCCTTGCAGTGGCCCTTCTGCTCACACCGTGCTGGGAATACTATCTTTCAGAAACGGCTGTTCAGGAAAGGACGATGCAGCTGGCCGGATTCTTCCCTTCCAGCCAGGAGCAGAAAACCCCTCGGGATGTCGTCAACGCCTGTGGAGATTTCATTCAGAAAGTTTCCGGCATGAGAACCATTGCTGACCATCCAGCATTCACCCAGGAACTTGCCCGGAAGATTGCATCGGATTCCATTTTAAACCCGGTCAAACTGGCTTCCGCGCCGAAACCTGTTCCACTGGAACAGGCGGAGTCGATTCTTCTTTCAATTCTTGAAAAACACTGAAAAACAGTTGAAACAGCAGAATAAATCAAGTACGGGAATTTCGGGGAAAAACATCTCCGGAGACAGATACAGCCCCTGTTTTCTTCAGCCATTCAGTCGGAGGGAGACGTGGGAAGAATTTGAAGCGGATGGGAAAGAAAATAGGAAAGATTCTTTTCGCTGAGTGGATTGGAAATCGATATAATAGAAAACCGTCAGGAAAGAAGATCAACTGCCATGAAAATTGTCATTGCGCCGGATAAGTACAAATCCAATATGGACAGTCCCGCGGTCTGTCGAATTATCCGGGACGCCTTTCTCAAGGTGATGCCTGAAGCACAAATCATTGAGCTGCCCATGGCCGACGGCGGAGAGGGCACCGTCCGGGCACTGACTGCAGCGGCGGGGGGGACCTTTCATGAAGCCGTGGTATCGGATCCTCTCGGCCGGAGAACAACCGCCGTTTTCGGACTTTTCAACCAGGGGAAAACAGCTGTTATGGAGATGTCCTCGGCAAGCGGAATCGCCCTGCTCCAAAAGACAGAACTCAATCCGTTGAAAACCTCCACCTACGGTACAGGCGAACTCATTCGGGCCATTTTGGACCATGGAGCTCGTGAAATCATCATTGGCATCGGCGGAAGCGCCACGGTGGACGGTGGAGCAGGCATGGCACAGGCACTTGGATTCAGACTGCTGGATCAGAATCATCAAGAGTTGGAAAAAGGCGGAGGTTCTCTGATTCACCTGCAGGAAATTGACATCTCACACGCGGATCCACGCTTGAAGGAAACAACCTTTCACACAGCCTGTGATGTAACAAGTCCCCTGCTTGGTCCGAAGGGTGCGGCTGCGGTTTTCGGCCCCCAGAAAGGTGCGACTCCGGAAATGGTACAGCTCTTGGAAAAAGGGTTGTCCAGACTTTCTGAAATTTGGAAAACAAGCGGACTTCTCTCCTGTGCAGACCAGCCGGGCGATGGAGCAGCAGGCGGTCTTGGAGCAGGTTTGAAAGCCTTTTGTAAAGCCCGGTCCCGTTCCGGTGCGCAGCTGATTATGAATGCGCTGAAATTCAAAGAAAATATTGCAGATGCGGATCTTGTCATTACGGGCGAAGGCAAGACAGACTCTCAGACGGAAGCGGGTAAAATCTGTGGGGAAATTGCCGCTGCAGCTCATGAAGAAGGGGTTCCAGTGCTTCTGCTTTCCGGTTCACTGGAAGGTAATGTCATGGACTTTTTCAAAATATTTGACTATGCATTCAGTACCTCCAGCGGACATACCACCCTGGAGGCTACATTAGCTCACAGCAGAGAAGATCTGGCATTTTCAGCAGAAAATATTGCCAGGATCTGGGAAAGGAGTTCCGTCCGATGAATCTGGAAGAGAACAACCGCACAGGCATTGTTTTAATTTTGTCGGGCCCCAGCGGATCCGGTAAGTCCACTCTTTACAAAAAAGCATTTGAGCAGGTTTCCGGCTTTGAATTTTCCGTATCCTGTACGACGCGTACGCCGCGGCCCGGAGAAATTCATGGAAAAGACTACTATTTTGTCTCAAAAGAAAGATTTCACGAATTGATTCAGGAAAACGCTTTTGCCGAATATGCAGAAGTCCACGGGAATTGCTACGGGACTTTGAAAAGTGAACTTTACAGACGCATCGACCGTGGGATCGACGTACTCCTGGACATCGACGTACAGGGAGCTGCGCAAATTCGTGCAGAATGTGTTCAGGATCTGAAGCTGCGCAAAGCCTGTGAATTTGTCTTTCTTTCACCGCCCTCGTATCAGGAGCTTGAACGCAGACTCAGAAGCAGAGGCACGGAAGAAGAGTCCGTTATTCTGCGCAGACTCGAAAATGCCAGAACGGAAATGGCCCAGTGGCGCTTATACGACTATTTAATTTTAAATGACTCGCTGGAGAAGGCTGTTCAGGATTTTATTGCCATGATCCGGACATTCCGGGCATCCTCCAGACGGCTTCTGAAAGGACCAGTCCATGAATCATAACGAAGACAGGAAAAAATGTATTGTCCTCGGAGTCACTGGAGGCATTGCCGTCTACAAGGCGGCAGACCTCTGCAGCAAGCTTGCACAACGGAATTATGAGGTTGTCACAGTGATGACTCAAAATGCATGCAAACTGATTTCTGAACGTATTTTTTTCACACTTTCGCGCAATCCTGTCATCACCGACCTCTTCTCTGTGCAGGACTGGAAGCCTGAGCACATCGCACTTGCAGAACGGGCAGATCTTCTTCTGGTAGCCCCCTGCACAGCCAACTTTATTGGGAAATACGCTCACGGCATAGCAGACGATGCTCTTACAACCACAGCTATGGCCCATCGCAAACCTGTGCTTCTGGCGCCAGCCATGAATACTTGGATGTGGCAGAGTCCGGCAGTTCAGGAAAATTGCGAAATTCTCCGGAAACGAGGCGTATTCTTTGCGGGCCCTGTCAGCGGAGCTCTTGCCTGCGGTACTTCGGGTGAAGGGCGCATGTGCGAAACTGCAGAAATTCTCAGGGAAGTCGAAAGAATCCTTGGGAAAGAGCAACCCCGGCAATAAGTCCAACAAGGATCTCTGAAATTTTTAATCTGTTCATTTTAATAGAACCAAGGGGGTTTCAATGAAAAATGGTTTTCTACAAACATCTGCGGGTTATATACTGCTGCTTTTGCTTTTCTGTGGAATTTTTCTCTCGTCCGGCTGTATTTCTGATATCAGTCTTTTCCCTTCAAGCCGCGATCCCCTGAAAGAGTTTACAATTTCCGGAGATGGTCCGGAAAAAGTGCTGCTTATTCCGATTACCGGAGCGATTTCACTGGAACCGGACATCAATCTTTTCTTTCTTCGCCAAGGCGTTGTTCAGGAGGTTGTTTCCAAGCTCAGAATGGCAGAAGCCGATTCTCACATACAATCGGTGGTCCTGCTGATCAATTCTCCCGGGGGCAGCGTGACAGCTTCCGATATTCTGTATCGCGAAATGCTCAACTATAAAGAACGGACCGGTGTAAAAGTCTATGCCATGATGCTGGATGTAGCTGCGTCCGGAGGATATTATGCGGCTCTCGCAGCGGATAAAATTTATGCCCATCCGACTTCGCTCACCGGGTCTGTCGGAGTTATATTCATCCATCCGGAGTTCAGTCGTCTTCTGTAGTTTCTCGGTGTAAACATAGATGTAAATAAATCCGGAAAATTCAAGGATATGGGGTCGCCTTTCCGAAAATCCACCATCGATGAAGAACGTATTTTTGACACCATAGTCCGTCAGATGGCGGATCAGTTTATCGCGTGTGTTCGGAAGAACCGCCCAGTAACGGATCAGGATCTGAAAACCATCAGAACCGCCAGAATTTTCACCGCCTCTGAAGCAAAAGATCTGCATCTGATTGATTCCATCGGCTACATGGATGACGTCCTGAACGAAGCAAAACAGCAGAACCCCGATGCAAAAATTATTGTCTATCGCAGAGAACGCTATTAGAATGACAATCCCTATATTCTCCAGACGGAAAGCTTCAGCAACATGCAACAGGCCTCTGCTTCTGCATCCATTCAGCTGCTGCCGTCTGCGCTTCAGTCCTCGCTGAATGCGGGATGCTATTACCTGTGGCCTGCGGTTCTTCCCTGAGGAATGCGATGAATCTGCTTGTTGTCAAAGAAGAACAACTGGATGCTTCCGGAGAATTTGAAATCCATGGAGAGCGACTATCCCATCTGCTGCACGTTCTTCATGCAAAAACCGGAGACCGTATCAAAACAGGTCTTTACGGGGGAAAAATCGGATTCTCTGAAATTCTGTCCATCGACAGACGCTCCGCACGACTCCGGCTCGGAATTCTGGACAAAGAACCGCCTCTTCCCAGTCCAGTCACGCTTATTACAGCTCTTCCAAGGCCTCAGAGCATGAAAAAAGTGCTTCACTTTGCAGTCTCTGTCGGGATCAAAAAAATCTGCTTTATCGGAACAGAACGGGTCGAGAAAAGCTATTGGAAAAGTTCCGATATGGTTCCGGATGCCCTGGAACGGGAAATCATTCTGGGATTGGAACAGGGAGTTGATACCGTACCTCCGCAGCTGCTGCTTCGTCCGCACCTGCCCTCTTTCCTGAAAAATGGAGAACTGGAAGAAATTGTGCAGACGAATAGCCATTGCCTCATTGCACATCCGGATCCGTCTGCGCTGGAATGTCCGCGCCGCCTT
>CASERY010000113.1 GCA_949290385.1 uncultured bacterium | reverse complement strand
ATACAGAGACAACGGAGATTCTGTGACAGTTATTCTGAACAGCGGCGAAGAAATCCAGGTGGATTTCGTGATAGAATCCATTGGGGTGAAGCCGAATTCCGTGCTGGCTCAGTCTGCAGGACTTTCCTGCGGACCTCGGGGACATAGTGAAGTAACTGAATATTTGCAGACATCGGATCCGGATATTTTTGCTGCGGGCGATGTGGTGGAAATCCGGGATCCGATATTCGGCGGGAAAACCGCGATTCCTCTGGCAGGTCCGGCGAATAAGCAGGGACGCATTGCGGCAGGCAACATGCTGGGTGGAAAAATTCCTTACAGAGGCAGTTTGGGTACAAGCGTTGTGAAAGTTGGACATCTGACTGCTGCGAGTGTGGGATATACGGAAACACGTCTCAAGGCGATGGGAAAAGAATATCGGAAAATTTATCTGCATCCGAGTTCAAATGCTTCTTATTATCCGGGATCGGCGAAACTTGCTGTAAAGCTGATATTCGGCATGGACGGGACAATCTATGGTGCACAGATCGTCGGTGCAAAAGGTGTGGATAAACGGATCGATTCGATTGCCCAGGCCATGCAGAATGGATTGAAAGCTCCGGAACTTGGGACCCTGGAACTTGCTTATGCACCTCCATACAGTTCTGCAAAGGATCCGGTAAATTTTGCCGGATTCATTGCGGAAAATGTGCTGAACGGATTGAGCGATGTGGTTTATCCGGACACCATTCCGGAAGACGCGCTTGTCCTGGATGTTCGTGAACCGGAGGAAAATGCGTTGGGGGCGATTCCGAATGCCGTGAATATCCGGTTGGGCGATTTACGGGCCAGACTTGGGGAACTGGATAGAAACAAGCTGATTGTCTGTTGCTGTCAGGTTGGGCTGCGCGGATATCTGGCAGAACGGATTTTAAAACAGAACGGATTTAAAGCCGCAAACCTTTCGGGTGGATTTCTTACCTGGAAAATGTTTCATCATACCTTGAAATAGCCCGTGAGGAAAGAGAAAAGTTCTGCCAGCCAAGAAATCCATGCTTCTCAAGTGCTGGATGTCCGTGGCCTTTCCTGTCCGGGACCAGTGCTGAAACTGAAAGCCGTTCTTGGAAATGCTCCTCAGGGCAGTGCCGTGCACTTGAAAGCTGCCAGAAGTTTTGAACCGGACCTGTTGAACTGGGCCAAAGGAGCAGCATGTACCGTAGAGGGTCTGAGCTATCATGAGGATGATCTCGAGGCACAGGTTATCAAGAATGGAAATGCAGAAGCGGTGGAATCCGCAGGGCGAGAGTCCGGTACATAGACAGTAGGAGCGTGTTCTTCTGAACGAACTGTATCCATGGTGCTTTTCAGCAATGATCTGGATAAGGCCATGGCGGCCATGATTCTTGCAAATGGATTTGCTGCAGCTGGAATGAAAGTCAATATTTTCTTTACTTTCTGGGGGCTGTCGGTTCTGCGGAAGAATCCTGCTCCGAAGGTACAGAAGGACAGAATTTCGAAAATGTTTGGATGGATGCTTCCGCTGGGGGCTTCTAAACTTGCTCTGTCCAAGATGAATATGCTTGGAATCGGGACGGCTTTGATGAAGGACGTTATGAGAAAACAAAACGTTTTAACTCTGTCGGAATTGATTCAGAGCGCCCGCACTGCCGGTGTGCGTTTTATTGCATGCGATATGGCGATGGGGGTTATGGGAATCAGCCGGGAGGAACTGATCGAAGTGGATGAAGTGGCAGGTGTGGCAACCTTTGCTGAATTGTCCAAAAAGGGCAATACTTTGTTCATTTGATTGAAAAAGGAAGGGGAGAATTTATTTCCCGTGGAGAGACCTTGTTCTTTATGAGAACAGGGTCTTTGCTTTTTTGAAAACAGGAGGAAAATCCTGGACCTTTCTCGAATTGAGGATATTCACCTGTGCGGCTATAAAGATTGAAAGAATGACTTTTTTTTACGAAGAAAAAAACTGTTTATGGAAAGACTGTTTTTCCTGCTGAAGGCATCCTGCCTGGGCAGTAGCCTATTTTTCTTTTCTAATTCGTCCGAAAGATCAGACTGTCCGCCTGATGAAAACAACGTTCTGCAAGGTCCAAAATCCTGGACCAACTTTCGATTTAAAAAAATCAAAAAAGAAGTTCCATCCCCAAAGACAGTTTCCCGGGAATGGAGCAGAATGAATTATCATAAAGAAAAAGTGTTGGTGTTATAGAATCCAGCATTGATTTTGTTTCCTTTCCGGAGAGAGCGGAGGAGAATAAATCGCTGTATTTTTACAGTAATTTTGCCTGGCTGATCTTTTTTATTTCAAAATTATCCTCGGATTCTACTGTGACTGCGATAAAACTGGGTCCCAAAATGATCCAGTTGATCGGTCAAGAAGAAGATGGCGCCACTCTGCAGTCGTCTGCCTGATTGGAGAATCCGGTGAAATGCTTTCTGCATGGTGTTGACTGCAGGATAGGTGAGAGGATCTGCATGATCTGTTTTGCCGAAAACAAAAAAGACTCCATCGCGTCCATCGGATTCCATAGGGGGAGTCATATAGCCTTCCCGCATAAATTTTGCCAGGTTGGATTCAGGCAGTTCGGTTTCCCAGTCCGGATTCAGAATCCAGGAATAGCAGACGAACATTTTTACATCCTGTCCCAGATATTTCCGGAAGAATACCTTTGCCTCCTGCATGGATTGCTTTGCCAGTTCCGGGGTCATGTGGCCTCCAGCGGGGATGTGAATGCTTGGCGTAATATCCCAGGATTGGCAGACAGGTTCCCATTCGGAAAGATCTATGGATGTTTCATGATGGAGAAGAACTTTTCCGTCTGGTGCAATGGGGATTCCTGTTGCGTGTCCGTCCATGATTTTGAGTCGTGTGACCACGGCGTCCGGACTAGCAGATCCTGCTGGCGGACGTTTTCCATCAGGCAGAAAGCGCCATCCGTCCCGACAGAATACCATCAGAGATCCATCTTTTTTGTTCCGATAGACTGCGGGGACCCAGGCAGGGAATTCATGCATGAAATATTCAAAACGGCCAATCCGGAACAATTCTCCATTGATATAGTGACGGATCCAGCTTGACTGCTGAAGTGTGTGTCCCGGGATACCTTGATTGCCTGCCTCAAAAATTTGAATGGTTCCACCAATCCATTTTGCAATGTCATGGGCATAGGATACGGGGATGTTCATTTGTGTCATGGTTTTTTCGATCAGCGGGATAGCACTTACTGCGAACATGAGCTGAAAGATCCCCGCGTTTTCACCGAATACTTTTGTTGGAAGGGGAAAAGCCCCCATATTGATTTGAGGTGTGCGGAGAAAAATACCATAGTGAAGAATCCAGGCATATAGAGCAGCTTCCGGAGTTTGACGAACGATTTCGCAAACTTTTTCCATGCGTTTCAAATGTTCCGGAGCCCCACCTGTTAGAGGATAATATTTTCTGCAGAAGTCCATGGTCATGAAATCCGGGACTCCTGCCGGGGCGGATTGAAGAAGTTCATCCCAGATTTTTTCCAGAATATTTTTCTCTGCGTTTCCGAATCCCATCACACGGCAAAAATTTTCGACAGTCATTCTTTTCCTCTGCATTTCTATATGTTAAAAGCGGACTGTAGGGTCTTCTGATTATTCCCTGTACACTATTATACTGCGAGAAATGTGAAAATCAAGGCAGACGGCATTGAGGGAAATAGGTGATCTTTTTATACAGGATATTTACAGAACAGAGTGATCTTCTTTGATCTAAAAAATGGAGGCGGAATTCAGTCTTGGTTTTCCGGGATGGAATGGTATATTATTTAGACGGATGGATGTTCATTGGAAACACCGGGCAGGCATTTCAGTTGAAATGCATATTTCGGGAGGTTGTATCGAGCATTTTGAAAATTCAGTGTATCGGTATAAAATTTTATAAAATATAATGAAAGAGAAAGAACAGTAAATAATTTGGATCCGTTGATTTGAAGATGACGGCAAAGATGAACCGAAACAGAAAGAAAGACCATCCCTGTACTGAAAAAGAGAGATATCTTTTTCGGCAAAGCAAATATATAACTATGCCGTAAGGATTGAACAATTGTTGAAATAATCCATGTAGAAAATCAAGAAGGAATTATTTTTTATATGCAAAATCCAGGAAAAATCTCCTACCGATCCACTGTTCTAGCATGTTATACGGCAAATTTTATCGGGGCGCTGGTGATCAATCTGACTCCGATTCTTTTCATTCCTTTGAAAGAGCTTTATGGACTTAGTTATACACAGTTTGGAATTTTGCTTGCAGCCAATTTTATTACGCAGGTCGCTGCAGACATCATTTTCAGCTGGCCCACAGAGAAAAGTTTGGATACAGGCCATTTGTTGTGTTGGCTCCGATTCTGACCATCTTGGGATATTTGATTTTTACCTTATCG
>CASERY010000112.1 GCA_949290385.1 uncultured bacterium | reverse complement strand
GGAGAAGTGATACTGTTCAACACGGCGCTGGGCCGTCTCAATGGACTTGTTGAGCCATGGGTGCTGGAGTTCTTCCCCTTCCTCCATGCCGAAGCGTTCCATAATTTTCACAATGCGGTCTGAGCCGAACAGGCGCATGAGATTATCTTCCAGCGAGACATAGAAGTGAGAGGCGCCGGGATCTCCCTGACGGGCACTTCTTCCACGAAGCTGGCGGTCAATGCGTCTTGAATCATGTCTGGAGCTGCCGAGCACCAGGAGTCCGCCCAGAGCATCGACTCCGGGGCCCAACTTGATGTCTGTACCGCGTCCGGCCATGTTGGTTGCCACTGTTACAGCTCCCTGCATGCCGGCCCTGGCTACAATTTCTGATTCCATGGCATGATTCTTGGCATTAAGCACGCTGTGGGGAATGCCTTTACGCTTGAGCATGCGGCTGATGAGTTCGGAATCTTCCACGGAAATTGTTCCAAGAAGAACAGGCTGTCCACGACGATGGGCTTCTTCGGTTTCCTGAATGATGGCGTTAAATTTTTCGCGCTTGGTTTTATAGACACAGTCATTATAGTCGATTCGACGGCAGGGCTTGTTGGTGGGAATGACCACTACGTCAAGCTTGTAGATCTGATGGAATTCACTGGCTTCTGTTTCGGCGGTACCTGTCATACCGGCAAGCTTGTCATACATACGGAAGTAATTCTGGATGGTAATGGTTGCCAATGTTTGAGTTTCTCTTTCAATGGCAACATTTTCCTTGGCTTCAAGCGCCTGATGGAGTCCGTCACTGAAACGGCGTCCTGGAAGGATACGGCCTGTATGCTCATCCACAATCAGAACTTTATTGTCGGCTACAACGTAGTGAACGTCTTTTTCAAACAGACAGTACGCACGGAGAAGCTGGGAAAGATTCTGAAGACGCTCGCTTTTGATGGCGTAATTTTCCTGGAATTCCTGTTTCTTTTTTATTTTTGCCTGCATATCCAGGGTCGGATCTGCATCTATATCGTGGAGTGTGTTGAGCATATCAGGCAGAATAAAGGCATTGGGATCGTCTCCAGAGATAATATGACGTCCTTTCTCAGTGAGATCTGCTTCATGCTGTTTTTCATCAATGGCGAAGAACAGATCTGCCTGCACCTCCTGAAGAAGTCCCCGGTTCTGATCGCTGCGGACCGTCATTTCATAGCTTTCGAGCTTTTTCAGCACTTCCGGATTTTCGATGATGTGCATGAGCTGTTTATGCTGAGGCATTCCGAATTTTACCTGCAGAAGTTTCCGGATGGCTTCATCAATTTCTTCCGCACTGTGGTGTTCCATATCTTCCACCACCGGCTTTGCCTCCTGGATCAGACGGGCGCAGAGAAGAGACTGACGGGTATAAAGATCCGCAATCAGGGGCTTAAGCTTGTCAAACTGATGGGTAGATACTGCAACAGGTCCGGAAATAATCAGCGGTGTTCTGGCTTCATCAATCAGGATGGAGTCCACTTCGTCGATAATGACAAAATAATAATCACGCTGGACCAGCTGGCTGGCATCATTGGCCATGCCCATATCGCGCAGGTAGTCAAAACCGAATTCGCTGTTTGTGCCGTATGTAACATCACAGCTGTACTGCTGCTTGCGTTCCTGAGGTGTCATCTGGTTCTGGATGCAGCCTACGGTGATCCCCAGATATCGGAGAAGAGAGCCGATCCATTCAGAGTCACGCTTGGCCAGATAATCGTTAACTGTTACAAGCTGACAGTTTCTGCCAGTAAGTGCATTCAGATAAAGTGGCATGGAGGCTACCAGTGTTTTTCCTTCACCGGTGGCCATTTCAGCAATTTTACCCTGATGAAGCACAATACCGCCAATGATTTGTACATCGAATGGCACCATATCCCAGGTTAACAGATGCCCGCAGACTTCAACCTGTCTTCCACAGAACCTGCGGCAGGCATTTTTGACAACGGCATATGCTTCACAGAGAAGGTCATCCAGCGTTTCGCCTTTAGCGTAACGGTCTTTAAACTCCTGAGTCTTTGCCAGAAGCTGTTCTTCGGAAAGCTGCTGATACTGAACTTCAAGCTCATTGATTTTCCGGACAAGCGGCATGAGCTTTTTGATATCTCTGGAAGATTTGCTCCCAAAGATTTTTTTGACTATAGATCCGATCATAGGTTATGTATTCTGCTTTCTCCCGGAGGCTGTCCGGATTCGGAATTCCTTTCGCAAAAACGGAGAATTCAGAGGTCTGTTTTTGCGGAAAAGAAGGTAAAGTTCTTCTTGCGTTTGCCGGAGGACTGTTTCTCATTCCCGGAAATTTTCTGCGGGAAGATGGTACGACTGGGGAAAAACAGCACCTCCGTCTATCCTGTGTGACCCGAAGTCCGGAAATCAGCGGAATGTATCGGGAGAGGACGGTTCAATCCACAGATGGAAGTCGACCGTTTTATCGCCCATTTTCAAGGTCAGCATCGTATTGAGTCTTGTCAGGAGCAGTGCATACGGGATTTTGACTTCTCCGCCAGGAACTGCCACTGCCACATTGCAGTTACCGAGAATGGATTCTGCATCCCGTACAGCTACAATCAGGTTCAGGAGTTTCTGCATTTTATCCCGGAGATCCGCATCAAACTCATAGGGTTTATGGCATTTCGGACAAAGAATCTGTTGATCTTTTCCGCAGTCCATCAAGTTAAACTGAATGACGCCCTGGCAGCCTGGCTCTACACAGAGAAAATCCACCTGGGCCTTGCTCTTGTTCTTTTCTGACATCTTAAATCCTGTACAGTTTTTCTGTATGGAACCGGTCCAGTTTCTCATACAGCGCGTTTATTGCAGTTGATGATGATTTTTTTGTTTTTGCTGAATAATATAGCACGGTCAGCGGCCATGTAAAAGCAAAATAAACGCTTTTTCTGTTTTTTCAGATGGCTTTTTCATGAAAAAAGAGATTTCCTGAGGATTTTTTCCGTATTTCAAGGAATTTTTTTATTGGATTTTGTTTAGAATCAGCATGCAGTCCCCGTAACTGAAGAATTTCATGCGTTCCTGGACAGCCATGCGATATGCTTTGCGGATGTTGTCGATGCCGGCAAATGCAGAGACCAGCATAAGGAGTGTACTTTTGGGCAAATGAAAATTGGTGAGGAGCATGTCGGCGGATTTGATCTTATAAGGCGGGTATATATAGATTCCTGTAGAACCTTCCTGGGCATGAAAAAGACCATCAGGCTGCACGCAGGTTTCCAGTGTGCGGAGCGAAGTGGTTCCAACGGCCAGGATGCGATGTCCGGAAGTTCTGGCTTTATTTAGCATGGATGCTGTCCGCTCGGGAAGAAAGTAGGATTCAAAATGCATTTTGTGGTCTTCAATGCGTTCTTCGCTGACCGGCTGGAATGTACCTGCCCCTACGTGGAGCGTAAGTTCAGCTCTTTGGACGCCTCTGGCCTCCAGCTCCTGAAAGACTTCCTGAGTAAAATGAAGACCGGCAGTAGGTGCGGCAACAGCACCCGGGATATGAGCATAAACGGTTTGATAGCGTTCAGAATCAAAATCCTGATCTTTTCTGCGAATGTAGGGGGGCAGCGGCAGATGTCCGCAGTCCCTGAGGGTCTGATCCACGTCGCTCTGGTCAAAGACAATGGTGCAGACACCGGACGGATCTTTCTCCAGAAGGTGGAGTGTTTTTCCGGAAAGCGTTTCCCCGCTGCGGGCATAAATTTCCAGCATGCTGCCTGGTGCAACTCTTTTGGCCGGTTTCATCAGACAGTGCCAGACAGTGCCGTTTTTCTGATCCTTCAGTCCCAGCAGAAAGATTTCAATGCGTGCACCAGTCGCCTTCCTGGCAAAAAGGCGTGCCCGGATAACTTTTGTGTCATTCACTGCAACAACATCACCCGCATGCATAAAACGGGGCAGATCCGTGAAGGGATAAATGGAACATTCACCGCTGATGGGGTCCAGAACCATCATCCGGGATTCCCCGCGGTGTGCCGGAGGCTCCTGGGCAATCAGTTCAAGGGGGAGTTCATAGTCAAAGTCATCTGTGCGCATCTTCGTACATCCGTTCGTATTGTGCGGCTGTGTTGTTCCAGGAGAAATCGTGCGTCATTGCGTTATGGATCATCTGTCGGAAGTCTTCGGGATGCTCTTTGCGTACAGAAGCTGCCCAGCGGATGGTCTGGGCCAATGCATCCGGATAAAGATCCCAGAATACAAAACCTGTTGCCTGATCTGCATTTTTATAATTGTAACTGAGCACTGTATCCGCCAGTCCACCGGTCCTGCGGACAATCGGAAGAGTTCCATAGCGCATGCTGTACATCTGGTTCAGCCCGCAGGGTTCGTAACGGGACGGCATGACAAAGAAATCAGCGCCAGCCTCTGCCAGATGAGATACATCATCCTTTGCAAAGCCCACATAAACTGCGAATTTGTCAGGATGGCGCTGTGCATGGAAACGGAACCAGTTTTCCAGGTTTTTGTCGCCGCTTCCAATGACAATGAACTGAAAGTCGTTTTCATCCAGGAGGGAGGAAAGGGCATCGGCAAAGACATCAAGTCCTTTCTGGACGGCAAAGCGGGAAATGGAAGTGAAAAGTGGAACATCATCGCGTTTCGGTAAATGGAACATGTCCTGCAGCGCATGACGACAGATTTGTTTTCCTGTCAGGTCCTCAGCATTGTAGCATGCTGGAAGATTCTTGTCTGCGGCCGGATTCCACACGTGGATGTCAATGCCGTTGATAATGCCGCGAAGTGCCCCGTAGTAGGCTCGGTGGCGCAGTGCCGGATCCAGTGCGAATCCGTATTCCGGGGAGAGAATTTCCCTTGCATAAGTGGGACTTACCGCATTGACGCGGTCTGCGGTCATGATGCCGCCTTTGAGCAGGTTGATCTGATCGTAAAATTCCAGACAGTCGCAGTGAAAATATTCCCAGCCCAGCCCGGTCCAGTAAAGGTTGCTTTTCGGAAAGATTCCCTGATAGCCGATATTGTGAATGGACAGAATGGACCGACAGTTGGAGAAGTTCGGATCATTGCGGTACAGCGGACTTTGAAGATAAACACAGGCAAGAGCCGTATGCCAGTCATTTGCATGAAGAATATCTGGATGCAAGCGCAGTTTCAAAATGGCCTGCATACAGGCCCGGCTGAAGAAGATGAATCGCTGTGCGCTGTCTGCATATTCGGCGCCATCCCATGTATACAGAGTTGGGCGGTCGAAAAAACGATTGTATTCAATAAAGTAAAAGGTCAGATTCCGGCTTTCACCATGAAGTTTGTGGATACTGGCCCATTCTGTTTTGTCTCCGAAGGGGACGCCCAGCAGATCGATGGTTTCATCGAAAACCAGATTGAGTTTTCCGGTAATTTGCGGGTACCACGGAAGAATGACAGACACCTGATGTCCGCGTTCGGCAAGAGCTTCCGGAAGTGCGCCGGAAACATCTGCGAGACCTCCGGTCTTTGCAAAGGGAACAACTTCACTGGCAAGCCAAACGATATTCATTTTCAAAATCCTTTCTTGGAAAACGTTTCCGTATTCCGGAGTTTTTCTGTGCCATGCTTGTTTTTATGGAATGAAAACACCCATTCCGTGTCAAGAGTCATTTTCCTTTTTACCTGTGCAGAGGACTTGGATTCATCATCTGTGAAAAGTCCTTTCGAGAGAAAATTCAAAATTGCTGTATAGAATGCATTATTTCCCGCGCATTTGTTCCCGAGCCAGTTCAAGACGGGCCATTTCCTCCTCGGAGAGGCTGTTGATGCCTTCTCTTGAAATTTTATCCAGCAGATAATCCAGTTCTTTCTGGGTTACTCTGGCTCCGGGGTCAGTCTTTCTGCCGGACCCGGAAAAACCTCCAAATGACCATCCATGAGGCATTCGGCGGGCTCCGGTTGTGCTGTCGGAGGCTCTGAAGGACCCCTGGGAAGAGGAATTGCCGGATAGAAAGCTCAACGGATTCCATTGAATCAACTGACGCTGGAATAGAACCATATACAGGTAGCCTCCAATAAACCCTCCAATATGGCACAGGTAGGCAATATTGGATTGACGCCCGATGGAGATCTGATTGAAAAGTTCAATCAGAATGAAAACAATGGCCAGAGTTCTGAGTTTGAATGGAATAGGGAAGAAGAGCATCATCATTTCAATATTTGGTAGCATCATGGCTGTGGCAACAATCACGCCCATAATGGCGCCGGATGCCCCTACAAGATAGGATGGATCACCGCTGGAAAGAGCCGTAAGAACCCAGAGCAGATTTCCTAAAATTCCTGCAAAAAAATACATTTTCAGGAAACGTCCTGCTCCGAGAATCGGTGCTGAAAGAGACCCGAAAATATAGAGGGAAAGCATATTGCAGAAAAGGTGAGAAAAATTCGCGTGAACAAACATGGCTGTCACCAACTGGTAAATCTGCAGGTGACGAATGCCATCCATGGACAAAGCCATGGTGTTCTGGGCGCTTGGAGGAAATAAGAGGTAAATGCCAATATTGATGAGAATCAGCGAGAACAGGGCCTTTCTGCCGCTGACGACATCTTGATAGTCAGGGCCTCCGGGGCCGCGTCTCATATAGGATCTGTCGTTGAGCATGTGTCGAGTCCATTCGTTCGATTTTTCTGTTTCTGGTAATATACCAATTCTGCAGAAAAGTTCAAGTTTCTGAGCATGGAATGCATTTTCTTTGAAAGAATATCTGAACGGTCTGTAAATAGAAAGAGTTATGGGAAGAAAAATGCTTGCCGAATAAAGATATGGTCTTGTCGGATGTAACCGAAATTTAACCATTTTTGAGGGGAGAAGAGGATCTGGATGAGTTTTCGATGAATTTTCTGTTGCTTTCCCGCTCTGGAAGCAGCAGAAGGAACAGGCCCTCTGAAAAGGGAAAAATAATTTAAAAATGTATGGACTCTTTCAGACTTCAGGATTCATGAAGGGAAATGGAGCGTTCTTTCCAGAGAAAGAAAATAAAGGAACAGGCAGACAAGTCCGCTAGTAGGAATAAAACGGATACAGGAAAAGAACATGAAAAAAGAACATCCCGGAGAAAAAACGTCTGTTATGGGACATTTTCCTTCTCCGGGAATTTCTTGTCTTATAAATGATCTTGGGAATTACTCAAATTCTGTAATACCGAGACCGGCAAGGAGAGACTGCACGCGTCTTCCGTATTCAATATATACCTGATAACGGCTTTCATCCGGAGACATTTTCCCTGCTTCATGATAAACCATTCCAAGATGTGGCTCAATTGAGATTCCACCGTTGTAGCCGGTCCGAACGAGATCTGCCAGAATTCTCGGAACATCTCCGTCCCCTGCACCCGGGAATGTGAAATGCTGCTGGCCGTCCTTGAAAATACCGTCTTTGATATGGACATATGCGATGTGTTCCCGGACGGCTTTATAGAACTCCCAGGATGACTGATGATGATAAGGTGCTTTTCCACGCACATCTTCGCTCATTACGGGGTTGCCGGTATCAAAGACCAGTTTGAATGCTGGAGACTGGATCCGTTCCAGCAGACGCAGCGTATGTTCCAGTGAAAGACCTCCCCAGTTCATGCAGTTCTCATGAAGACAGAGAATTCCTGCGTCTTCTGCCATTTCCACCAGATGGGAGACTCTTCTTACGACTTCATCTTCCAGTTCAAATGCTCTGGGTTTCCACTCCTGCGGAACAGCAAAACTCATGATGCGGACCATGGGAATACCAAGTTTTTTCATGCGGGGAATGGCTTTGCGCATTTCCTCGTAACTGCTTTCCGGGGAATCCAAAATGGATTTGGACCAGTTTGCAATGGCGCTTCCGTAGCAATTGAAGGTTATGCCGTTTTCCTGAAGTTTTTTCTGGACATCCTCGAATTCAGCATCTGTCAGGGATGCCAGATTTTTGCCATTGATTCCGCGCGTTTCGATCCGGGACCATCCCAGCTCCAGGGTCGCCTGAATCTGGAGGTCGAGACTGTTGGAAACTTCATCAGCGAATCCTGTTAAGTACATGCGTATTCCTTTCTAAAAAACTAAAAAAGTGAAACGGATTGCGATCATTTTTGTTCCGGAGAATATACCATAATGGCATCAGCGGATGAATCAACTGCATTTTTCCCGTTTTTTTATAAATTTCTTTGGCTGGCATATCTCAGGATTGAAAACATTTGAATGAATTTTATTGTCCAACGGAAAAAAGGATGTACATTATTGTTACGGACGATCTTCTTTTCTGAAACGTTGGGCGTCCGGAATTTCTGAAGATAAATCACAGGCGGTTTCACTGCTATTGAAAGGTTAGGATAAGATGGAAATAAACAATTTGCTGATCGGAGGATCCGGCGTTGCAGGTTTGACAGCGGCATTGTATGCCGCACGGAATAGTTTAAATCCGCTGGTGTTTGCAGGGTCTTCTCCTGGCGGTCTCCTTGCGCAGACCGGAGAAGTGGAGAATTATCCCGGATTTCCGGAGGGTATCCGGGGCGCGGATCTGATGGATATGTTTCAGAAACAGGCAGAACGCTTCGGCGCAAAAGTCCTTTTTGAGACCATCGTCAAAGCAGAACTCACGGACGGGGGGATTCAAACGCTTATTGCAGAAAGCGGAAAATCGTATTCCGGCAAAGCTTTAATTGTAGCGACAGGGTGCCTGCCGCGCTGGCTTGGACTCCCTTCTGAAAAGGAGTTTTATGGACGGGGTGTTTCTGCGTGTGCGTTTTGTGACGGTCCTTTTTTCCGCAATAAGACAGTCTGTGTTGTCGGGGGTGGCGATACGGCCATGGAGGATTCCCTGCTGCTTGCCAAATTTGCAGAAAAAGTCCATTTGATTCATCGGAGAGATTCCTTCCGAGCCAGTAGAATTCTTCAGGATCAGGTTAAAAAGCATCCATCCATTGAGATTCATTACAATACAGTTGTGGAGGAAATCCTTGGAAAAGATGTGGTGGAACGGATTCGAATACGCAACTTGAAGACCGAAGAAATCAGTGAGATTGCCGTCAGTGGATATTTTGCCGCACTGGGGCATATTCCCAATACGGATCTTTTCAAAGGACAGCTCGCCATGGATGATTCCGGTTATATTCAGATCGCCTGCAATACCACGGAATCCTCTTTAAAAGGTGTGTTCGCCTGCGGGGACTGCATTGACTCAAAATACCGTCAGGCTGTAACGGCTGCAGGATCAGGCTGTAAGGCAGCGATAGATGCAGCGCGTTATCTGATGGAACAGGTGCAGTAAACTTAGAGAGAAGAGGTCTGTTTATTGTATCTGTATGAATCGGGATTTTATGGGAAATTTCAAAAAAGATAACAAACATGCTGCAGGGCGGCGTATGAGATTCATAATACTGCCGTCTTTGTTTTTTCTCTCTTGATAAAGGACAGAAGGGACAGATGCATTTTACCGTATTGCTTTTGTTTCTTCTGTTTTCATCCTGCCATAGAGCAGGTCAGCTGTCTCTATAAGAACTGAACAACATTTGAAGACCCTATTATAGATATTCCAGGTGCCAAAGTCAGCTGTCTTCACAAGAATTGGACTTATTATATATCCGGCTGTTAGGCCTTGATCCCACAGATTGAGGCGGCGGTTTCCAGAAGGACTCCGTTATGTCTGTTATGGAGGTTTTTGTGGATGATTCCTGAGTTATTTCTGAGCGTTTTCTGCACCGTGTATTTCTCCAACAAGGATTCCGCCTTCCGCCAGAAGCTGCTGAAGAATTTCCCGGACCAGTTCTTCCGGGGCCGAGGCTCCGGAGGCAATTCCAAGATTTTGGACAGCCTGAAACATTTCGGGTTGCAATGCGGATTTTCCGGAAACAAGATAAGCACGTGCCCCTTCCGATGCAGCCGCCTCCTGAAGACGCTTTGTATTGGAACTGGTGCCGGAGCCTACGATCAGCACGGCATCACATTTCCTGGCAAGAGCCCGGACCGAGTTTTGGCGTTCCTGTGTGGCGGAACAGACATTTCCGCAAATCAGAAGAGCCGGAATCTTTTTCTGAAGAATACTGCTCATCTTCTGCAGATCTGCAGTATTAAAGGTGGTCTGGCAGAGACACGCGTAATGAACTGCTGGATTCGGTTGAAAAAATGCAGCATCCTCGGCAGAAGTCAGCAGTGTTTTTGCTCCAGGGATTCTGCCCAGAATCCCTTCCACTTCACGATGGCGTGCTTTCCCGAAAAGGAGAATATGATAGCCTGCCCGGGAGAGTTCAGAAGCTTTCCTGTGAATATTTTTGACCAGAGGGCAGGTGGCATCAATAATTTCAAGGTCTCTGGAACGTGCCTGTTTTTCGATTTCTTCAGAAACTCCGTGAGCGCTGAAAATTAAAATACTGTGATCCGGAACGTCTTCCGGATGATCGACTGTAAGGACTCCCTGGTTTTCAAATTTCCGCACAGTATACTCATTATGGACTACTTCATGAAGAATACAGATTTTTGTACCTCTCGGGTTCCGGTCGATTTGATCTTGAACAAGATTCAGTGCACGGCGCACACCGGAACAGAACCCGCGGGGAGAAGCTAAATAAATATTCATGGATTCTGCTCCTGTTTTTCCGCCTGAGTTTCTTCCTGAACTGCTGTTATAATACCGGCATCCGGATTGCTGGAGCATATTAATGTGCCGGGGAATGTTGCGAGAAATTTCCGGTGCAGATCCTTATCAAGATAGGGATCGGGACTTCCTTCCAACAAATCCTCTTTTTTATAGTGGGAAGCTATATCCTTGAGCACATAGCTTCTTTCTGCCTGATTGACCGAAAAGATCACTTGCCATGTGCGAAAGCCCAAAGCATAAATCTGGGGACCCATTTGACTGATGCGCTTTCTAGATGAGTCCAGCGGATGATAACGAAGCTGAATCCTGGCAAAAGACTCCAGGTCATGGGATGCTTCCTCCCTGAGAAAAAGGGCCTTTTCCAGAAAAGGCTTTTCCACGAATGCACAGGTCCATTCCTGGTCTTTCAAATGATCCCTCCAGCCGGCAGCGGAGTCTGGGAAACTGTCCGCTTCTGGGATATAGGGTTTTACATCAAGAACGGGAGTCCCGTCCAGCATATCGGAGTTTGCAATAGTCAGACGGAGTCCGTCCACGTTCAAGAGTTTAACGCAGCTCATGCCGATCCGGTTGGGGCGGTGCGGGGAACGAGTGGCGAAAACTCCGTACTTTGCTCCATCCGGAGAAAGCGGCGGACGGACTTTGGGACTCCAGCGGCAGTTCAGATGAAATACAAAGAGCACCCAGATTCGTTCAAACCCTTTAAGATCCGCCAGGGCAGTCTCGAAATTCTGTCCTTTGCGGAATTCTATTACAGCAGGAATGGTGGAATATTCAGCCTGGCGTGGAGCTTCATAACGGTAATAGCTTTGACAGCGGACAAATGCCACAGGCTTCATGATATAATCTTCATTTTGTCCGGTGAGTTTCTCCATATTGAATCCTTTCCAGCCAGCGTTCATACTTTTTAAAGCGTGAAGCATGAAAGAAGCATGAAAAGTGAATATAGCATGAAGCCAAGGAGAATTCA
This sequence comes from uncultured bacterium, assembly GCA_949290385.1. Classification (GTDB taxonomy): domain Bacteria; phylum Verrucomicrobiota; class Lentisphaeria; order Victivallales; family UBA1829; genus CASERY01. Next base: position 5,103 of record CASERY010000112.1, on the reverse strand, counting down.
ACTGATTTTTTTCTTGTATTTAAATTGCTTTTCAGGATAAAAAAGATATAGTATAATAACTATTTCAGTCGCCCAAAGATTTAGAATCAAATTCAGGTTGAAAAATGCCAGTACCAGGAAAAAATTTTGTTTCCGGAACCATCGGCGGAACCATGTTGAAAACAGCAGTGGCCATGATTCCAGGAACGTTAGCGATTTCAGGTTTTAATTTAGCTGATACTTATTTTGTTTCACAGCTTGGAAGCCGCCAACAGGCCGCGATTGGACTGACATTCCCGGTGATTATGCTGCTCGGGTGTTTCTTCCGGGGAATTACGATAGGTGTCATGACAACGTCGTCTCATGCACTGGGCGAAAGAAAACAGAACAAGGCTGCCAACCTGACAACACTGGGACTGATTTTTCTGATTCTGTTTTCCATGATGACAGGTTTTGCAGGATATTTGTCCATGAATCCGACATTCCGTTTCTTTGGTGTGGAGGATGCGGTTCTTCCTTATGTAAAGGACTACATGAGCATCTGGTATCTAGGTTGTGTAACAAGCGCTCTCTGCATGACGGTCAATGACCTGCTGGTTGCATCAGGTGTTCCGCTGTTTGCAAGCATGCTTATGATTGTAGGTCTGGCTCTGAATATAGTCCTGGATCCGATTTTTATGTTTTCAAAGGATGCTTTTACTGTGATGGGCCGTCATGTGCTTCCTTTTGGAATGAATCTCGGGACGGCAGGGGCTGCTTATGCCACCGTGCTGTCCCAGGCATTTGGGGCTTTTGCCGGACTTATAGTGCTTTCCCTGAAATTCCATATGATACACTGGCAGAAATTTCCCGTGAGGATGGTAATTTCTGCCTGGAAACAGGTAATCCGTTTTGCGTTCCCGGCGGCTGTCGGCATGCTTATGATGCCGATTGGCATGTTCATTTTGACCAAACTGACAGCAAAATATGGAACTGCGGCTGTTGCGGCTTCCACAGCTGCCGGCAGATTGGAGAGTCTGGCCTTTATTTTCCCGATGTCCCTGGGGATTGCCATCGTGCCTATGGTGGCGCAGAATTTCGGCGCGAAACAGTATGAGCGCATTGATCACTGCCGGCGCTTTGCGGTGCGTACAGCGGGAGGTATTCTGATTGTAATGGCCGCGGTGTGTATTCTTTTTGCACCTCAGCTGGCTTCTATTTTGGAACCTCCGGACAATCCTGCGGTGAAACCGATTATGATCTCCTATCTGCGGATTGTACCGCTGGGGTTTGCTTTCCTGGAACTGCACCGGTATGGGGGCTTCTTTTTCACAGGGTGCGGAAAGCCTTCTGTGGCGGCTTATTTAAATGCTTTGAGAATTGTAGTGCTGATGATTCCTCTTTCGTATGGAGCCTATTTCATTTTCGGGACGGATGATGTGAGTAAATTGTTCTGGGCACGGGCCATTTCTGATATCGTATCAGGTACGGTTGCGCTGATTGCAGCAAAAATACTGACAAGCCATCTCCTCCGGAAATACGGGCCTGTAGGGAAAGATGCTTCCGGATCAGGGAAAATGGAGAACGGTTCCCTGACAGGGAAAGAAAATCCTGCAGCCTGTCCGGAATAAGCATAAATAGAGAAGTGGAATAGACCATGATTCCTGCTTGGATGATTTTGATTTTAGGTTCAGCTTTTGCTCTGGGGTTTTACGATATCTGCAAAAAACATGCGGTACGCGAAAACTCCGTTATGCCGGTGCTGTTTTTTTCGACAGTCTGCGGCTTGATTACGCTGATTCTGGCTCTTTTGTTTTCAGGAACCATCACAGAGGCTGCTGTCTGTTCCTGGAGAGATTTTCTTCTGATTCTGGTGAAGGCTGTTATCGTTGGAAGCAGCTGGACGTTTGTGTACTATGCCATGCGGGAGCTACCCATTTCCATTGCATCGCCGATCCGGGCGAGTTCGCCTTTATGGACGTTTATCGGCAGTATTTTTTTGTTTCATGAAATTCCGACAGTTCTTCAGGGAATCGGCATGGTCTGTATTTTCTGCGGATATGTGCTTTTTTCTCTGCTCGGAAAACTGGAAGGAATTTCGTTCAAAAAACATAAAGGGATTCATTGGATTTTCATCGGCACTTTTCTCGGGGCATGTTCGGCCCTGTTTGACAAATATCTGCTGGGATCGCTTCAAATGTCGCGCATTACGGTACAGTTCTGGTTTTCTGTGGATTTGGTTTTTCTGTTAGGGACTGCATGGCTAGTCCGCGCTGCATGTTTTGGGAAAAAACATCAGTTCCAGTGGCGCTGGACCATTCCTGCCACTGGAATCCTGCTGATTGCGGCAGACTATCTCTATTTTTATGCCGTCAGTCTGCCTGAGACGCAGATAGCGATTCTGTCACTTGTGCGCAGAAGCAGTTGTGTGATTACCTTCCTTTTTGGAGCCTATCTTTTCCACGACAGGAATATTTGGAAAAAGATGGCTGCTTTATGTGCGATTTTGCTGGGAATTCTACTCCTTGCACTGGCAAAATGAGCTTGCATTTTTTCTGTTCCGATTCATGTTATCAGGAACCAGATTATTTTTCAGAGATTAAAAAAGCAGGAATGACTGTAAAACGGATGGAGTGTGCCATGCTGAAATTTACTTTTGCCCACAATAATATCAATGTTCTTGATTTGAACAGAAGTCTGAACTTTTACCGGGAAGCGCTTGGCTTGCGGGAGGTTCGCAGAATCACTTCCCGGGATTTTATTCTGGCTTATCTTGGGGACGGTGTGACGCCGCATCAGCTTGAACTGACCTGGCTGAAGGACCGCAAGGAGCCGTATAATCTGGGTGATAATGAGTTTCATCTGGCATTACGTACGGAGAATTTTGAGGAAGCTCACAAAAAGCATCAGGAAATGGGCTGTATCTGTTACGAGAATCCGGTGATGGGGATTTACTTCATTGAAGACCCGGATGGCTACTGGGTGGAGATTATCGGACCGGACAAAGATTGAAAAGCCTTTTGATGTATGCCGGATGAAAAACAGAAGATGTTTTACGTCTGTTTCTTTTTTCTCAGGGAAATAACAAGGATCCGGCAGTTTCAATTTTTCCCCTGAAATGATTGAAATTTTTTGAAAAAAAGAGTTTTTTCTAGAGAATAAGAAGCACAGGGCAGCCTTTATTCCAGATGGAATCTGTTCTGTGCTTTTTTGTATTTTTGCTGTATCCTGTAGAATAGTCTGGAATCCGGACTTCTGGGTTTATGCCGGGAAAATGCCGAAATTATCTTTCCCATTCTTTGGGCAGAGGGGCTTGTGTATGTGCAGGAGGGAAAGAGAATATGCGGGAAAGAAGAATTTCAGTTTTTTTGACTTTTTTTATATTCCTGAGGTGTTTGTCCGCAGATCCGATGGAAAACCAGCGAAAAATAGTTGCTGTCTGTGAATCCGCAGAGCCGTGCGATTTTTGAAATGGAAAGTTGCGGATGAAGTTTCAGATAGATTTTAGATTCTTCAATTCTGCGACGAGCCAGAAGACTGCGAAAGGAGCTGCCCGTTTTACGAAGAATTAGAGAGCCGAGATAATTGGGATTGACCTTCAGAAGATCGGAAAGATCGGTCAAGGCAATGTTTTCCAGATAGTGGCAGTTGATGAAGTTCCGGCAGTTTTCAAGATAAAAGGCTTCATCATGCTGTTTGCCTGCCATGCCACCTGATGCAGAGAAAAGTTCAAGTTCAATTTTCAGGAAATGGGCAATGAATTTGGCGGCGAGACGTATCTGATGTTTTTTTTCTTCTGTTGCACGGGGAAGGGGACAGATTGTATCTGGCAGTTTAATGGAGCTTTCTTCAGGCAGGAGATTCCCAAAGTAAAGAACAGCATACAGTTCTCCTTCCGACGTGACGGGACAGGCATATTCCCAGATTCCATGAGGGCAGCATCCTGAAAAGCATCGTCCCCGTTTTGCTACCTCCAAACTCCTTCTCTTGTTGGCCGAGCAGCTTGCATTGGCATCCCGGAGCTTTGCCATACGGCAGAATTCCGAGTGATGCAAGTACTGATCCGGTGCAAGTTTGAGCCTTTCACACCGGTAAAAAGCAGGATGTCGGACTTCAATGCTTATGGAGGAAGAGGTTTTTTTCTCATAATATCGGAGAAGTTCCACAAGATTCATGAGAGGATCCTTTATTTTTTGAAATCTGTGATAATTTAAGAAAATTTTATTGAAAATTCAAGGAGATTCCTTTTTTTTGCCGTATTTTTTTATAAAGAAGAGAAACAAAAAAGAAACTTGCGGCAAAACTGCCGCAGACAGAAAAAAGGAGTTTGCATGCTATGAAAACGTATACAGAACCTGCAAGAACAATTCCTGTTGTAGCGGAAACAGACGTCCTGGTTGCCGGCGGGGGCCCTGCTGGAATCGGAGCGGCTCTTGGTGCGGCACGTGCCGGAGCAAAGGTGATGATTGTGGAAAAGTCCAATGCTCTTGGAGGAATGTCCACAAGCGGAATGATGTCCCACTGGAGCAGCGGTTCAACGTCCCCGCTTCTGGATGAGATCATGCACCGTGCCTGTGCGAGCCAATGTCTTCCGAAAGAACCGAATGAAGGATACAGCTGGTGTATCAGTCATGAATGTCTGAAGAGCACTCTGCTTCAGATAATGGATGAAGCAGGAGTCAGAGTTCAGCTTTATACGTAGATTGTCGACGTCATTATGGAAGGCAACCGAGTGAAAGGCATCATTACGGAGAGCAAGTCCGGACGTGAAGCCATTCTGGGAAAAGTCATTATTGATGCAACTGGAGACGGCGATGTGGCGGCACGTGCCGGAGCAGAATATGAACTGGGACGTGAAGGCGATCATATCTGTCAGCCGGTTACGCTGATGTTCCGGATTGGCGGAGTCGACTATTCCAGAGCTATTTTTCCGCCGAGTTTTGAATCTTATGTGAATGTGCCCAAAGGAGAGATCCAGGCTCTGGGAAAATCTATTCTTACGCATCCTGCGGGACATGTCCTGCTTTACAGAACACGCATTCCCGGTGAAGTCTGCGTCAATATGACCAATGTAATCAATGTGGATGCAACCGATGTCCGCCAGCTGACAGAAGCGGAAAAAGTCTGCCGTCGCCAGATAGATGA
>CASERY010000111.1 GCA_949290385.1 uncultured bacterium | reverse complement strand
TTTATGTTTCAGAATAAAAATCTTAGAGCATACATAAGAAGATGACTGCAGAAACGCAGCCGCAAAACCGCATAAAATTCCGGTCAGCATTTTCAGTTCCTGTTCCATTCTGCTGTTATTTGGGATAACAATATATTCCTCCATTCGTTTTTTTTCCAGAAAAACTTGGAAAAAGATCCCACTGCATTTGTATTTTCCACAAAATCTTTTATTTATATATTGTTCAGTTGCATTTTCAGCTCCGTTCCGTGGTCAGTAACAGAGAATGTGAGAGGGAAAGAACAAGCTGGCAGCAAGGGGAAATCAAGCGTTCAGATTTCAGTCTATTCTGATTCTGCATCCTGTTCAGCAGTGCAATTGTCTGCACTGCATTGGGATCCATCCAAGGTTTCTGCATTTTTACCCGTGAATTCTCCAAGCCGCGCCATCCTTCAGTTTCTCTCTCATTCTGCAGAATCATATTCTGACGCAGGAACACAACCATCATTACAGGGGTCTCGTCCGGCAAGGAGAAAAAATCTGATGTTTTTAAAGAACAAAATATTCTGGCTTTTCCTTTTATTTTTATTCCTCTATATTCTCCCTCTCGGATTCAGGCCCATGATCTCTCCGGATGAAACACGCTATGCAGAAATTGCACGGGAAATGATTGAATCCGGGAATTATATTTCACCGACTCTGAATGGCGTACGTTATTTTGAAAAACCTGTTCTCGGGTACTGGGCCTTTGCATAGTCCATGAAAATTTTCGGACAGAACGCCTTCGCTTTACGTCTTCCTTCTGCATTAAGCATGGGGCTTTGTGCCATCATGATCTACTGGCTTTCATTTCTGTGCGGAGGTAAAAAACAGACAGCATTTACGGCTTCTTTCATTTTTCTGCTGTTTCCCATGGTCTTTGCCATAGGCACAGTCGGGATCCTGGACGGACTTTTCACCTGTTTCCTGACGGCTTCCATCTTTTTTGGTTTTTATGCAGCATGCCCATCATTCAAATTCATCGCTTCGCGAAGACAGGACTCTCCAAAGGAGCAACTTCTTCAAGGGGATCAGAAAATCTCTGCAAATCTTTCTGAAGAAGCGTCTTGCATTTCGGTACGCCATCTATTCCTTTTCCTTGTTCTCAGCGGAATCTGTACCGGTCTTGCCTTCCTGACGAAAGGGTTCCTGGCCTATGCTGTTGCCGGACTGGTTCTAGCGTTCTGGGTCATCCTCCAGAAAAAATGGAAATATCTTCTGATTTATCCGCTTGTCATTTTTCCGGTGTCTCTGCTGGTTATTCTTCCCTGGGCGGTTCTCATTCATAGAGCACAGCCGGATTACTGGCATTACTTTATTGTTGTAGAACATCTGAACAGATTTTTCGGCGGAGAAGAAGCGCAGCATGCAGAATCCTTCTTCTATTTTCTGCCTGTTCTTCTAGGCGGCACCATACCCTTCTGTCTTTTTCTTCCCTCTGTCTTTCAGGGACTCAGGCAAATGCGTTTCCGCCGCGATGCAGGACTCCAGATGCTGTTTGTATGGCTGGTCCTTCCATTCCTCCTCTTTTCCGCCTCCAGCGGCAAGCTGGCGTCTTATATTCTGCCCTGTTTTGTTCCGCTGGCAGTCATTCTAAGTCTTGCTCTGGATCAAATGTGGGACAAGAAACTGTTTCTTAAAAACTTTAAAATCGTTATCTGGCTCTTTTTCGGAGCTTCGCTTCTTGCTGTGCTGGGAATTCACATTATTCAGAACCATTTGATTTACTGGGCCTGCTACGACACCACCACCAACGGTTTTTCCATGTGGCTGTTCGCAATCTTCATGCTTTTCTAGTCTATGATCCTGCTTATGGGATCGCTTGTCTTCCTGAATGACCATACCTCTGCCCGGACACGCTTCCACATAGGAATGCTGTTTCTGCTGCCTCTCATGCTGTGTACCTGCTGTGCTGTTCCTCCCTGCTTGCTGGAAAGCAAATCCCCCAGCAGCAGGATAGCATTAGCGCGCGATCTGATTCCGGCCGATGCAAAACTGGTTGCATACGGAAAACCCTTTCAGTAGGTCTGCTGGGAACTCGGACGCAAAGATGTCTACATGCTTGCCTCCATGAATGAAATCGGCTACGGGCTTTCTTACCCGGATGCGGCAGGAAGATTTATTGAACTGGATCATTTCAAGGAGTTTGTTAAGAATTCCATTGAACAGAAAGAACCGGTGATTCTCTTTATCTCCCAGGACCGCTATAATGATCTTCTAAAAGCAGACCTTCTTCCTGAACCTTCCACAGGTTGGGTCATGCCTGCAAAAACTGAACGGGGCTATGCAATCATACGATATGGCTGAACTGGAACAAAATCCAACGGTAAAACAGACGGCAGAACATTCTTCTGTCAATCTATTTTCAGAGCTTTTTTTAGAAAGAAAAATGCAAAATCTTATTGAAAAGCCCTGATTTCATGTTATATTAGAGGTTCTGGATGTATCAGACGAACTTTAAAGTGAATTTTTATAGGAGATTCAAAAATGGGCGTACCGAAAAGAAAAATGTCCAAGATGAAAAAACGTCAGCGCATGGCCGCAAATGCCTATGAAGGTGTTCAGGCAACATTCTGCACCAACTGCGGTCAGCCTGCTGCTTCTCATACAGTCTGCAAGCACTGCGGAACTTACAAAGGCAAACAGGTTATCACCGTTGACTAATTTTCCTGACTGGAGCTGACGGCATTTATGAAGATTGCAGTGGATGCGATGGGAGGAGATTATGCTCCCGCCGTGGTAATTCAGGCTGTAGCTGAGGCTTTGAAAGAAATTCCGGATGTCCAGATCGTTCTGGTCGGCCATCTGGAGAAGATTTCCTATTACCTTGAAAAAGAAAAGCTGAAGGAATCTGACCGCCTTTCTTTCGTCCATGCGGAACAGGTGGTGGAAATGAATGAACCTTCCACGAATGCCATCCGCTCCAAACGTCATTCTTCCATTACAGTTTGTGCTGAACTTGTCGCCAAAGGCCTTGCAGACGGCATTGTGTCTGCCGGACATACCGGTGCGGCAGTAGCTGCTACAAAGGTAAAACTGCGCATGGTTAAAGGGGTTGATCGTCCGGCCATTGCCACGGCTATGCCTGCTATCGGGGGGAAATTTGTCCTGGTTGATGCGGGAGCCAATACGGATTGCACACCTTTAAATCTGGCACAGTTTGCCGTAATGGGAGAATTGTACTCAAAACTGAATTTCGGGATTGAAAATCCGAAAATCGGGCTTTTATCTGTGGGCGATGAAGATGTTAAAGGAAACGCCCTCACCAAAGAAGCCTTTAAAATTCTGTCTCGTATGCCGATCAATTTCATCGGTAATGTAGAGGGACATGATCTTTTTAACCGTACAGCGGATGTCGTCGTTTGTGACGGTTTCTGCGGAAATGTGGTTTTAAAATCTGCTGAAAGCATTGCTTCGGCCATAAGCTATTGGTTGAAGGAAGCCCTCATGAAAAATGCCATTCGTAAAACTGGTGCCATTCTAGCCCAGGATGCTTTCCGGGAGTTGAAAGCAATCAGCAATTATGAAGAAGTTGGCGGAGCTCCGCTTCTGGGGATCAACGGAGTCTGTATTATCGGTCACGGGGCATCTTCTCCTAAAGCGGTAAAAAGTGCCATCCGTGTAGCCGATACATTTGCAAAAAATGCACTGCCGTCCAAAATTTCCGACCGTCTGTTTGAGTGTGGAGTATAGATTGCTCCTCCTTCCAGGGGCACAGAACAGACTGAAGTTCTTCCACAGCCCTGAAAGATTTTTCTGCAAATGCTGAAAAAGGAAGAAAACCTTCGTTTTTCAGGCCATTGTCCCCCCTTTTTGGAGAAAAGGCGCAAATGGGGAGAGAAAGAAAATGTTGTGGGATGCATTTGAAATTTGTGTCGTTCTAATCAGATAAAAACACCTGAAAAATTCTGCTGCATGCAGCAACCTAGAATGGCAGAGAAATTTTTCAAAAACGCCTCCGGATACGGAATCTCGATCTTTCATCCAAGGGGAAAAGATATGAAAAAATCGCAGGGAAATGCTGAAATACATTCATCTTCAACAAAAAACAAATCAGTTTGTCTGCCGGTTTCTACCTTTTTTCTTCTTCTGCTGACTGCCGTATGCTCGGTTTTTCTTCTGACTGCCTGTGGAGAGGAAATGCTCGAGTCGGTTCCTGATGTATCCAAGCAGGCTCAGAAAGCGGATAATTTCATTCAGCTTACCATCACCCGCATTTCCGATGCATGGGAATCAGCAGCCATGGAATTTCGTCTGGCATTCCAGAATGCCAGTGACAAGCCCGTTTTTCTAGAACGTGATATCAAGGCCCAGACTGAGCTCGCCACAGAAAAATTCATTGACGGAACAGTCCAGTCCATTGAAGATCAGGTGGAGGAAGCGAAAGAACAGCTTTTTAACTCTGCCGGAAAGGCTATAAGCCACCAAACAAAAAATCTGAATGAAACAGGTACACAGCAGCTTTCTGAGATCAGTTCAAAAACACAGGAATTCTCCCAATCTGCTTCCTGTAACGGGGAAAGACTTGACTCGACAGAAATCCGCTGATCCATTGTGTATGGTATGCAAGACTGGTCGACATTATGCTCCTCCATGTTTGGGTTCTAAACTGAAATATAGAGTCTGATGTGACCAGCGGCTTCTTTTCTAAAGTGTTCCGAAACCTTTTTTTGAAAAATCTCAACATTCTTTTCAGACGGGTTCCCCAAGATGTCAAGTTTCAAACGAAATAAAAGGGAACAAAGTGACCGGTTATGTCGGATTGAGACTTGACTGCACAAGGGTTCCAGATATTTTTTCCCATTTTTACATAAAGCGCAGAAAACCCTTATATTGAAACTTGTAATCGGTAAAAATGGAATTATTTTATTAAAAGGATGTTTTGCATCAGAAGCCAATTTCAAGGAATAAAAATTTTCCAACCTAAGGAGATGTACAAAATGAGTAACGCATTAAAGAAATGTTGTCAGAGATGTGGTAAAGAAAAGCCACTATCTGAATTTCATCATAATCAAACAAAAAATGATATGCATAATGGAATATGTAAAAGTTGTCAGAGAGAAGTTGACAAACTTAATAGAACAAAAAATAAAGTAATAAGCTTGTGAGGGTTTTATGGGTTTCTTCGATGAATTAGGAGAACGACTCCGTAATGGTGGTATGACAGATGAAGAGTTCAAATATTATGATCGCAAGTCCGATTCCGAATTAATAAACTATGTGAGAAAGAGATATTCGGGATGTCACAAAGCGATGGTTGTTCTTATGAAACGCTATGGTGCTGAAGAAGCTAGAGAAATGGTAAAAAGAGGATATTAAAATTTCAGAACTGAATGTAAACTTGTTTCCTGTCAACATCATATTCAAGATCATATTGACAGGAAATAATCATAAGTATCGAAATACTATCATAGAGAGAGACAATCTAAATAGAGTTTGCTGAACCGAAAGGATTCATGCTGTATTTCAAAAAAATGACATAATGATCGGTTCCCCGCTCCATGAAAGATAGTGACTGGAACCGAAAGAGCAAGAAAGTTTCAGTAT
>CASERY010000110.1 GCA_949290385.1 uncultured bacterium | reverse complement strand
CATCGGCGGTGCCAGTTGTTTTATCATATCCACAGCGCCCGGATGCCAGCGCTCATTCAGCCAGTCCCAAGCGGCATCAATTGAACTGTCAGCGCATCCCAGAGGTTCTGCAAACTGCATGAAAAGATAAGGGGAAATTTTATGTTTTCTGTTTTTTTTGATTGAAATTTTTACCATATTCTGGCTCCTCAGATAATTTTTTCTTCTGCAATATTGCAATAATTCATAATTTGAACTTCTTCTATGCTTAAAACCAAATATTGAACTCCGGCTTTTTTATTGAACTGGCGGAATAAACTCTTTATCCCCGCCCATTTTTTTCCAGTGGAGATAAGTAATCCAAAGCAGGACAAAGCACACTATCGTAAAAACAAAATCCCAGACATACAGATAACGGAATCCTAAAATATCTATAAAACATCCGCCGAGCCAGCTTGAAACAGCCAAAAGAACGGCTTTGACCATAGCTGCAGCAGAACAGAACTGTCCGTATTTCGCCCGGGGAAAAAGTTTAACATTCAATGGATTCATAGAGGCATACTGTACGGCATAAACTGCCTGCAGCATGATACTCATAACCATGAAGCTCTTATAATCATTCACCCAGAAAAAACCGAAAGGATTTACGAAAATCACAAGAAGAGCCCCCAGTAAATAAACTCTGATCGGATGAATCTTGTCCACTAAAATACCCATTGGGATAAAAAGTGCAGCAGCAACAGCCAGTCCTGCAGCCATTGTTTCCCCATATTCAGCAGGAGTAAGATGCAGCTCATGCAATGCAAAAAGCAGATTGAAATTGTTGCGGCAGATTGTTGAAACATAATTCATTGCAAGACCGACAAAAAGTATAACATAAAAAGAGGTGCTGAAACAGTCCGTGAAAAAACCTTTGAAAACAGAAAAAAATCCAGGAGAATATTGTTCCGGAGGCGGATATTTTCCTTCTTTGACTTTGACACACATTGCAGAAAAACTTATCCAGTAAATCAATGCAAAAACCGTAAAAATAATTGCAGTATGTGTTTTTGCGTAGGGCATGACAAAATAATTGAAAATCATTCCTCCCAGTGCACCGATTACACGGAGCGATGCCATAATTCTTCCTATAAACTGTTCCGGGACCACGTCTGCAAAATTATACCAGAAACCCGAATCTGTAAACATATTAAATACCTGGAAGCCGATTACAAATACAGCAATCAGACAGATAATAAATAATGATGGATCACCCTTGTATGAGACAAGTTTCATCATAAAATATCCGATCTGATCGCTCCACCCGAGCAGAATCATGAACAGCGCCAGAAAAGGAGCTGTAAAAAGCAGATAAGGTATCCGTCTGCCCCAACGGCTTCGTGTACGGTCACTGCATGTGCTGATGATCGGATTAAGAATAAAAGTAATCACAGCAGGAACAGTCCCCATCAGAAGACCGATTGTCGCATTGCTGGCATTATGTAGATTGAGCTGTAAAGGAGTCAGCGCAGGAAAGATATTGGAAAGTAGAATAAAACTGAAGTCACCCCAAAGCAGCCAGACGGCAAGACTGAGCAAGCCGAGTTTTGTATATGTCAATGTCCCGCAACGGTAAATTGTTTTTGCTGTATTCTCCATGAGGCTTTGTCATTTCCCTTTTCTTAATTCGGAACAGGCGGTTCCTTTCAAGAGTACTTTCTGCGCCCGTTCACCTATTTCCGGACAGACTCCGGAACAGAAAAATCCGGAATCTTCCGGTATCATCAGCGAATATAGAAAACAGTTGTGGATTTTTCCGGTGCATTAAACTCGAATTCCGCAGTATATCCGATTTCTGACGTATCGGGAAAACAGCGGCTGACTTTCATCTTTCGGGGAAGCTTGATGCTCTGTTTTCCGCCTTGCGCTGTATGAAGAGTCAGAAAATTCCCGCCGGCAAAAATCACCGGTTCCGTATTTGTATTATAAATATTTACACCATTTTTGCGGAATAGCTCCTGCACCTGTTTCCGCGGCCAGCGGCCATCTGTGGAGTAATAGATGCCCTGAGCAGTTTTCATGATCTTCCCTTTTGTAAATACACCGGGAAAACTCTTGAAAGCACTGCCCAGAAGTCTGTTCATCGACTCCAGGGAACGCCCCGACGGCGTTAAGTATCCGGGAGCATAACTGAAAAACAGAGTTTTCCCCTGCTGTTTCAATTTTTCCACCTGGGCAAGTTTTTCCGGTGTAACATAAAAGAGGTTGGGGAAAATATAAATTTG
>CASERY010000109.1 GCA_949290385.1 uncultured bacterium | reverse complement strand
AATACACAAAAGAGCTTCTCCGCTGATTTTTCATCGGGACTTCTGCAAACGCTTCCAGATAAACAGTATTATTCTAATGAGATAAAAAATATCCTGTTATTCTGTTTATTTCGGGATATCCATCTTTTTAAAGCCATCCCTCCCCACTGTCATTAAAACCGGAAGGGATGGCTTTTCTTTGTTATTTATCCGAAGTTTTTTTACCTAGGATTTTTTCTGTCAACACAGCCAAAGGCAGATACAGTCAAAAAATATCTATGAAACAGTTCCTCCTCCAATCCCTTTCCGGTCAAATAGATCTGCAATACTTCTGTCATACCAGAGGATTCTGATACAATTCTTATAATCCCTTTCCGGTCAAATAGCCCCCCATCGATATTATTTCCTAATAGAATCATTAGAATCATTCTGTTTCTGCCAGATTTTTTCTCTGTCAGTTCCGCGATTCTTCTCCAGCGTAAAATTATCTCTCCCGGTCATAGAAAACTGTATTCTCAAAAAACCTGTATGTATGCTGCTTTCGGGAAAAACATAAAGAGCGGAATCTCCCTTTCATGGAAATTCCGCTCTTCTCACAGGGAATGAAAATGCCCCTCTGGCTTTTACAGATTCAGCAGTTCATATCATTCAAAGAACCGGTCCTTCAGCCATGCGGTTCGCCGAGCCTGAATTTCGTATTCAATTTCAGCCCATAACGGAACCCATACCCGGTAAATTTCATCCAGTTCTGCATCAGATGCCGGAGCAAGCAGACGCTGTCCCGCAGCATCCAGTTCTTCAACCAGAGGTTTCACGCAATCTTCGTAAAACTCAGGATCTCCAAGAACGGGATCCTTCCAGGTTTGAATGGTTTTTCCTGAATCCCGGCGCATTTTATCATAGCGATTGAACATCTCCAGAGCCACATGCCGCTTAATGGCTGACATCTGTTCCGGAGTTATTTCAAAATCAAGTTTCAGTGCACGCGCAAGTTCATGTACAAGACCGGAAAGCGAACGGAATGAAGGTCCTGATACCTGAAGACCTACAATCCATTGATTCGACTCTGAAGGCAGCCTGTCATACATCATAGTCCATGGAATAAACAGGTGCGCCACGACGGCGTCTGAAGTTACAGCAGAATCTTTTGTAATACCGTCATAGGTCAGCCTGTAATTTCTGGTGGGAGCGGCCCAGTTCACATAGTGAATATCCTCCGTGGAAGGAAAACCGCTGAAGTAGACAGAATGATAAGCATGATCCGAACCTGGCTGAATCAGCCATTCCAGAGAGCCATAGCTGCGGAATCCCTGCTGGATTTTTTCTGCATCAGGATCATCACAGCGCAGATAAAGATGAACACCTGCTTCATCGTATACGACATGAAGACCAGTTCTGTATTCATCGGGAAGTTTTTCGACTGGATGAGACTTCAAAAATTTTTCATCCTGCTACACATCATATCCTGCATAGGGAGCGAAACGCGTTTCCATGGCTTCCCAGTTGTCATAATTGCTGCTGCGCGCCCAGGCATCCGCTGTTTCAGGGGCATTGGCGAGATAATGCACGGTATAACGTTTATTGGTTTCTGCAGGACGGAACAATTCAGTAATGACAGCATCACTTAATTCTCTGGCTTTTTCAAAACGCTTTGCCCGGAAATAATACGATCCAACAGTCCGTATGGCTTTCATTTTTTCTTCATCAGAAAGTTTCTGATAAGGCGCCTGTTCCCCATTCTTCTGCAGATCTTCCGGAAAGGCTTCACCCCCCAGAAGGAAATATTTGAGGTTTGCAGCCGCTTCTTTCTGTTGAGCTGTTCCGTTGGAAGAAGCAATGGCATCACAGTAGCGTGCAGCTTCGTCATCTCTTCCCTGGCGCATCAGCATGAGAACCATCCCGAAATTCTGGGTATAACCATTCTTATCCAGAGCCAGTGCACGAATCAGAAGATCATGAGCAAGAACACTATCTCCAAATTCATAGGCATTCAATGCGCATAAAGCCCATTGCCTGGCCAGCTCTTCCGGAGCACAGACATTATGTCCAGGATTGGCAGCAGCATACGCATCTGCAACCCGTACAGCTGCCTGCAGATAGGATCGACCTTGTTCATAACTGCCTTTTTTGTAAAAACCGTACTCAAAAACCTGGGGAGCTACCGTTCTGCGCAAAGACATGAGAATCTGGAACTGCTGAGGTTCTGAGAGCTCTGGAATCTCCAGAATCTTGAGCAGCAGTTTCTCACGTGTATAAAGCAGTCTATTGTTCATGCTCTCCAGTGCGTCCCGCAATGAATTGATTTTCGTATCGCTGTATGGAAGAGCCATAAGCTTTGCAAAATACCGGTCAAAAAGAGGACGGTCCACATCTGCTACAGCTTTTTTCATGAACACGGCATACAGATTGCACAAAGAATCATTCGTATACCGATCTTTAAACTCTTCCACGAAGACCTCACCTTCAGCAGGATCGTAATCAATCAGGCTGGAAGTAATCTGCCGGAAAGAAGTGGATTTGGATTGATTGAACCGGTCCTTCTGCTGCGGTGTCCAGTTTTCCGGAACAGGAGTGTTCCACAATGCCTCTGCATATATCCGGAACAGGCCCACATCTCCGGAAAGTTCAAGAATCTGTTTGCCTATCTTATTGTACAGACCAAGTCGAACATTGACATCAATACGGTCCTTGCATGCATCAAACAACTCAAGGGCGCGAGCCATTTCCAGACTTCCATTGCCAGTGCCAAACATATTCTTCAGGATCTCTGTAAATAAGGCACTCCACCGGTCTGCAGGAATGGAGGAATCAGCCAGCACTACGGCCGCATTAAAATAAGCCGGATCTTCCGCCTTTGCTGCATTCCAGACAATTTTTTTCAGAATCTGCTCGCGCTGCTCATCCGACAGAGAAGTCCAGTTTTTCTTCAGGAAATCCCGGTAATCCCGGTCTATTTCCTCATAATTAAACACATTGGGAGAGATTTTTCTCTCTTCCTGAATCCGGTTGATCTCCTTTGTAAAGGCGGTCTGATCCATTGCAAAAGCCGGGAGAGAATTCAATGCCAGCAAAGCTGAACATGCCGTCAGCAGAAAAGTATTCCATTGAAAATATTTCATTTTATAGATTCTTATCCTTGTTTTTCATTTCTTCAACGCAGCCCGAAGTCTGAGAATCTGGTTGATACATTCCATCCGGAGTGCATCCAGATCCACCCGTTCCTCATCCACATAGGCCAGATAACTCAGGACACGGCGTCCAAGCAGTCTGACATCGCCGTCAGAACTCTGTGCCGCCTCCAGAGCCAGATCTTTCAGATAGGAGGCATATTTTACATCATCCATACCTTCACGGATACCCTCCCATGCAATTGTATCAATGGTTTTATCGCGTCCTGCATAAACCATGATAATGCCCCGGAGATACTGTTCCCACGGAGTTGCCATGTCATTCCAGTTATTCCGATACCAGCAGTAATTCGCGGAAACATCATAGTTGGACTTATAGGACTGAAATCCGTGAATTCTGCGGAAAT
Source organism: uncultured bacterium (assembly GCA_949290385.1). Classification (GTDB taxonomy): domain Bacteria; phylum Verrucomicrobiota; class Lentisphaeria; order Victivallales; family UBA1829; genus CASERY01. Next base: position 12,984 of record CASERY010000109.1, on the reverse strand, counting down.
AATTGGGATTTTCCGGCCCTGAATGCGGATTGGCATACCACCCGCAAAGAGCATCCGGATTGGATTCGTGGAACTTGTTTACTTCGCGGATCCGTCTCTCCGCAGGCGCACCTGGAATGATCAGAAAATCCAGGTCAAAAATCAACTCCCGATGCGGGTAGCTGGTCGTCTAAACTTTTCCGCCGGCGTCATGAGCAATTTTCCAGGCGGCCCGTTCTGTGCGGATCACACTGGGACTGCCTTCATCCACTCCGTAGCTGTAAAAATTGGTATGGCCAAGTACATCCTGAGTCAACTTGCCGGTCTTGGCAATGATTCTTTTCAGACGTTCAAGTTTTTTGATCTGAGCTGCATTCAGATTTTCCGGCATTGTCACGTTGACACCTTCTGCTCCGGCAAAAAGAATATCCGTAGAAATCCCGCATGCTCTGGCCAGTTTAACATCCTCCCGGAAAAGATCCGGCTGAAATACATCCACATAGGGAAATGCCTTGGGTGTTACAGCATTATGTTCAGCCATATTCCGCAGGATATCCGGATTCCGGGTATCCGTTCCATACAGACACAGATAAAAACCTTTGTCCCTGTTATAATTGCTCTTCGGTGCGGGGAGGCTGAACGGCAGAACCCGTAGGATTACAGGCATAGATCCAGCCGAAACTCCGTCCGCAGTAAAATTCACAGTACCCCGGTAAATGCCGGGAACAGCATCCTGAGGGACATGCACTGTTACAAAAAACTGTTTAAACTCATCTTTGTTCAGCACTACAGGCTGGAGCGTTTCCGCATCCGCAATCAGTCCGCTGTTTGCCTGATTGTCAAAAGAATAATTGACCACGGCAAAATTTGCACTCATCCATTGATAAACCGTGCTTCCATCCTGATTTTCATAACGGACATAGTTGTCTTTTGTTTCAGGAACAACCTTTATCAAAGTCTCGTCATTCAGCAGCAGTTCCGGTACAAGCACACGATTCAGAGCATCTGCAAAAAATCCATACCAGCCGGATCCAGCCTGATACCAGCATTTTACCAGTTTCAGATCCACAGAAGAAGCAGGAATGGTTGCCCCCTGCTCTGACTGAAGATCGGATGCGGTGATTTCAAAGCGGTCCACATTCTTAAGCGGATACATGACAAAACTGCCCGGTTCAAATTCTCCGGGGGTAGCGAGAAGACGCATGGAACCATTCAAAATACCGTCATCCGGATAGCTGTCCGGAAGTCTCGGCAGATCTGAAAGAGGAGGAACCACATAATAGACTGCCGGCAAATTCCGGATCTCCGAATGCTGCAGTTTTTCACTCTCTTCAGCAAAACGCTGTGCATTGCTTTTGACTTTTTCCGGAGCCAGCGGATAAGTCTGGCGGAATCCGGATTCTGTCCCCTCTGCCGCCGTCAGAGAAATACCCAGACAAAAGGCTGTCAGTGACAGAAAGAAGGCTCTTTTCCTCATCGTTCCATTATCTCCTGTTCTTCTACTTTTTAATCATTATCTTCTTATCTTCGAGTAAAAGTCAATTGTTCGTGCACATCTTAGCAGATTCTTTCTGAAAAACAGAATCTGCCAGGACTTACCTTTTTTCGTTTTTCCCCAGACACATAGCCCTTGTACATTCGGCAATCCAGAATTTTATTGGTTTGGCATAGAGAGATTGCAGTATTGAAATCAAGCAGCCATTTTTCTCTCCTCCTCCCCTCCTTTGGACCGAGTAAAATAGCATAGTAAAAATGAGTTTGCAAACAGACAAACAGAAAATGAATGAAACCCTGTCAGAAACAGAAAAAAATACCTTTTAAACGGAATAAAATTTTCCGGATGACAGCACAGCAATAGAGATATGATCTCAATGAGAGAAGGCTAAAAAAACGGATGAGATTCTTCTGTATTATATTTCATTATATTTGAATGAGATACAGTAAAAATAGTCCCCAAAATCGTTCACGACTTTGGAAAATGCCCGTATTTCTTCTGATAACGTCTCGGAGGAAGGCCATAATATTTTTTAAAACTGCGGGTAAAGTGGTTTTCCGACTCAAATCCGAAATCACGCACAAGTTCCTTTACTTCGACATTTTCAGACAGTATTCTGAGTCTTGCCATTTCCATTCTTTTTTCCCGGAGGAAATTCATCGGGGACATCTTGAATTCCTGGCGAAAAAGCTCAGAAAAACGGCTGACACTCAGTTTCCCTGCATGTGCCAGCTCTTTCAGTGCGCATTTTCGGTAACTGCAGTTTCTGGCATACTGTATAGCCGCGCAAAGTCCAGGATGAATCGGATCCAGAGATCTTGCTTCCTTCTGCCGGCACCACACCCGCACCAGTTTTCCCAGAAGCAGAAGGCTTCCTCCAGTAATCATCAATCCATCTCCTGGAAACGGCTTTTCTGCTGCAGTTTTCAGAGATTCATGCAATGCTTCCACAGTTTCTGTATCCACGTCCATAAGCACTGGTTCCCGGATATTCCGAACCATGGCATGAAGTTCTCCGAATTCAGGACCCAGGGTTTCTTCCAGAAGCATCTGGCAAGTCTCTGCACCGGATTCAGTAGACCAGCTGTGACTGATTTCTGCAGGGATCACCAGAATATATCCCGGTCTACATAAAAAAGTTCTTCTATCTACTGTAATTGCCAAATCACCGCGGACAGCAGCAAGTATCTGGCAGCCGGAATGCTGGTGTGTCTGGGTATTGCCTGTACGGGGATGATAAATATCCAGAGAAATAAAAGAAACCGGAGGCAATTTCTGTCTATCGGAAAAAAAGATATGTTTTACACGATTATTTTGCATATAAACCCTCAAAATCGTAATATAAAGCAATTTTTCAGGAAATCAAGAATTTGAAGGAATTGAGACAAAAGACTATTTTATTTTTAAAAAGGAATTCCATCTCTCTACATTTATTTTTTTCTTGAGGTCGAATCATTCCTTACAGAAAAAAATAGAATTGTTCAGAAATTCCAGAGCAGACAGCGTTTGATTCTGTCAATGTAAAAATTCGGATGGCTTTCTTTTTACTGTATCCATTTTCAATTTAACAAATGAAGGCTGTTCTATGAATTAAAGGAAAGATTCTCCGCTTTCTTCTAATCCTGGCAGGATTTCTTCTGTTCAGAGCAGCTTAAACATAGGATAAGTTGAAGCTATTCTAAAGCAACAAAAATCCATGACAAACCTTGTAACCCATTTTTCTTTGTTCTCATCAAGGGAAAAACATCTTAAGGAAACAGTGCAATGTCCCCCAAAATTATGACTGGTTATTATAAAGAAAACAAGGATTCCTCCTGTTTATATAATCTTTTCCTGCCTGATCTGTCCGGACTGGATTCTTCTTCCGGCGAAATTCCCAAAATTCTGTTGATCCACGGCGGAGGCTGGACCGCTATGGACCGTACCGCCATGGACGGCATTGCCGGAATGTTCGTGCAGAAAGGCTTTATTGTCTGCAATATTGAATATCGTCTGGCTCCAGTTTATCCATGGCCCGCGTGCGGGGACGACTGCCTTATGGCAGCGCAAAGGTTTATTGACAACAGTCTGCCCGGACTGGAAAACATTTCCGCACATAAAATCTTCATTCTCGGAGCTTCCTCCGGCGGACATCTTGCCCTGATGACCGGCCTGCGTCTTCCGAGAAACGATGTTCACGGCATTATCAGTATCTCCGGAATAGCCGATCCCTGGCGGGACAGTGAACTTAATCCAAACCGTTACAAAGCGCTTCTCCCTGACGGGATCGATCCCGAAGCATTTCCCGGAGCCTTTATAAATCCCGACATGCCCCCCATTTTATTAACCCATCAGTATCATGACACCGTTGTTCCAATTGATTCTCCGTTGGCCTTTATCCGTCAGGCACGAGATGCCGGTATCCGCAGTGTGGATACCTACTTCTACGACATGCAGCGTCAGGGAGAAGGACATGCCATCTGGCAACCGGAATTTCTGGAAAAGAAGCGTATTCTTTATCCGGATATTGAACAGGCAGTTCTCCGCTTCATCAATCGGATTCTGAAAAAACAGCAGATTCCTCTGCCCCTTCCACATGAAGCCCGGTATCTGGGCACTCTGAAGACGTTTTCATCCAAGGAAATTCATTCCAGCCCCGTGAGCATTGGATTTGAAGGTCTTGATCGGGATCTGTTTCACCCGGAGTACTGTTACGACCGTCTTGCCGAAGCCGGGTTCAAACATGCCAGAGTCCAAACCGGCTGGTGCAAATGTGAGAAAGTCAAAGGTACATTGGACTTCAGCTGGCTGGACTGCATTGTGGACAATCTCCTTGCCAGAGGCATTCAGCCCTGGTTCAATGTCGGCTTCGGGAACAAACTCTATATGCCGGACGCCTATGGAGAAACTGCAGTCGGCCATGTGCCTCTGTATTATGGAGAGGAAGCCCTGGAAGCCTGGAAAAAATTTGTACGGGAATTGGCCCTCCATTACAAGGGGCGCATCACCCATTTTGAAATCTGGAATGAACCGGATATCCCGGCTTTCTGGCAGCCACGGCAACCGGATGCGGCGGAATATGCCCGTTTATGTGATCTTACCATCCGGGAAATCAAGGCGGTCTATCCAGAGGCACATTGCGGAGGCGTTGTGGCAAGCTGGAAGGATTTTGTCAAAATTTTTGCAGAACACTGTGATTTAAAGCAGCTTGATTTTTACAGTGTTCACACCTATCTCCTTCCGCCTGAATCTGGTTACGGATCTTCTTCATGGGATGAATATATCCACACAATTCAAGGATATTTTGCGGGAAACGGCGGAAGCCACATTCAAATCTGGCAGGGAGAAGCAGGTCTCGCCTCCTGGGCCCCGGAACATTACTGGATGGTCCGGCGTGTCAGAGAAAGTCAGCGGAACCAGGCGGTCTGGATTCTCCGGAGAATCCTTCTGGACCAGTCTCTGAACATGCCTGTCACATCGATTTATCAGACGGTTGATATGATGGAAAAAAGTTACCAGATGGGAAACTCCACCCAGAACCGTCCTGCACTTCAAGGTATTCTGAATGGACTCACCTATTCCCCCAAAATGAGCTTTTATGCTCTTGCCAATGCAATCAGTATCTTCCGTGACGGTATTCATCCTGTTCCAGAGGCGGAAATAGCATTTCACATGGCTTCCTCCTATCCTGTGGACCGTGCAGTTCCACCGATTTACGGCAAATTATTTCAGAAAAATAAAGAAAAGTTTCTCTTCTACTGGTCCGGCTCTGATCCTGAATCAGCTGAAGATCCTGTTCCCGGGATGCGCCTCCAATTGAAAGAAGGGAGTCCGGACAGCTGGAAAAACCCAGTACTGGTCAATCTGCTCTCCGGAGACATTTTTTCCATCCATTCGGAATGGAATGGCAGCGTTCTGGAATTCAAAAACCTTCCTTTAACAGATTATCCTCTGATGATTTGCAAACAGGAATCCGTTTCCATTCTTACCGCATAAAGCGTCGGTATTGACATTCTTGCAGGAGAAGGAAGCCTCTTAATAAAAACTGAGTATTCCTTCTCTCTGTATTTTTATTTTAAACACGGAAAAAATTCCCCTGTTTATCCCCTGCCGTTTGTCGGATCAATCCATCGTAGGATCACGCCGGTATTGCGTGGGAGTCATCCCGGTTTTCTCCTGAATTAAACGACAGAAGTAACTGGCACAGGAGATACCGCTTTCCCAGGCAATTTCCTTCACAGGCAGTTCAGTCTCCCGGAGAAGCGACAGCGCATGCTGAAGGCGTATCCGGGCCAGATACTCTCCCGGACTCATGGACATTGCCTGAAAAAATTTTCTGTTCAAGGTCGTCCGGTGGACAGATAGTTTTTCAGCCAGACTCTGCACCGTTACAGAAGCATCCCGGAAACTCTAATGCGCCTGCTGGATAAATTCCTTTACAAGGTCAAATTTTTTCTGCTCCTCCAGACGGCCGCCTGCCAATGCAAAAATTTCCGCGGCCAGTGAAATGGCATGACGTTCCGCGTAGTGTGTTCTTTTTTTCAGGCGGCTCTCCAGCTCCAGGAAGAGATGCGACGGGCATTCTCCAGCATAAAATCCGGTATTTGGAAAACCATAAGCAAGAAAAAAATTCTTGCCTCCTGTTCCGTCCAGAGTTAACCAGTAATAGCGCCACAACTTTCCGGGCGATATACACTGATGATCGTGCTTCTCTCCAGGCAAATGAAAGAAAACCCAGCCAGGCCCCACCTGAAATTTTGCATATTCCGTAATCACCTGTCCCCGCCCCTCCAGAGTCCAGAACAGCTGGAAAAAATTTTTCCGTTCGCCCGGAACTTCCTCATGCCATTTATAAGAGGCCTCATTGTATCCCACGGAACGCACAAAAAAAGGCAGCGGAACAGACGGAAGCTGTCCATGACGGCTTACGATTCTGCGCATTTTTCATCCTTTGCATCAAAAGTTCTATTTTTGCATCAAATTCAGCATTGTCTATTCAGCAATTATGTTTCATAATAATAAGAAAAATAAAATTGTCAACTGTTTTTATAACCAAAAACATCACTATTTTACCAGGATTCAAGGGAGAATCAATATGATTCAATTTGGAGTTATTGGAATTGGTCGCCGCGGAGTAATACCTCTTATGTATTACCCGAAAGACCGGGCAAAACTTGTTGCCGTGGCTGAAATCAATCCGGCCACTACAGAAAATTTCCGCAAGGAACATCCCAATGAAGACATTTTTATTACGGATGATTATCGCAAGCTTCTTGCCCGTCCGGAAGTTCAGGCTGTCTTCATCATGGTCCGTGATCCGCTGCATGAAGAAATTGCCGTGGCGGCACTGGAGGCCGGCAAAGATGTATTTCTTGAAAAACCCATGGCCATTACGCTGGAGGGATGCGACCGCATTCTGGAAACAGCCTGTAGAAAACGCCGTCGTCTTTTCCTGGGGCACAACATGCGCTATATGCCCTTCGTTATGAAGATGAAGGAAATCATTGACTCCGGCGTCATCGGAGAAATTCAGTCTGTCTGGGTACGCCATTTCATCAATTACGGAAGTTGCTATTTCCGCCACTGGTGCGCGGAAAGACGCAACTGTACCGGACTGCTGCTCCAGAAGGGAGCTCATGACATTGATGTCATCCATTATCTTACCGGCTCCTTCACTCAGCGGGTTACAGCCATGGGACGTCTTTCAGTCTACAACCGGACGACAGGAAGACTCGCACCCGGAGAAGCTCCTGACCGCGAGATTTCCTTCAAGCAGGAATGCTGGCCGCCCCTTGAGCTTAAAGGGCTTTCTCCGAAAATGGACGTTGAAGATCACAACATGATTCTCATGCAGCTTGAAAACGGTGTTCAGGCCAGCTATACCCAGTGTATGTATGCACCCGATGCAGAACGAAACTACACGTTTATCGGAACCCATGGACGCATTGAAAACATTGGTGACATTGACTATCCCGTGGAACTTCATGTCTGGACCAACCGCGGCCGTCGCCGGGAACCGGATATTGTTTACCGAATCAACGGCTCCGAAGACGCTCATGGCGGAGCGGACATCCGCATTGTTGAAGCTTTCTTTGATTTTCTGGAAGGGAAACGCCCGGCGAATCCGTCTCCGATAGCGGCCAGAAATGCGGTAGCAGTCGGCATCATGGGTCACCAGTCCATGCGCGACAATTCCACACCGCGGGACATCCCGGGTCTCCCGGAACACATCAAAGCCTACTTTGATGCCGGACAGCCCAGGTAAATCTATCCTGAACAATTTTTATATCAGTCATTTGGCGGCATTGCGGACGGACCTGTTCGCAATGCTGTTTTGTTTCTGTCATTCATAGATCCTGTTTTCAGCTAAGCTTTTCCTTGTCGGAATTGCATCAATTCAATATTTCCAGCAATAATACAGCTTTCAGCACTCTAGCAAAAATAAAACCTGAAACCACTCTTTCATCCATGTTGCAATCAAGTCTGTACTTGACAATAAATCAGCCGGGAGTTATCTTTATTGCAAGCAGGAAAGCTCATCTGCGCAGCAGCCAGATTCCTTTCCAAAAAAACAATGCCTTTACAGGAAAAATACAACAGGGACAACCCATACTCATGTTTAACAGAATTTCATCCCGCAAATACTGCAAAACTGGATAGGAACTTTCCTTCAAGCCAGGGAAACCCGTTGCAGTCGGAACGGTTCCCGAATTTTTTAAAGGACTTACAGACAAACTCCAAGTCCAGTGCACACTCCAATACATGCTGCTCAGCGAAAAGATCTTTCAGCAGGAAGTTCTCAAAATTTTCCCGGATGCCTCGCCTGCTTCCATAGAAGGCTATCTGATCTGCTGCAATGAGGATGTTATCTCTATTAAAGCCTGTTCTGAAGTCGGACTTTTTTACGGAGTTCAGGCATGGATCACTTATGTGCAGGAAAATGGCTTCCACGAACTTGTGCTGTTTGAACAGCCGATTGTTCCCAAACGCGGACTGAAACTCTATCTGCCGCCGCCGACTGCGGAAGGTATTGCGGAATTCAAGAAAATCATTGATCTTGCCGCCAAAGCCAGATTCAATTTTATTATGCTGGAAATCGGAGGTGCACTGGAGTATCATTCTCATCCGGAAATCAATGAAGGCTGGATTGAGTATGCATCTTTCATGAATGAATATCCGGGTAAAACATCGAAGATTCAGAATATGTACACCTGGAGAAAAAATTCCATTCATTCGGAAAATGGGGGCGGCAATGTTCTACCTCAGGCGGAACTGCTGAAGCTGGCAGACTACTGCAAGGAACGCTATATGGAACTCATTCCGGAAATGCCCTGTCTTTCCCACAGCGACTATCTGCTGACACGGCACCGGGAACTTTCCGAGCGACAGGAGGATGCTTATCCAGACACATGCTGTCCATCCAATCCCGAATACTATCGCATTCTTTTTGACTTGTTTGATGAAGTTATTGATCTTCTACACCCGCGTGTGATCAATATCTGTCATGATGAATATTATACTATCGGTCTCTGTCCGCGCTGCAAAGGCAGAAGTGCACCGGAACTTTTTGCCGAGGATGTCAATAAAATCACAGCCTATCTGAAATCCAGAAATGTGCAGACATCCATGTGGGGAGAAAAACTGCTGGATTCGCACTGGCGGGACGGCGGAGCCATCGGAGGAGCTCATTGTCTGCCTTATGACCATATTACGGAAGATGTTCCAGCGACATTCCCTGCGATTGATCTGATTGATCCATCCGTTGAAATCTTCCACTGGTACTGGAGCATTGACCGCGACCTGGAAAAGGCCTATCAGGATCACAATATGAGATACTGCTTTGCAAATTTTGCTCCTCAGCTTATGAAGGACTGGAACCGACGAATGCACCATCCGCTGGTCAGCGGAATCTGTATTTCAAACTGGGGTCGGGCGTCCATCCGGACGCTTCAGAGAAATGGTCTCATATACAGCATGTTCTATGCGGATTTCATGGTCTGGAATCCGGATTTCGGCTCCGAGGACTTCCCGGATCTGGATGAATTGACACGGCGCAGACTTTATCGGTTTGCCCAGCCTGAAAAAACAGGACATCAGGCTATTCTCACGGTCTGCCATACCGTGCAGACACCGTTGACCTTCCGGTATTTTGTGGACGGATATCAGCTTCATGAGAACCGCTATTATCTTGGAGATCATGTCTTCCGTTCTGCTGAAAGTGGAAAAGAATTCCGCTTTCCGGTCATCTTCGGTTCCAACATCAACAACACTCATGTCAACCCCATACGATCCGACGATCCGTATGCCCTGTAGGACAGTTATGACCTTGACCCGCAGTACACAGAAAGCACCTATGAAACGTATCCGGAGCGCGACAGTGAACACAGAATGTGGTATACTTGCCGCTATCTGATTCCTGAATCTTGTGGGCAACTGGAGTATGTCCGATTTGATTCCACCAGTGCGCTGCTTCCTTCGGTACAGCTGAAAAATTTCAAAATCAATACTCCATACTGGCCTTGGGAAAAAGATCCGACAGATGCCGGCAATGCAGCTGTCTGAACCTGCATGAATCCATGCAGACACTCTGACTCAAAATAAGTTCCGAAGGAAAAGGGATTCATTCTGATGCATTGCGAGAAAAGATCATGGGAAAAATTTATTGATTTTCCAGATATCTTTTGCTGTAGATGTTACAGATATCGAAATCCTTTTTCCGGATAACAGTTATTTGCATGCTTAAATGGCATGAGAAAAGAATGGCTTTACCCATTCTGAATACAGCATAGGCATGGAGAGATGGACAGACAGCAGTTCAAATTGTTCTGCCTTCTTCTGTCCATCCTTTGTTTAGACTATATAAGCGTCAAAGGTTCTTATCGTAATAAAAAAAACGGCAGCAGATTGTTTGATTCTTTATAAATCTTGCTGCAAGGATTTTTACCATGGAAGAGAAAAAAATAATCCAACCATTTGATATTATTGCCTATTTTTATCCAGAGGATACGCCACTCAGACAACTTCTGATCAAACACAGTTCACAGGTTCGTGACAAAGCGCTGGAAATTCTTTCGAATCCCCGGAACGCAGCACTTCCGGTAAACAGAGAACTGGTTATTGCAGGCGCCCTCCTTCACGATATCGGTATCGGGCAGTGCAATGCACCGGATATTCTCTGTATCGGCACAAAACCCTACATAGCACACGGTCTTGCTGGAGCGGAGATGCTTCGACAATACGGGAAAATACGACATATTGACATGGAGATCTATGCCCGTTTTTGTGAACGCCATACATCCAGCGGTCTGACTCGAGAAAACATTCTCAAGGAAAAACTGCCTTTGCCAGCCCGGGATTTTCTTCCGGAAACCTTGGAGGAAAAACTCGTGTGTCTGGCGGACAAATTTTATTCCAAATCAGGAAAAATGCATGAAAAGACGCTGGAAAAAGCCCGCCGATCCATGGCAAAATTTGGAGACGATGTACTGAAACGCTTTGATGATCTCTGCCAGTTGTTCCATGTTTCATGAACAATCAGTCGGATCCTGAAATAAAATAACGTTCAGATGCCGTTTCCCCAACTGCTTGATTCCGGTGTCCATAGAACTGTGGCACAGGAAAGAAATGAAAACAACTCTTGACTTTGTACTTATTCGGTCTATAATTTAACCATAATGAATTAAAAGTACATTAAAATTCATTTGATTGTTCTTCATTGCTTCAGAGCTTTGTCCGTATGCGTTCCGCTCCATAACAAAAAAGACTTAAGCAAACAGCCGGCATCTGAAATCTGAAGAAACAAACGGAACAGTACAGATTTCAGAAAAACGATTTTCCAGTAAAACAAGGAGTCTGGTTATGAGTTCAAAAGTTTATTTTACCGATTTCCGCACAAAGCCCAATTCCCTGAGCAGACTTGGGAAACTTCATAACCTGATGAAAATGGCAGGATTTGAAACCATTGATTTTCAGGGGAAGTTTGTGGCAATAAAGATGCATTTTGGAGAACTTGGCAATCTGGCTTTTCTCCGTCCTAACTATGCAAAAGTCATTGCGGATTACGTTAAGGAGCGCGGCGGAAAACCCTATCTCACAGACTGCAACACCTTGTATGTCGGAGGACGAAAAAATGCACTGGAACATCTGGATACAGCGGCACAGAATGGATTCTCCGTCCAGTCCACCGGTTGCCAAATCCTCATCGGAGACGGCTTGAAAGGCAATGATGAAGTTGATGTTCCCGTTCCCAATGGCGAATATTTCAAAACTGCCAAAATTGGAAGAGCCGTTATGGATGCCGATATTTTCATCAGTCTGACCCACTTTAAAGGCCATGAAACGATGGGCATTGGAGGCGTTGTAAAAAATATCGGCATGGGCTGCGGTTCTCGTGCAGGCAAAATGGAAATGCACAGTGATGGAAAACCTGAACTGGATCAGGAAAAATGTGTAGGATGCGGATTATGCCGCCGTGTATGCGCTCAGAATGCTTTGAATCTTGTCAATGGTAAAATGACAATCAATCACAATCTCTGTGTAGGATGCGGACGCTGTTTAAGCTGCTGTCCTCATGATGCACTGGAACCGAACTGGCTTCAAAGCGACATGATTCTGGACCGCAAAACAGCTGAATATGCCTATGCTGTGGTAAATGGAAGACCCCATTTCCACGTCAGCATACTCTGCGATATTACGCCGAACTGCGACTGTCACGGGGAAAATGATGCACCCATGCTTCCGGATATCGGGATGCTTGCAGGGTTTGATCCGGTTGCGCTGGATGCGGCAGCCTGTGATCTTTGCAATCGTGCGCCACGGCTTCCGAATACATGGTTGGATGACTGTCCTGAAACGAAAGATGTTTTTCATGATGCGCACACCAATACACATTGGCGTGAAGCAATTCTCCATGCGGTGAAAATAGGATTGGGATCTGATCAGTACGAATTCATCCGGATGAAATAAAATATTTGCTTCTCAGATTGTATTTTATAAGAACAACAAGCGGACCATGTTCGATTTTAAATCTGAAACAGGTCCGCCTGTTTTTTATCCTTTGAAAAAGATGCTCTCAGATGTATTCGCTATCCCGACATTTTTTGCTGGAATGGAAAATCATGGGGAAGGATCCATGAAAAATGAGATCCGTTCTATTCTTCCTGTCTGGAAACAACCTGCCTCTTCTTCTTTTCTACCCTTCCCGGAAAAAATGCCATAAGCATTCTTTGCCTGTTCGTATTACGGACAAAAAATATGAGAATTTATAAGCAGGCCGAATGAATTAACTCCAGTTTTCTTTTTACTTAGAGGGCAGAGGATTTTAATATCTCCAGTGCCTTCACAGCACTCGGCTTTCCCTGTTCCGCCGCCTTGCGGTACCACTTCACGGCTTCGGAAGAATCTGCTTCTACTCCTTGGCCATAATAATAGCACATCCATAGTAACTATTGAGCCATTGCATTCCCCTGTTCCGCCGCCTTGCGGTACCACTTCACAGCTTCGGAAGAATCTTTCTTTACTCCTTCTCCGTT
>CASERY010000108.1 GCA_949290385.1 uncultured bacterium | reverse complement strand
CCATCCGCACTATAAACATATTCAGTCCGATAAACAGAACTGTTTTCTCCAATACCGAGTTTATTTACCGCAATCAGACGAAGAAGTGTGTCGTATTCATAAGTATACTGTGTGCCGTCCCAGTCTGTAAAGGAAGAACGTTTGCAGCAATTCCATGTGGTTTCGGTCTGCCGTCCCACACTGTCGCATGTCGCAAGTTCCCGGTGTTCTCCATCATAACGGAATTCCTTCCAGGCAACTTTTTCATATCCGGATCCTGTATAAATATAGCGTTCTGTGGCAACCATATCACCGAACGAATCATAAATAGCTACGGTTCGTTCCGTTTTATTCGCTATGCCGTCAGGATTTGAAACTGTGCCATGGGTAACCATTACGCGCAGGGCGTAACCGTTTGTATTGTCCACATTGAACACATAGGAGCCAAAGTCTGTGCCGGCACTGAAGGTGCCGTAGTCATAGGTATATGTGTCGCAGGTCTGATCAGGATAAACAATGCTTTTTAGGCGACCGGCCAACTGGGAAGCCGCATCCGGGGCATAATAGCGCTTTGTTGTCCGCAAATTTCCTGTCGCACCATAGGCTGCATCCGGAGCTGCAGCGGATTCTTCAATTTCAAGATATTCTCCACTCTCCGAATCCACTATGTAGTCGTAATATGTTTTGGAGACTGTAACGCCCGTTATTTTTTCTTCAACTGTCCGAGGACGCTGGTCAAAGAGATCCGTGGATGAATAGGTATAGATGTTTTCACGGTTCAGATTGTCCGCCGTGCCGTACGCATTGTTTTTCCACGCTGAAACACTCTTAATCATGCGGCCGGTTCCTTTGCCGTTCACTGTCTCATACGTGAAGCGTTCCCAGTTGCCGGTAGGATATTTTATGCTGGTGATCTTTGCGTAATTTCCAAGTTTGTTGGATGAGGGATTCAAGTCATACGTTTTTTCTGTCAGAATGCCGTAGCTCTTGGGACCGTCGTACTCCTTGATCGGAAAGTCGCCGTAATCTTTGACTTCCATGATTTCAACACTTTCAGAGACAACGGTACCGTCTGGAGCTTTTTTGCGAAGAGTGGTTTCATATTGTGTCTGGTTCGCATTCAGCCATGTTCTTGTCCTTTCAGAGGTCACAGCCGTTGCCGGAGTATCCCCATTGACCAGAACCCAGTCTCCAATGGAATCATTATACGTGAAGGTGGTGAGATATTCGTTCTCTCCAACAATGCGGTTGATGATTACTTCCGTTCCAGCAGAATTGGTTGTCTGGACATCATATACCGCATACGGAGACCCTGTAAACGTATAAAGTCCTGAATCCTTTGAACCAACTTGAGAAGGTTCATAAAGGTTAATCTGATAACGCTGGGAACTTTCTGTGACAATGTCTGCAAGTCCATCCAGACCAGAATGGATCTGGCGAATGGAGCCTGCTTCATCATACACAATATCCAGACGAACTTCCGGAGAGGAGACTGTAATCACTCGTCCTGTGGCAGTCGTGTAAGATTCAGTTGCTTGTGTCGATGCGTTGATCAGAAGATATCCATTGCTTTCATCATACAGCCGATAGTAAGCCGGATTGGTTCCCGTCATGGGATTCATCTGGGCATCCAGCCGTTCCAGACGGGCATTGCTGTTTGCCGCTGCAACACCGTCCGGATAGCCGATGGATTCATTGCGCCGGAATGCATACGGCACTTCTCCGCGTCCCTGATTCAGGAAAACAGCAAGATTGACATCTGCATACAAATCACTCGTCTGCGTTCTCAGGAGTCTTGTAAAAAGAGGGTGTGTATACACAAGTTTTCCAGGGGTCGCAATCGAAGGCGTTGGATTAAGAGAGTATAGACTCAATGAGCCCGTGGATAAATCCACTCCATACCCGTTTCTTCCAAACTAAATTTGATAGCTTATACAGTCATTGCATTCACTAGGGTTTGTTGGACTTTTGCTTCCACAACATTCCTTACCTTGGGCATTTTCATCTTTCCCAGGACCTGTTGTGGGACTGTTCGTGCCTCCATAAGTACTTGGGATCAGAAACAGAACTGCAAGAAGCAACGCAAACTTTTTCATCTTGTAAATGGTATTCATGAGCATACCTCTTTCGTATTGTGAGTATGTTTATATTATCTCTGGTAACTGAACAGCTTGTTATCGCCCTGATAGAAGTCCATGTTATGACAGGTGGACGAAGGTGAATCCGGAGCTTTCAGTAGCTGGAAGCGGCAGACACCATTTTCATCAAAGTCTGCAGCCGTGAGTTCTTTGATTACAGAACCGTCAAGGAACGTGGTTCCGGCCGTGCTGATCGAGAGTATGATTCTAAGATCAGCGGGAATGTCAGACATGATAATCTTGCCTTCAACAAGTTTTGAACCGTCGCTGAAGGTTTCGAGGAGTTTATAGTAGCCTTCCTCATGGTGTGTCCGGCAGTCGATGACATCCAATGTGGTGCTGTCAAGAATGGGACCGTCTTCCTGAAGTCTTGCAAGAATGTGTTTCTCTCCAATTTCTTTGCCGTAAAACACGATTCTCGATCCGGGATCAGCTGCAGTTCTGAAGAGTGTGATTTCCGGGTCATAGTCGAGATAGACAGATGCCGGAAGATTCGGATTCAACCAGTTGCTTTCGAATCCAAGCATAACATAAGGTGATCCGGAGAATTCCCCAGAGACAACTGTAATTGCAAGTACATTGGATGTGGCTGCGGATCCATCGGAAGGAACAAATTCTGCAGAAACACTGAACGTACCAGCATTGTTAAACGTATGAACCACAAATTCTGATTCCGATATTTCTGCTGTCATTCCTTCCACCGAAATGGTGGCGCTTCCCTGGACAGAGCCATCTGTAAAGGCTGCAAGTTTGAGCGCATCTCCTTTGCGGATGGTGATGGCTGTTTCTTCCAGGATATTGGTACGGACCCACTCAACTTCCTGTGTGGAAGAGGTGCCGTCGGCTGTGGAAACCGTAATTTGTGTATTTCCATCCTGATAGAGTGGAACATCTGCATAATACGTGCTTTCAAGAGCAGTTCGTGCGGATGGAATATAGGGAGTATAACTGTCTGTTTCAGCATCTGAAAGTCCGGAATCCAGCCAGATCACATCCATGCCGTTCAGCCAGGGCAGTTTTTCAGAGCTGCCAAGTTTCCCTTTGATTGAGATGGAAAGATTTCCGGCAGCATTGCGGTTCCCTTCAAAACAGAGTGGAGACGTCTTTGATTCTGAAGGAATATTCAATTCAGATAATTTTTCAAGACGATTGTCAATCCAGTCCGCAACACCATTTGCATTTGTGTCAGGTCCGCCCAGAGACATCAGCTGAACAGAATCTATTTGAAGGAACGTGTTTTCTTCAACATTGTTCCAGACAAACTTTATGTCTGCATTTCCAGCAGGAAGCTGCGGAAGATAGAACAGCATTGAATTCTGTATATTGTTGACTGTTTCAAGGGTTCTTGTCATAACGTAAGTTCCGTTAACATAGCATTTGATAGTGAATCTGGAAGTAGATTCTTCTCCATTTTCAAGATAACGGCCTTCACGAGCATTGAATTTGACTGCATAGGTCCCCTCTGAAGGAATCTGCATGGAATACGCTGCTGATCCAGTGTGGATAGCGCAACGGAGAGAATCTCCATTTCTTTCCCAGGTTCCTGTCGTGGCAGAGGCTTCAGAACCGTTTACAGAAGAGAGAAGTGCATTGTTGCCATTGAAATCTGCTGTGAGCGGATTGGACAGGATATATTTGACTTCTTCTTCATCAGAAACGCCGTCTCCATCGCTGTCTGCAAGAAGAGGGTTAGTCTGATAAACATAGAGTTCTTCATAGTCAGAGAGTCCATCTCCGTCAGAATCCGGATTCAATGGATCCGTTCCATGCTGGATTTCAAGCAGATCACGGACTCCGTCAAAATCAGAATCTTTCTGCCATTCAATGATTTCATTCAGACCGATATCTTCCTGATTCAAATGCCAGACCTGAGTCTGGTCCATATCGCATTTCTGGAAATCAGGACCGCTCCAGGCAAGATTTAAAGAACCGTATCCGGCAGTCTGCAGATACTCAATATAGATGGTATGAGTGCCTGCCAGCAGATAGTGGTCAATCTCAGTTGTGCGATTGATTGTGGTTTGATTGGTTCTGGATTCTTCTACAAGGTGTCCGTCTATATAGAGACGGGCCACATCGTTGGCCTCAAGGTAGAAGCGATACACACCGGAAACTTCCGCAATGAAATATCCGGAGAAGGAGGCTGCAAAACTTTCACCTCTTCCGGAAGAAAGAATATTTCCAGGTGTGGTGGAGAAGTTTGTCAGAACACTTGTCTGGTATGGAGTCAGGCTGGAGAAGTCGGGAATGTCTGTAAAGACTCCGTCGTAGTAGCGAGCACAGTATCCGTTGACTGCACCATTGATTTTTACGCCTGAATCCGAGACAGGAGCCGTATTCGGATCCGAACCAAGACGGAATTCCTGATAATTGCTCAGACCGTCATTGTCAGGATCTCCGTCCTGCGGGACAAGTTCGCCGAAGTGCTCAAGACTCCAGAGATGGTATTGGTAAAGTTCATTGTCATCGGAAGGTGTAACTGTAATAGCCCCACTGAATTCTGAAGAAGTTCCATCTGCAGAAACTGCACGGACTTTAAAGGTGTATTCATTGTCTTCTCTATACGCCCGGCTGAGTCCGGATGCTTCTGTACCCTGAACTGAAGCAACTTCTTCGGATCCCTGATAGACTTCAAAGTGATCGGCAATGAAAGCTCCTGCCGGAGTCCAGTCCCAGGAGAGATCGAACGTATCGTTTTCTCTTAACTCTGCGGACAGGTTATAGGGAACAGACGGCACAGCAGCCGAGAAAGACAATTCCGAGGAAGCATCCTGGGAATCCAGGTCAATCACGGTGTTGCCTTCCGGCGTATAAACCATTTTTTCTCCAGGCTTGAATGTTACTTTGCCCAGATTGTAAACCAGAGGATTGCCTCCGGGGACAGCAAAAACTGCAGAAACTTCATATTGGTGTCCTTCATAGACCGGCACGGTGAGAGAACTGCCATTTAAATCAAATTCTCTGTTATCAACAAAAACGCTTCCAATGGGAATAACTGAAGGATTCTCTTCGGCACTGACATTGCGGATGATCAAGGTCCCCGGACAGCGGGTGGAACCTTCCGGCACGGGTGCTGACACTGTCAGCGTACCGAGTTTCCATGCGGAAATCTGATTTTTCCGAAGGATGTAGATATACTTATCCGGAGCCATCATGATTCCCTGTTCTGCTGCATCCAGGGTGTGGTTGAAGAAATCCGTATGATAGTTTGAATATTTCAAAAGTTCGGGGAAGTGTTTGAAATTTGCATTGACAATCAATCCGTAAAGAAGCTTCATCATATAGGATTCGGAATCCGGATAGGCTGTGGCAAATGCCAGAACGGTATCTCGATAGGATTCCAGCACAGCGATTCGTTCAGTATCATTCAAAGCGGCAGGATATTCTGCAAGTTTGAAATCCCCGAGTCTGCGAAGTGCGGTAAAAAGTGCTTCTTCTGTGGCCGGACGGAAACCCAGGGCAATTTCATAGAGAGCGACTGCCTTGTCCAGGTTTTCGGTTTTGGAGGTGTCTTCAAGATAATCGGTATAGTACTGGTCTCCAAGATCAAGCAGTTTCATATAGAGATAGACATCATCATAGGAAACGTTCCCGAAGTAATGGGAGATCAATGCATTTAACAGTGTGAGTTCTTCACTGGTCATCGGTGCAGAATGTTCCGCACGGAATGCATTGATTGCGGCCAGTTCTTTTTCAGTAATGGATTCAAGTTTTTCGGCATCGGTATTTCCCAGATCTGCGGCTATGCCTGTAGCGGATGCTACAGCAGATTGGACTGCAGATTGCAAGGAGGCGCCTGTATAATTTTCCGGTACGGTATTAATAAAGGAATCTGTAATGGTTTTGTAAGCCGCAATATCCGCCTGTGGAAGTGTGGGAGACTGGGTTTTTACCGTCAGACCTTTGCTCCAGTCTGTCAGAGGGGTGCCGTCACTGGCAAAAATCTTGACACGGTATGTGTAACTGCCTCCTGGTAAAAGCTGAGTATCTGTGAAGGAGGTTGACTGCTGATCAGCCAGGCGGGTGTCGTTTCTCATAATACCATAGATAATAGAAGATTCATCCGCATCTGGAAGAATCAGTTTGATCTGGCCCATGGTTGCCCGTTCAAGGGACATGTCATCGGCAAAAGGAAGTGTCGGATCTGAACCGAACAGAAATTCACGGTAATTGTCCATGCCATCCTGATCGGGATCATCGGTGGCATAAACAGTCTGATCTCCAAAATGTTCAAGATTCCATGCGTAGTAATCGGAATAAACGGTCATGTCTCCCGGCAGAACTTCAAGGGTGCTGCTGGCCTGAGACGGCATTCCGGAGGCATCATAGGCTACAACCTTGTAGGTATAGACGGCACTGCTGTTCTGCAGAGGAATGGACAGGGCCTGCGGATCTCTTACTGTCCGAATGACGCTGTCTCCGCAGAAGACCTTGAAATGATCAAGAGATCCTCCGGCCGGCGGAACATAACTCCAGGTCAAATGAAATACATCAACATCCTTGACTGCGGAAAGGTTATATGGATAATTCGGTTTTTGGATAGCAAGCTCTATCATGGATGTGCCTGCAGGACAGTTGCCTGCAATACCGGCATTCCGGTAGTCGAAGGTTTGTTTGACTCCAGACTGCCAGGCAACAGGTGAAATTTGATACTGAAGGGCATCTCCGCCTGAGATCGGCAGAGAGAAAGAGAAACTGTACAGATGTCCGGCATATACAGGAATGACACAGGATCCGTCCTGAATCGTGAAGCTGCGTTCATCGGTATAGGGCGTTCCCGGGAAAAGATAAGCAAGGCCGTTTTCAGCAGAAATATTTTTGACTGTAACGGTTCCATCGAGCGAATGTTCAGCATCCTGTCTTGAAGCCAGGTCAAATTCCTTCAGTTCCCATGCAAGAATCATGCTTTCCAGTTTCATATTGGCCGGGGAGGCTTTGATGCCTGTCAGGGCTGCTGCTGCCGCTTTCGCGTTGTTGAAATCGGTCAGACTGTAATTCTCATAAGAAAGGAGAACTGGAAATTTTCTGAAGTACATGGAAGCAATGGAACGATGAATAAATTCAGCCATGTTGCTGGTTGAATCCGGGAAATAGGTATTGAAGAAACGCAGATAGGTCGTTCTTGCATTAGCAAGAGCGGCTTGTGTCTGAAGGAAGGTTGAATTCTGCGTCAATCCGGATTTTTGAATGGATGCAATGCGGTCCAGAATATAAGCCGTAGAACCCTCATAAATTCCGAGAGAATCTAAAGCCA
Source organism: uncultured bacterium (assembly GCA_949290385.1). Classification (GTDB taxonomy): domain Bacteria; phylum Verrucomicrobiota; class Lentisphaeria; order Victivallales; family UBA1829; genus CASERY01. The sequence goes on along the minus strand of CASERY010000108.1, from coordinate 24,881 downwards.
GTTCATAAAGGATGAGAGCTTTTTCGTTGTCTCCTGTATTCTGATAACGTCTTGCAAGCTCAAGAATCTGGTTATTGACATATACATTTCCTGTGGCAGTTGTACCGATGGCGGATTCAGCTCCGGCAAGACCGGCTTCACCGATGGATCCATCCTGGACAGATGCAGAATAGGCCTGTTCCTCCTGGATGAACTGTGCGGCAGCAGGATCCAAGGCGTCTGCATTTCCGAAGGGGGTTCCGGGAAGATCTGCAAGAACTTCCTGCAGAGAGAAGCAACCCGTCATCAATGCGGCGGTTGTATCTCCCGGAACTTTAGACCCGTCTTCAAGCTCTGTCTGTTCAACAGCATCTCTGTCATTGAAATTAAAGACTTCAAAGGTTTTTACGGTAACCGGAGCAGACAATTCCATTTCATCGCCATTCTGCGAAACAGCCGCAATCCGGTACACATGGGATGCTCCCTTTACAACTGAATTGTCCGCATAAACCGTATTGGATACAGTTGTTAGATATTCACCATCCCGGTAGATCTTGTAGCTGGAAACGGACTCCGATCCTGCCGGGGCATCCCAGGCAAGAACCACTCTGGTATAGGACAAATCCGATACCCTTACGTTTTCAACTTGGAGATTGGGTTCCTCCCCATAAGCATGCAGATGGATGAGGAATGAAAGCAGAAGAATCTTGCAGAGAAAATGTCGTTTCATAGTGTTCGACCTCCGGTAAGATGTTGATCTGATATTTAAAATGCTTCTTTTTCAATCTTTTCAATGGCAGACTCTGCCGATACCTACAAACGAATATCGCTCATGCCTGCATAACGGCGGAGAAGAGGGAGTTTTTCCGAATCTCCAAGAATTCCGATGGCAGACATGGCTGACATTTTTAACTGAACGGAATATTTCGCATTTTTACTGGTCAGCACTTCTTCGCAGAAATTCAGAATGTCTTTTTCTCCATTCAAGGCGGCAATTTGAACAGCAGTTATTTTCAGATAATCTGGAGAATCTTCCGATACGGCAACTTCACAGGCTGTCCTGGCTAGGGCTTTCCGGTCGATCAGGGGATCATTTATGTTGCGGTTCACTGCAATCATGGCAGCTCCGGCAATTCCATTGGCTCTTTCTTTCATGCCTTTCTGAAAAACACCGCGGATTTTTTCCCGGACCTGTTCTGATGTATCTGGATAAATCTGCCCGAGAAACTGCATGCAGTAATCTCTCCATGTATCGCCGTATTCCGGATCAGAAAACATTTCCATCAGCCACAGGGCCAGATCCTGAACTGGCTTTTTTTGTCTCATAAGAACAATAACCAGATCATTTTTGATGGAATTGATCTGCATATTCGAAAGATCCAGTTTCTTCTGATAGAGAAATTCTTTGACAGATGCAATTTCCTCTTCGGTAAGATAGTCGTTCAGCAAAAGAACTGCATTGGCTCGCGGGACGTAATCTTTTTGATCGGTATTTCCTGTAATCAAATTCAGAAGCTCCATATTTCTGCTCAGAGGCTGAGTGCTGCTACTGTCGTCCGAAGACAACGCATTGGGAATGGCAATACCAAAAAAGGACAGAATCCATAGGTGAAAAAGAAAAACTATTTTCCATCCGGATATTTTGTTCATAACGGATTCCCCCTTTGCTGTATTGATTTAAACTGCCTTCGGAGCATGAATAATGACGGTCGGTTTCAATATCTGTCATCCGGCACAATGCCGATATGGTTTTCGTAAACCTGTTCGCGATCTGCGTATTTGAACATGTGGACAGAACCGTCTACAAAAATGGACTGAATGCTTCCATCACCGTAACGTCCGACAACATCCGTATTGCCACCGGCAACTGGAGCATAGACATTGGCTGTTTTGACGCCTTCCCCATGTCTCCAACGGAAGCCGATCCAGTCATGTCTTTTCGATAAATGATAATCTCCGTATCCATCAGCGAAGATAATGGCGGTGGGGTACTGCTCATGTTTGCCGGTATTCATTCTCCGGAACAGACCTACATTCACACCATAGTCAGAGCTGTTGGTACTTTCTCTGTGCGGATAGGCGGCTGGGCAGAAGTAGGCCTGATCCATGTCATATCCATCGTATTCAGGAAAGTAGGAATGATAAGAACCGAATGAGGTGTGAAGTACAACCGCTGTAGCCTTCGGATCATTGCGTTCTTCTTCTGGCGTACGATGTGTCGGTTCAAACCCCACTGGAGGTAAGGAGGCCCAGTCTTCATAGTACATCATGGCAGCGGAATGCAGAAGCCTTAAATTATTGGCGCAGACAAGGGTGTGTGCCTGATCCTTTGAATGATTAAGTACCGGCATAGACATGCCTGCCAGGACAAGAAGAGTCGAAACAATTGCTACAGCTTCAATCAGGGTAAAATGTTTGAGCTTCATCGTAGTACCATCCTTCTTCTGTATGATTTTGTGTCCGGTCATATTGTTTATTTGAATTACTTATATATGCGATTGATGCTTCCTGGAGTGACTATATATTTCCATTTTTTAAAATACAATAAAAAAATAAGAAAATTTTTATAATTCAATGTAATAATAGAATAATAATTAGTATAATATTTTGATATTTAAGCAGAAAACGTACTGATACAAATAGAAATAATTTTATTGATTTTTCTTGATTTTATATTTTTTTCAGTTTAAAACATAAATATATTATATTTAGATTTAATTGTCAATATGTTTTTAAATAAAAATATGATTTTTCTATTTTAACATCTATTTATTATAAGATATTTTAGATTCAAAAATCTGGTCATGGAAATTGGAAAGTATTTCATGGCTCTCTCTTTTCATGCTCCATTTTTTTTGTTCAGGACTGCATGCTTTGGATGTGCCGTCATGAATAAAAAGCACAGATTTTTCCAGGGAACAGCAAACAGTTCGTCTGTATTCAGTCATGAAATGGAAAAAATGAACCTATCCTGCAAGGAATATGTACAGATCGAGGAAGCCATACACGCTATGCAATGAATGAGTTTCAAGATAAACAGATTTATTTTCAGCAGGACCGTATGGTAGCGGGGGGAAAAGAAAAAATAAATCGGAAAAAGACTCTGTCTTACAGATATATTGAATTGGATCAAAGAAAAATGTATAGAGGGGGCTCTTTTCTATGATTCATCTTTGAAGCTGTTTCTAGCGGGGCCAAACAGGACTCCGGGTAATAAAAACGACAGATATTCAAAAGTACATAGCTAGAGCAAGGAAGTCCAAACAAAGACTCCGGATAATAAAAACGAAACTTATCTCCAGAGTTAAAAAACAGAGGAAAGAAAAATGTTGCTTCTGCACAATCCTTTTATAGTTATAGCTCAAAAAGAATTCTTTTAGTGGGGCTTGTGCGGGAAGGGCAATGGCATATTTGTATTGAGCGTTGTATGCAAGCTGTATGGTCCACACCAGTTTCCAGCCAAAAAGGAGCAATGACATTATATTGAGAGTTGTATGCAGCCTTGAACATGTATATAGGACAACTGCGTTATATGTAGGACCTGGTGATTTGGACCGAAGAAATGCTGCAGATTTTTTATGTGCTGTGGCTTCTTCGCTTACCAGAGTCCAACCCATATTTGACTGTGCCAATGCATATTTTGCAGGATTATGCTCAAGTTCAGAGGTGCATACACTCTCTATTGCTTCGGGGTTTTACCGTTCAAGCTTTTTGGGATTCTGCCAGAACTTTTTTCAGTTCCGCTGGAATATTAATATGCTGCGGACACTTTTTCAGGCAGGCATTGCAGTCTACGCAGTATTCCGGACCGCCTTCCTCCGGCAGTGCCGCAAGGGCTTTCTTGAATGCGGCATGATCTCCGCTGATCTTATACTGATTGTAAATACCAAAGACTTCAGGAATCTGGACACAGGCAGGACATGGAACGCAATATCTGCAGGCTGTACAGGGAATGGAATCGGTTTGACGATAAGCTGCCAGTGCAGAATTCAGTGTCAGGCGTTCGCTGTCAGTCAACGGCTTAAAATCTGTGAAGGTCTGGATGTTGTCTTCCAGGTGTTCCATCAGAGTCATGCCGGACAGAACACAGAGAACATTCGGAAGACTTGCCACATAGCGGAATGCCCAGGAGGCAATACTGGCATCCGGATCAGCAGTTTTAAGAATCTTTGATGCCGTCGGATTGAGCGAAGAAAGTGTACCGCCGCGCAGCGGTTCCATGACCAGCACGGGAATACCGAGTTCTGTGACGATTTCATATTGTTCTTTGGAGTGATAATTGTACCAGTCCAGATAATTGATTTGAAGAAGCGTGAAATCCCAGGGATGCGCGGAAGCAATGGTTTTCAGAAGTTCCGGACTGTCGTGGAAGGAAAATCCAATTTTCCGGATTTTCCCCTGATCGCGCATTTTCTGAACAAAATGGAAGAGATCATGCTTCTGAACAGTGTTCCAAGTGGATTTGTTTAACGCATGCAGCAGATAAAAGTCAAAATATTCCGTCTGGCATTTTTTCAGTTGCTGTTCAAAGATCCGTTCGGCCTCCTTGACGCTGCGGATGGACCAGAGTGGGAGTTTGTCAGCCAGAAGATAAGAATCACGTGGATATTTTTTCAGGGCTTTTCCTACGAAAGTTTCGCTTTTGCCTCCATGGTAGGGCCAGGCCGTGTCAAAATAATTAAGTCCGGCTTCCATGGCCCGGTCAATGAGTTTTTGTGCAGCAGTTTCATCAATGCGTCCATTTTTCTGTGGAAGCCTCATTGTGCCGAACCCGAGCAGGGGCAGAGTAAGATCCGTATTTTTATAGCGCCGCCGTGTAATCCGGGCTCCTGTTTTTGCTGCAGGAGTACTGCCGGCTGCCATGCAGGGATGGTTCAGCAGACCGCCGGCAGCTGTCAGGACAATGGCTGCTGCCGCACTTTTCAGAAATTCGCGTCTGTTCATAGGGCATTCTCCAAATATTTCTGTTGAAGTTGTTTTCTCTGGATTTGCCTCCCTCTGTAGTGGAGGCAGGCGGGAACAGGGCAGATAGAGATAGATCTGTGGAATGCCGGACAAGTTTTTTCCACCTGTTTAGCTGTCAGGCAGAATCCGACAGGACAGTTCAACCGGAAAATCCGGAATTCTGCAGGTTCTGTTTATCGGCAATTTTTTTTATTCTGAAGTGTGATCAGTTCTGAGAGGCCTCCATTTCCTGATGTTTTTCAATTTTTGAGGACAGTAGAAGTCCCAGTTCAAATAAAAGCCACGTTGGAAGTGCAAGCATGATCTGGCTGATGACATCCGGAGGTGTCAGAATGGCCGCTGCAATAAGAATGACTGTCATGACGTAAGGGCGTTTCTTTCTCAGAGATTCTGTTGTAATAATGCCGAAACGCACTGCCAGCAGAACTGCAATTGGAGTTTGAAACATGACACCGAAAGCAAGCATGAGCCATCCTGCAAGGTTCAGAAAGTTTGAGAGTCCCAGCATGGGCTGAAGCTCCGGCGTGGCAAAACCTCCGGAAAAGTTCATGAGCATTGGCAGAATCAGACCGACGCAGAAGGTTGCTCCGCCGAAGAATAATACGGATGAAAAAATCAGCCACCAGCCGAAAGCATGCCGTTCCTCTTTGTAGAGAGCCGGAAGCAGAAAACGCCAGATTTGCAGAATATTCCATGGATAAGCCATGACAAGGGCAAGAATCAGGGCGAGTTTGAGCTGTACCCAAAAAACCTCCATGGGTGCAAAATAATGCAGCTTGCCAGCTGTTTCCGGAAAACTCCACTGTACAAGGAAGCTGATTGCATACGGGGAGAGCAGATAACCTATCGGATACAGCAGTACAGTTCCTGCAATACATCGGAGGAGTGTATTCCGGAGTGCAGTCAGGTGTGCAATGAATGTATTTTCCGTATCCTCATTCTTCATGCACGTTGTTCCGTTCTTCTTTTTCGACCGCTTTCGCTTCTTTAATTGTTTCCTGTTTATTTTCCTTTTCAGCGGCTTTTTCTGCTGCATTCATCCATTCCTGTCCTTCCTGAGAGAGGGATTCCTTGGCTTTTTTAAATTCGTAGGAAGCCCTTCCAAGAGCCCGGGCAAGCTCAGGAATACGCTTTGCTCCGAAAACAATAAGAATGAAGAGTACAATTAAAATAATTTCTGTGAATCCCAGTGACATACCATACCTCCTGCGACTTTATTGTAACGAATCAGTATTTTTTCGAAACCCTTGTCGGCATTTCAAGCCTGACTGTATTTTCATCCTATCCGTACTTTTTGCAAACATCGGCAATAAGGATCATTCATTGTTTCCAGATAACTGTAATTGACTTTCTCCCATTTCCTGTGCCTGTCTGAAAAGGGATGGGAAATCTATGCCGACTGCATCGGCAAGTTGTCTGACACTTTCATATTCGGGGTAACAACGGACAATATTTCCCCAGGTGCATTTTTTTGCCTTTACTTTTCCAACGGGAAGGGAAATTTCCACTTCCTCCCGGTTCATGCGAGTCCGTTCCAGAGGGATTTTCCGAAGCCCGATCGTTGTTGTCGTTTCAAAAATAATTCTCTCAATTTCCGGGAGAAGAACTTTGGGGACGATTGCCCGCAGAAGATAAGCTGGACGGTTTTTCTTCATGAAGCAGGGAATAAAGTGAACATCCAGCGCACCTGCCTGCATAAGTTTTTCCATGGCATAGCCGAAGGTTTCCCCGGTGGAGTCGTCAATATTGCATTCTGCGAGATAAACCTGTTCTGGATTGCTTTCCTCACGTAGGAGCATGACCCTGAGAATATTTGCCCGTCCAAAATCCCGTTTGCCAAGCCCGATACCAACTTTTTCTATATGATATTCTGCGGGCAGTTCAGTTCTTGTTCTGAGAGCGGCGGCAATGGCAATGCCTGTAGGCGTAACCATTTCCCCACAGACTTGGACAGTCCGCAGTGAAATGTCGTATTTCTTTGCTATATTTAAAACCGCCGGAACGGGAACGGGCAGTTCTCCATGCTGACAGCGTACAAAACCTCTTCCTTCTGAAAGACCTGTAACAATGCATTCTGTGATTCCTAGGTCATCTGCGAGTACAGAGACAGCCACAATGTCGGCAATGGAGTCTACCGCACCGACTTCATGAAAGTGAACTTCCTCCAGGGCACATCCATGGGCTTGTGCTTCGGCTTCGGCTACAATGCGGAAGATTTTTTTTGCCAGGAAACTGGCATGTTCCGTTATATCTGCTCGATCAATGACTGCATAAACATCCGCCAGATTCCTGTGTTCATGGTTGTGATTGTGCTCATGGGGATGGTCAGATTCATGGTTATGATCGTGTTCATGGGGATGGCCTGATTCATGGTCATGATCGTGCTCATGGGGATGGCCTGACAGATGGACATCAAAGTCACATCCGGCAATTCCATAAGATTTTTTTCGGGATATGGCGTAGCTGAATCCATCAAGCTGCAGACTGTTCAGGGCGTTGTCGAGCTTAGTCCGGTTTCCTCCCAGATCAAGCAGTGCGGCCACTGTCATATCCCCGGAAATGCCGGATGAACCTTCAAGATAAAGTATGGAACTCATTTGTCTTTGGATCTCCTTTCCATTATTCGCAAGATCCGGCATGCAAGAACTCCGGCACCGAAGCCGTTGTCGATATTGACAACAGACATGCCTTCCGCACAAGAATTAAGCATTGTCAGCAGAGGTGCAATGCCTCCGAAGCTGGCCCCGTATCCAACCGAGGTGGGCACTGCAATAAGCGGGGCTTCAATCAGTCCTGCAAGGACGCTCCCGAGAGCGCCTTCCATGCCTGCAACGGCTATGACAACATCGGCTTGGCGGATAGTGTCCAGTTTTGCCAGCAGTCGGTGAAGTCCTGCAACCCCGACATCATAATACCGTTCAGTCTTGACACCGAAGAATTCTGCCGTTCCTGCCGCTTCTTCCGCTACGGGAATATCGGCAGTGCCTCCGGTGCAGACAGCAATATGTCCCTGAAGATGCGGAATGGATCCCCATTCTGAAAACAGCAGTTTTGAAACAGAACAATATTTGACCGGAATAGATGCAGCGCACAGGAAATCAAACTGTTCCTGAGAACATTTTGTTCCGAGAACGCGTGTCCCGGATTCCTGAAAAGAGTGCATAATCCGGGCAAGCTGCTCAGCGTTTTTCCCGGGACAGTAGATTGTTTCCGCCTGTCCTGTCCGGCAAGTGCGCTCCAGGTCCAGTTTGGCAAATCCAAGATCTTTATACGGCTGCATGGTTAAACCTTCAGAAATATTTGTTTCTCAATTTCGTGGACAGTCATGGCCTTTTCGGGGGCTGGACAGACTGTCTGACAGGCTCCGCAGCCAATGCAGAGTGTCGAGTTCAATCGGGGGGCGCCTGTTGTGCGCAGTGTTATAGCTTTTGTCGGACAGACTTTTGCGCATCTGCCGCATTTTTCCCCGTCCTGGAAAACAATACAGACACGCGGATTGAATTTTGCTTCGGCGATCTTCGTTTTCTGTTTTTGAGCAAGGGTTAGCGGACGGATTGCACCGGTGGGGCACACTTCTGAACAGCGTTTGCAGTTATACTGGCAGAAGCCTTTTGACAAATCCAGTGAAACAGGGCCTGCCCCTCCCGGGGAGGGAAGAATAATTTGTGCCGGACAATTCGCTGTACAAAGCTGACAGGCTGTACATTTGGATGCAAAACGCTGGATGTCTCCGGCCCCCGGCGGCAGGATCCAAAGTTTTCTTGCGTATTGAATCTATTTGTTCATTCCGGTTTTTGCGAGGACGATTCCTGCTGCAAGACCGGCAAGAAGCACCGTGCCATTGATCAGGAATGCCCGACGGCTTTGATCGACTGGAAGGCTGGCTTTTTCCGTATTTTTTGCATTTTCTGCTTTTTCTCTGAAGTTCGGCATGGAAAAATGAATGGCGTGTGTACGGCATTCTGCGAGGCAGTTCATACAGCGAACACAGCGTTCATTGTCGAGGGTGCCTTTTGAAGAATCGATGCATCCGGATGGACAGAAGCCTGCGCATATACCGCATTTAACACAGTTTTCTTCGGCAATATGCAGACGGAAAAGACTGTGTTTTGCCAGCAGTCCCAGCAACATTCCCACCGGACAGACAGTGGTGCAATAGATTCTTTTTTTCCAGAATGCGAGAGCTGCAATAAGCAGAAGCGGCAGGAATCCTCCGGCTGTAAAAGCCCCGACAATTCTCCCGAAGTTTGAGTAAGGATCCAGAAACAGGAAGGGCACTGTCCATCCTGCAATAAGCATTCCGAAAGAAATTCCTCCGATTACATAACGTGTCTTCCGAAAATCCGGCACAGTTTTTGCCTTGCGTCGTGAAATCCATCCGAAAAAGTCCTGCAGAATACCGAACGGGCAGAAAAATGAACAATAGAAACGTCCGAAAAGAATTGTTATCAGTGCAATGGACAGGACACAAGCAAGAGCTCCCGCTGAAAAGGCGGCAAAACATTTCATCAGAGCCGGACCGAACTGCATTTTCAGCAGAACATCTGCAATCCTGCTGAATCCTGAAAATGCCATTCCTGCGCATGCCAGAAAAAGCAGGGATATTCCAATTCGTGTGAATCGGTATATTTTATACGGATTTTTCATAGATATGTCTCTTCCCTTCCAAATTTACTGCCAGTTATTAAAATATGGCAGACGGCGTAAGTCAAACTGATTTTTTCAAAAAAAATGAAAAATCTTTTTCTTTCAAACACGGCAGTCGTACGGAAAATTCAATAAAACCCGTTAAGGATGAATCAATTTTTTTAAGTAATTCCGTTTTTTTACTTCTGCTTTTAAAAGACTGCCACTGCTGAGTGCTGGATCATATTCAGCCGGAATCAAAGCCTTTTTCCCCCTTTATGAGGAAAGAAGGGTGTCTGCTGAGAACAGAGATTGCATGAACTGCTGCTGTTATGAAATATCCGGGAAACAAACCGTACAAACGGCACAAACACGTATTTGAATTCCATCTAAAAATCTATCGGCAGTTGACTGGCAGATAGACTTTTGGAAATGGAAGAAAGGGCAGGGGAAGAATTCTTCCCCTGTCAGGATTTGCAATTATTATTTCATTTTCATCGAGGGAATCAGCGCATTCTGGTCAAGAAGTTCCAGCTTGCGGACCATTTCCCGGGTTTCATTCTTGTATTTTTGAAAATGCTCGGTTTTGATATGGTTCTCATAAGCGGCTGGATCTGCATAGATTTCCAGAATGGTGATCCTTTCTGGATGTGCTTTTTCCTGCATGGAATACATCATCCACACTCCGGGTTCCTGAGCCATGGATTTTTTCCCGCATTCTGTTACAAGAGTCAGATACTCCGGAAGCCGTGCAGGATCGACTTCAATGCGGGAGAGACGGACAATGCTTGCCGGAGTTACCGATGTTTTCATGGTTTCTTTCTCCTTTTTTTGAAGAAATTTTACTGCAGCATCCAAGCCTGAGCGATAGGCTTTTTCCATTCCCGGATAAGTCATGAATGCATGGAGCGTTCCCGGGATAGTTATGTGGGTTACCGCAATACCGTTTTGAGCAAGAAGACTGGCAAATGCTTTTCCCTGATCGTGCAGAACATCACATTCCGCAGCCACAATGAGGGTTTCCGGATAATGATAAAAATCTTTTGCGAGAAGCGGAGAAACTTCAGGCATTTCCGCCTATTTCCCAGGAGCATAGGATTCATTGAATGCATCCATAAGATCTCCGTCAAGTCCAAATCCTTCGGCATATTCTTTCCAGGATTCAGATCCATCCTGTTTTGCCAGTACGACCGGGTAGTAAAGAAGAAGACCTGCAATTTCCGAGCGCAGTTTCCAGCCTGCGCATGCAGCAAGATTGCCCCCGGCACTGTCCCCGGCAAGATAAATGCGCTCATATCCCCGGTCCTGAAGCATCTGCACAGCGGCGAGTACATCATCCAACGCTGCCGGTGCTCTGTATTCCGGAGCAAGACGATAATCCAAGGTGGCAATATCGATCCCTGTCTCAGCTGCCAGGTCTCCACAGATTCGGGCACTGCCTTCAATGCTTCCTATAGTCCAGCCTCCGCCATGCAGATAGAGAACAATGCTTTTCCCCGGTTTTTCAGACGGAAAATAAAAACGGATTTTTCTTCCGTCCGTGAACGTGTTTTCCACTCGGATTCCTGGAGGGGGTTCTGTATCCTTGAGCGTGGAAGTCCGAACCTTGTTCAGGGGGTCAAGATTTCCGGCAATCTAATCACGGACAGCCTTCGTCATCGTTTGCTGTGCGTCAGCAGGTCTTTCAGTAAGGAACAGGGTGGATTCCTGAGAAAGTTCGGCTCCCGACAGAGGAAGCAGCAACACTGCAGCGAAGAAAGCGAACAGACATTTTTTCCAAAGTAAGTTCATAAGGATGAATTTCCAGTTTATTTTTGAGCGGTTGCGCTTTGATAATCTGCATCACTGACAGGTTCCAACCAGGTGTTTCTGTTGGAAGATGGATTGCACTCGATGGCAAGATGGGAGAACCAGCTGTCCGGGGCAGCACCGTGCCAGTGCTCTACATCGGGCGGTATTTCAACCACATCACCCGGGAGCAGTTTCCGAGCTTCTTTTCCGCGTTCCTGATAGAACCCTGTGCCTCCAACCGCAATCAGAAGCTGGCCTCCGGTATGGCTGTGCCAGTTGTTTCTGCATCCGGGTTCAAAGGAGACATTGGAGACAGGAACATTGAGCCGTTTGTCGGTTGTCATTGGAGCAAGATAGGATTTTCCTGAGAAATACTGTGCATAAGCAGAATTTTCACTGCCAACAGGAAATGGACTGATCTTCGGAACACCAAGTTCATTGCCGTAGACCATTGACAGAATTTGGGAAACCTGTTCATCCGTAATGCCGTTGAGTTTCCCTATGGCGATATGGGAATTGAGCTGGCTTTCAGTGCCTGTCATGGCGGCAAGAGCGGCAATGGTTGCGATTTCACGGGTACGCCAGTCGAGGTTGTCACGTGCGAAGATGTCCCCGAAGAGATGTGCTTTAAGGAATTCATCAATGGCGGGGGCAAAATCAAAAAGTTTCCCCTGAACGGGAGCACCACAGAGCTTGGTCTGGTTGACTGTCCCGAACTCGAGACTTGTCCCCGCAGGAAGCGGACCAGGCAGTTTCCCGAAGTCATCCTGAATGCCTTTTGCCTCACGCTCCTAAGTAAGCTGCATGAAGTTCCCCAGGGCATTCAGACTGCGCGGAAAGCCACAGTAAGCGTACAGCTGGACAAGCACTTCCTTGATTTCATTGACTGTAAGGCCGGCATCAAGGCCTGTACTGAGAGCTTGTTTCAGTCTGGGCATATCCCCCTGTGCTGTGTACATGCTGATTGCAACAAGGGCAGTTTCTTTTGCGTCAAGTGTATTCATGGAATTTTTAGCCTCCGTTTGATTCGCAGTGCAGAAGAAAGCAAGAAGAATTCCGAGCAGAGCAATCTTTTTCATAGTTTTCCTCATAATTACTTATGGATGGTTAAAGAGTTATTAACCCACTGGATGACATCCTCCTCAGAACGCTGAATGCGGCTTCCGGAAAAAACTCCAGCCTTTGGCATATTCTAATCCGGACACAACTGATGGGCATCCCGTTCGCAGTTCTGCACTCCGCCGCCGCCATGCGTGAAAAATGGAATTACCGTTTTCCCCTTGAAATCGTAAGATGTTAAAAAGGTGGCAACGGGAGGCGCCATGGTTCCCCACCAGTTCGGGCTTCCGACAAAAATGACATCGTATTGATCCATTTGATCCACTTTTGAGGCAAGTTCAGGCTTGAATCCGTCACGGCATTCCTTTTTTGCCTGATCCACACACTCATCGTAGTCATCCGGATAGGCTTTAAGAGGTTTTATTTCAAAAAGCGTACCCCCGGTGGCTTTCTGGATGTATTCAGCAGCAGTACGAGTGTTGCCGCTCCATGAAAAATAGGCAATAAGCACCTTGGAGGGTTCAGCAGCCACCTTTTCTGATGAAGTGCTGAAGGATTTGTTGTCGGCACATCCGGCTCCTGAAATCATTGCCGCAGCCATCATACACGCCATTGCTTTTTTGATCATTTTGCTGTTCTCCTTTTTTAAAGTGTTTTGTTTTCTATCTGCCGAAGATTCCTCAAGGGAATTCAATCAGTGAATTGGATTCTATTTATTTGTCCCTTTACAGCGGTATATTCCGCATGATTTATTTTTTTTCAGAGACAGAAGAAGACGTTTGCGATCCTGGATTTGTTTCGAGTATTTTTTTCAGGACATCCTTTTGAATGTCGAGAAGTATGGATTCAAAATCCATGACAGCGCGTTTTGTAATTTGTAAAATAGATTTATGTCTTGTCTCCTCTATGATTTTAATGTAATTCAATATGGAATGGCAGCAAATACTTTCTTGATATACCAGCCTATGCTTTACAGGCATGGATTGGTAGATTATAGTATGATAGGAAATGAAAGGATTTTCTTATGGAGCTCAGATTACTTCGTTATTTCCTGGCGGTTGCCAGAGAACGCAGTTTCACCCGTGCTGCAAAATATCTGCATGTCACACAGCCGACGCTTTCAAGACAGATGATGGATCTGGAGGAGGAACTTGGACAGAAACTGCTGAACCGCGAAACTCATGATATCACATTGACACCGGAGGGGATTCTTCTGCGTAAACGTGCAGAAGAAATTCTGGCACTGGTATAGAAAACAGAATCTGAGTTCAATTCAATTGGCGAAAATATTGCCGGAGATATTTATATTGGCGGGGGAGAATGTCAGGCAATGGAATTAGTTGCAGATGCAATTTGTGAACTCCATAGTATTTACCCTAACATACGATATCATTTATATACAGGCGTTGCAGATGATGTGATGAGCCGGCTTGATAACGGACTGCTTGATTTCGGTATTCTTCTACAACCTGTGGATGTTACAAAATATGGAAGCATAACACTACCTGGCAAGGACCGTTGGGGATTACTGACACGTACTGATAATCCGCTTGCAGGAAAAAGGTCTGTTTCTCCGGAAGATTTGCGGAATATTCCGCTGATTTGTTCCAGATGTGATCTGCACAGCAAGGCGGTGAGGAATCCTTACGTGGAATGGTTTGGGGGAACTCTTGAAAAACTGAATATTGTAGCAGTGCACAATCTGATTGGAAACGCTTCTCTTCTTGTAAAAAGAGGCCTTGCCAGTGCACTTACACTGGAATTTGGAAATATCGCTGGGGAAAATCTCTGCTTTCTACCCTTGAATCCTGTATTGGAATCAGGTTCCAGCCTTGTCTGGAAGAAATATCAGGTTTTTTCAAAAGCGGCTGCAGTTTTTCTGGATCAAATTAGAGACTGCTGTCCGGAGAAAAAAAAGGACATATAAAACAGCGTAAAAGAAATACTTACCGTATTCAGCGGTTGATTGAACAAGATTTAGAAGGCATGGGCACTTTCTCAAAGATCCCATGTGCCTGAAAAGCATTTTTTCCAGAACTTTTTTGAATGCCTTCCACATAAAAAAGACCGGAAGCATTCTCCTAAACACCTTGACAGTATAAGGTATCCTGGAAAGCGGTTGAAGCATTGAAATTAATCTGGACATCCCGCATTCGCACAAGGGACTTGGAGGCTTCTCCCAGAAAATCTTCTGTAAAGACCGCATAATAGGCGTTGTTCAAATGATTGTTATAATCAATTTCTGTGCAGGAAATGCGATGCGGCAGAATCAGGCTGGACATCTGTTCCTGCGGCATATGGATTTTTCCGAGATCTTTCTGAAAGAAAATTTCCCGGTTTTGATTCCATGGCCTTCTGTTCCGGATGTATTTTTCAGGCGGAACAGGATGATAGTTTTCTGGGTTCAGTGTCAACCAGGCACTGCCTGCTACCCCGAGACGCTTTCCACTGTCAGCGGAAAGCATTTCAAACTGTCGATAGGCAAAAAGCCGGTCAAAACCGCTGGGATACGTAACAATCCGGATACTGTCCCCGTATTCGGGATATTCGTCCATGCGAAGGCGAATACGGGAAAGTACCCATATCAGATGGTTTTCTCGAAGTTGACGAAGCCCCAGCCCCAGCTGATCTGCATGCTTCCCTGCAGCATCCTGAAGAATGTTGAAGAGTACGCAAGTTCGGATTTTCCCATCCGGAGCAATCTCATTAAGCTGAAGCGAATAATCGC
The DNA here is from genome assembly GCA_949290385.1 of uncultured bacterium. Lineage (GTDB taxonomy): Bacteria > Verrucomicrobiota > Lentisphaeria > Victivallales > UBA1829 > CASERY01. The sequence goes on along the minus strand of CASERY010000108.1, from coordinate 9,733 downwards.
CTGTCCATGAGGCTGGAGTTTCCATTGGTTTTCTCTGAGAAAGTTTGAGTCTTTTACTGAAGATAATTCCTGTTATCTGGCAAATGGATTGGTTGCAGCAGGTTTTTCCACTGCTGTGCTTCCGGTGCCGGCGGTTGTGACAGTGCTGGTAATACCGCGGACTGTTGGAGTGCAGGTTACTACTTTGCCTGTGGTCGGGTCTGAAAGCGTGAACCGAACGCCACAGCTGGGATCAGCATAGACTTTCAATGTGTTGATGGAGCATCCTTCCAGAACTTTGCGGTTGGCTGAATCCATTTTGCATTCAATATCATTGCATTCAACTTCTACCTGGGCATAGGAATTGTCGCGGTAGACTTTCAATTCGATGGAGTATCTGGATCTGGAGCCATCTGCATTTTGAACGGTGGTTTTGATGTCAAGTTCGTTCCATTCGAGTTCTGCTTGAGCCTGAGCAGAAACAGTGCCTGTTGTGAAGAGGAACATGGCCAGGCAGGAAAGCATAAACAGTATAGTACGGTGTTTCATCATAAAAATCTCCGTTTATTTTGTGTTGTTTTTGTTTCTGGTTGTGAAATGCTTTATTTTTCTGACTGTTACCCATGGACAATCTACAGCCAGAATAAAATACAGATCTTTTTGTTTTTTGATAAGAAATCAAAAAAATTCCTGATTAAGCAACATATACCGGAATATGAAACTTGTCAAGAGAAATCAAAAAAATTCTATGATGGATTTTTAGTTTTTCATGGAAAATTTTGACAAGGATGAGATGGTTTATAGTAAATTACAAGAACTGTAAGTATAGAAAGGCATTTTCAGAAACGTGAGACAGAAAAAGAATCCTCCTAATAGGATTGTATAAAATCTTTTCCGCGGTATATTACTGCGTTGTTTTTTGCGATTTCCATTCGGCAGGGACAAAAGATGTTTTCTGAAATGGCAGGCAAAGAGCTGCTTCCTGTTCGGGGTGGTATTCCTTAGTAGAGGGTGAGGTTTTGCGTGGAAACGGTTGTTCTCCCTGTTCTTTTTTCAAAGGTAGTTTTACGCTATAGATCTATAGACTAGAGATTTTGCAGGAAGTTTTCAGAAGGGAAAGCGCAAATCCGTTGTGAAAATTCAGATTGAGTTCGCATATCAACAAGGAAATTTTCTTCTCGGGGAAGTATAAATCCGTTATGAAAATGTAGAGGGATATTTCAGAATATCGGCTGCGCAATGACTTAAGCGGGGGGCTTACAGACAGAATTCAGTACATCGGAAATTCTAGTATGGAAAAAACATGAGAAAACAAAGTTTTTCCTGCTGCTTATTGCAGGAGCAAGTGAATGCTGTATGGGCACGCCTCCGGCTTTCGGACAGAAAAAGACTGGAAGGAGCACGCCGCCGTCTTTTTCGCCTGATGGAACTGCCTCCCGACCAGTTGAAAGTGCAAGAATTTACTCAGCAGACAGCTTCTTTTCTGAATCGGATTGTACTGGCTCAGGACCGTTCTTTGGTTCCGGTTGCGGACAGCCTGGTTTGTGAGTTCCCGAAGGATTTGCCTATTACTGAAAAAATCCCTGAAATCCAAAAAGCTCTCCGGGATCACCAGGTTGTAATCGTATGCGGATCCACTGGGTCCGGGAAGACGACCCAGCTGCCCAAAGCCGCGTTGAAACAAGGGTTCGGACGCACTGGAAGAATCGGCTGTACACAGCCAAGGCGAATTGCTGCATCAGCGCTGGCTCAGCGTCTGAGTGCTGAACTGCATACAGCTCCTGGACAGGGTGTCGGCTACAAGGTTCGCTTTGATGACCGTACAAGCGACAAAACGGTAGTTAAGTTCATGACAGACGGCATCCTTCTGGCAGAGACCAGGGAAGATCCTGATCTTCTTCAGTACGACTGTATTATTCTGGATGAAGTACATGAGCGCAGTTTGAATATCGATTTTCTGCTTGGATATATGAAACTTCTGCTGCAGCGCAGAAAAGATCTTCGTGTGATTATCTCATCGGCCACATTGGAATCCTCCAGGATTGCCGCTTTTTTCGACGATGCTCCGGTAATTGAAGTGGAAGGCAGGCTTTTTCCTGTGGAGGATTGTTTTCTGGAGCCGGACAAGGATGAAGAACTTTCTGAAGCTGTTGCCCGGGGAATTGATTTTCTGTCTGATCTGGATTCCGACGGAGACATTCTTGTTTTTCTGCCGGGGGAACGGGAAATCCGTGAGGCATTGGATTTCCTGGAGGGACGACGGTATTCCCGTACAGAAATTCTTCCGCTGTTCGGCCGTTTGAGTTCCACGGACCAGGCCAGGATTTTTCAACGTTCCACCCGGAGGCGGATTATCCTGTCTACCAATGTCGCGGAAACTTCCCTGACGATTCCGGGGATTCGCTTTGTTGTAGATTCCGGTCTGGTGCGTCTCAGTCGCTATAATCCGAAAAGCCGCATTCAGGAGCTTCGGATTGAAATGATTTCCCAGGCAAGTGCACGCCAGCGTCGAGGACGCTGCGGGCGGTTGCGGGATGGTGTCTGTGTGCATTTGTACAGCGAGGAGGATCTGGCAAATGCGGATCCGTATACCGATCCGGAAATTCAGCGTTCTTCTCTAGCCGGAGTCATTCTCCAGATGGCTGCTTTGAAACTGCCGCCTATTCAAGATTTTCCTTTCGTGGATCCGCCGGGAAATGCGCACATACGGGAAGGGCTTCGTGCATTGGAAGATCTTCATGCCATTGATTTAAAACAGCATCTTACGTCGGTTGGATGGACTCTGGCAGAGTTTCCGCTGGATCCGCATCTGGGGAAAATGCTCTTGGAAGGAAAAAAGAGACAGGTGCTACCGGAACTGATTGCTGCGGTGTCTTTTCTTTCCATACAGGATCCACGGGAGCGTCCGTTTGAAAAAGCGGCGGAAGCCGATGCCTCAAGAAAGGAATTTCTGGATCCGGAATCGGATTTTCTGACAATCCTGAATTTATGGAAAGCGACAGAAAGAGAACGACATATTTCCAACTCAGCCCTGCGGAGATTCTGCATAAAATATTTTCTGAATTTTAGAAGAATGCGGGAATGGAGCAACCTCGCAGAAGATCTGTTGGAGCTGTTTCCAGATTTTCATCCGGAACACTTGTCAAAATCTCTTGAACAAGAGGAACATTCATGGCGGAAGGACGATATTCACAAGTCTTTTATGAGCGGATTGCCTCGGCAGCTGGCATGTCTGAATCCGGAAACCAAAATGTATCAGGATATGAACGGACGTTCTTTTCTGCTGTTTCCAGGGTCTTCTTTAACACGTCTGAAAGCGCCTCCCAGATGGATTCTGACTTTTGCTCTGGTGGAGACCAGCCGTGTTTTTGCCCGCAACTGTTGTGTGGTTCTGCCGGAATGGCTGGAGGAGACAGCTCCCCATATCTGCACGAAGCACTATGATTCGGTTCATTGGGATGCCACATCGGGATTTGTGTATGCCAGGGAAAAAGTTATGGCCGGGCAGCTGGTGATTCATCCTGGGAGACGGCGTCATTATGGTCCGATTCATCCATAGGCCGCCCGGGAGGTCTTTATCCGGGAAGGGCTTGTGACGGGAAAAGTGCATCTGCCGGGAATTCCCTGGGTGCAGGCATTCGAAAAAGATTTGGCGGATGCGCGACACCTGGAACAGAAAATGCGGCGAGAAGATTCTTTGGTGGACAGTGAGGCGTTGTACCTCTTTTTTGACTCCGTGCTGCCGTCCTGGGCTTACAGTGCGGAATCGCTGAAGCGCTGCTGGCAGAAACACAAACAGGCCTTTGCACCCAGAAAAGAGGACTATATACTTCCTCTTCCGGAGTCTGTACGGGAGGAGGATTTCCCGGACAGACTGAGTTTTGCCGGACTGCATTTCAAACTTGTCTATGAATTTGATCCTGGAGAGAAAGATGATGGCATTACGCTTCATGCCCGGGAGGATGAATTGAATCTTCTTCCAAGACATGTGCTGGATTATCTTGTACCGGGATACTTGGGCTGGAAGGTGGATTATATGCTCCGGGGTCTGCCGAAAAGTATCCGGAAAGAGCTGATGCCGCTTTCAGACTGTACGGAACTGTTTGTGGAGGAATGCAGAAAGGGTAATATCCTGATGGACCAGAAACTTTCTTCAGCTTTGGCAGATTTTCTGAAATCCGTTTATGGACAGGAAATCGCAGATCCGTCCGGTATGGAAGATGAATATCTGCCGGAATTCCTTCGCATGAAACTTGCGGTGCACAGTTCTGAGAACGGTCGGATTTTACGGGTCGTTACAGAAATGCCGGAAAGTCGTGAGTCAGGTTCAAAAATTTCCAGTGCCCACAAGATTTCCAAACTCTATGAAGTTTCCGGATGCACTTCCTGGCCAGGAGCGGATGTCCTGCCCATTTCTCTTCCGGTTGCTGACGACCGGAGCCGCTTGGTGTATCCTGCGTTGACGGATGAATCTGAAAAAACCGTTGGCATTTCATTGTTCCTGAATTCGGATGAGGCGGCTGCTGAGCATGAGCGTGGAATTTTCAGACTGTACCGGATGGAGCAGGGCAGTCTGGTGCGTTATTTAAAAAATTCTTTGAAGATTCCCTCCTCCATGAAGCTTGCTCTTTTCCAGAAATATTCGGAATGGCAGGATGATTTTATGAACAATGCCATTCGAGAAGCCTTGCGGATCCCGCTTGTGGAAATTCGTTCGGGTGCTCAGTTTCAAAAACTTTGTGAAGAATCAAGGGACATCCTTTCTGAACTGGTTGCAGAGAATCTGGAAATGCTTGAACAGATTCATGAAGCCTTGGGAAAAGCAGATAGACTGCTGGATCGCCTGCCGGAGGAGTCTTTTACTTTTATGGATGCATCCCGCCAACTGGATTTTCTGTTCAGAAAGGGATTTCTGCGTATACCTGAAGCTGTACAGCAGTACCGGAGGTATCTGAAATCTCTGACAGTTCGTCTGGAACGGGCTCTCCAGTCTCCTGCCAAAGACAGGGAAAAGGGATTATGGCTGGATCCTTACCTCCGGAAATTTCATCTGGTCTTATCAATGGACCAGCCTCTTGAGAGAATGAAATCCCTGGCAGACTTTTTCCTGTATCTGGAAGAAGCAAGAATTTCCGCTTTCACCCCTGAACTTCAGACGCTTCGGAAGGTTTCTCCACCTTTGCTGGAAAAGGCGTGGAATGCCTTGAAAATGCCTTCCTGATATTCTCCTGGAAAAAGGGGGGCGATGGAGGATGTATTGCCCCTCCGAGAGAGGCGGAAAATAGGAAAGAGGGGGAATTTCCTGAAACACAAGACACAAAACAAGAATAGGAAAAATAAAAAACGGAGGTGGAATACTTTTCCTGCGGCGACTGCAGGATGCCTGTGTCACACAGTGTTCCATATGTCGCAGATTCTGGATTCTTTTGTGACAGATTGACACAATGGCACACTTCAGTTTTTTGATTTCAGGAAGTATTTTTGAAGACTCTTTGAATGAGTAAAAAAATAAATCATTGAAAACAAAAGAGAAAAATCAAATAGAAGAAGACCTGGCATGATCTTTGCTTATTAGTAAGGCGTAAGTTATCAAAAAAATCAAATAACCATGAAAGGATTCCTTACTATGAGCAAAATTCTTGGAATTGACCTTGGAACCACAAACAGCTGCATGGCTGTAATGGATGGAAATACCTTTAAGATTATTCCCAATGCCGAAGGTGCGAATACAACGCCTTCCATTGTAGCATTTACGAAAAATGGAGAAAGACTGGTTGGCCAGACCGCTAAACGTCAGGCTGTAACCAATCCGAAGAACACAATCTTTTCTGTCAAGCGTTTCATGGGGCGTAAATTCAACGAAGTGAAAGGCGAACTGGAAAGAGTTCCTTATGAAGTCGTTGAAGGAAAAAACGGCGATGCCTATATTAAAGTGGGCGACAAGCTCTATTCACCTCCGGAAATTTCCGCAATGATTCTGCAGAAGCTTAAAACCGATGCTGAAGCATTCCTGGGTGAAAAGATTACAGAAGCTGTCATTACTGTTCCTGCTTACTTCAACGACACACAGCGTCAGGCTACAAAGGATGCAGGCCGGATTGCCGGACTGGATGTGAAACGTATTATCAATGAACCTACCGCTGCAGCTCTTGCATATGGTATGGATAAGAGCAAAGACGAAACAATTGCTGTATATGACCTGGGCGGCGGTACTTTTGATATCTCCATTCTGGAAATCGGTGATGGTGTCTTTGAAGTGAAGGCTACCAACGGTGATACACACTTGGGCGGTGATGACTTCGATAAGGTTGTGATGGACTGGATTGCTGATCAGTTCAAAGCTGAAAACGGCGTCGATCTGCGCAATGATCCGCAGGCTCTTCAGAGATTGAAAGAAGCCGCAGAGAAGGCAAAGATTGAGTTGTCATCCAGCATGAGCTCTGATATCAATCTGCCGTTCATTACCATGAATCAGAGTGGTCCTATTCATCTGCAGATGACACTGACTCGTGCTCAGCTTGAAAAACTGGTGGATCCTCTTCTTGAGCGCAGTAAGTTGCCTTGCACAAACTGCCTGAAAGATTCAGGTCTTTCTACCAGTCAGATCAATGAGGTGATTCTGGTAGGCGGTATGACTCGTATGCCGAAGGTTTCTGAAGTTGTCAAAGAAATCTTCCATCGTGAGCCGCACAAAGGCGTGAACCCCGATGAAGTTGTTGCTGCAGGCGCTGCCATCCAGGGTGGTGTACTGAGTGGTAACTCAAGCCTGGGCGATGTGGTCCTTCTGGACGTGACTCCGCTTTCTTTGGGAATTGAAACCCTTGGAGGTGTTACGACTCGGCTGATTGAACGCAATACAACCATTCCTACACGCAAGAGTGAGATATTCTCCACTGCGGTGGATAACCAGCCTTCTGTAGACATTCATATTCTGCAGGGTGAGCGTAATTTGGCCAAAGACAACAAGTCTATCGGACGCTTCAGACTCGATGGCATTGCTCCTGCTCCGCGTGGCGTTCCTCAGATTGAAGTGGCCTTTGATATTGATGCAAATGGCATTCTGAATGTGTCTGCAAAAGACCTTGGCACCGGTAAGGAACAGAAAATTACCATTACAGCCAGCAGCGGTCTTTCTGAACAGGATATCCAGAAGATGGTAGATGATGCCAAAGCCCATGAAAATGAGGATAAAGCCATCAAGGAGAAAATTGAGATCCGCAACCGTGCAGATTCAATGGTCTACCAGACTGAAAAACAGCTGAAGGAACTTGGAGACAAAGTCCCGGATGGCGTCAAAGCCCCCGTCACAGCTGCGGTGGAACAGCTCAAGAAAGAGATTGAGCGCGATGATACCGAAGCGATGAAGAGCACGATGAAAGATCTTGAAGAAAAACTGATGGCTATTGGTCAGGAAGTTTACAAACAGCAGCAGGCTCAGGGCGCAGCTGGTGCGCAGGGTGCGGCTGGAGCTCAGACAAACACCGGAAATAAAAACGATGACGGCGTAGTTGATGCTGAAGTCGTGGATGACGACAAGTAAGTAATTGGAAACGTCAGTCTGATGTGAAAACCCCAGACTGACGGTTCTTTCATATGAATATTATTCATACAGTTCAACATAAATTAAACAGGAGACACAAAACCATGGCAAATTGCAAGATTCAGCCGCTTGGCGACAGAGTTCTGGTTCAGACCATTGAAATCGGAGAACAGATGAAGGGTGGAATTCTTATCCCGGATGCAGCCAAGGAAAAGCCGCAGCAAGCGAAAGTAATTGCTCTGGGCACTGGTAAAATTGATGAAAAGGGCAACCGTGTTGCATTTGATGTGAAGGTTGGAGATACGGTTCTTACCAGCAAATACGGCGGAACTGAAATCAAATACGATGATCAGGAATACAAGATCCTGAATGCTTCCGATATTCTGGCTGTAATTGACTGATGGCTGGAAACGTTCTCGAATAAAAACTGAAAAAGAATCATAAGCGATTGATCTCGATGAAGGAGTGATTATACTATGGCAGCAAAACAACTTCTTTTCAATGACGAAGCAAGACGTCAGCTTCTCTCCGGCGTGGAACAGCTTTCCGCCGCCGTTAAAGCAACTCTCGGCCCCAAAGGCAGAAATGTTGTGCTGGATAAGAAATTCGGTGCTCCCACTGTGACCAAGGATGGTGTCAGTGTAGCTAAGGAAGTGGAACTGGCCAATCCGTTCCAGAATATGGGTGCTCAGATGGTCCGTGAAGTGGCCAGCAAGACCAGTGATATTGCTGGAGATGGTACCACAACCGCTACTGTTCTGGCAGAAGCTATTTTCAAACAGGGACTTAAAAACGTTACTTCCGGCGCAAATCCCATGAGTTTGAAACGTGGTATCGACAAGGCTGTTGAAGCCATTGTCAATAAACTTGACACGATCAAGAAGGAAGTCAGCGAAAACGAACAGGTCGCTCAGGTTGCAACAATTTCTGCAAACGGCGACGCTGAAATCGGCAAAATTATTGCCAATGCAATGGATAAGGTCGGCAAAGACGGTACCATTACCGTGGAAGAAGCCAAGACCATTGAAACGACTCTTGACATTGTTGAAGGTATGCAGTTTGACAAAGGCTATCTTTCTCCGTATTTCGTAACAGATGCTGAAAACATGGAATGCGTATTGGAAGATGCTTATGTCCTTATCAATGAAAAGAAGATTACAAACCTGAATGACATGCTTCCTGTTCTTCAGGCAGTAGCCAAAACTGGAAAACCTCTTTTGATTATTGCAGAGGATGTTGAAGGTGAAGCTTTGGCCACCTTGGTGATCAATAAGATGAGAGGCATCCTGAACTGCGCTGCCGTCAAAGCTCCTGGATTTGGCGACCGCAGAAAAGCCATGCTGGAAGATATTGCTATTCTGACGGGTGGTACCATGATTTCTGAAGATCTGGGAATCAAGCTTGATTCTGTAGGTCTGGATAAACTTGGCCGTGCAAAACGCATTACCATTGAAAAAGAAAATACTACCATTGTGGAAGGTGCCGGCAAACAGAGTGATATTCTGGCTCGTGTTCACCAGATCCGCAAACAGATTGAAGAGACCACCTCTGACTACGACCGTGAAAAACTTCAGGAACGTCTTGCCAAACTGGCAGGCGGTGTTGCCGTAATCAATGTTGGTGCAGCTACTGAAATCGAAATGAAAGAGAAGAAAGCCCGTGTGGAAGATGCTCTGCATGCAACACGTGCGGCTGTTGAGGAAGGTATTGTCCCTGGCGGTGGTGTTGCACTTCTCCGTGCTGTTTCCGCTCTGGATTCTCTGAAACTTGAAGGCGATGAAGCCATCGGTGCAGACATCATCAGACGCGCTGTGGAAGAACCCCTCCGCACACTGGCATCCAATGGCGGATATGAAGGCAGTGTCATTGTGAACGCTGTCCTTGAAGGCAAGGGCAATGACGGCTTTGATATTGCCACAGGAAAATATGTGGATATGCTTAAAGCTGGTATTATCGACCCGAAGAAAGTCACTCGTTCTGCATTGCAGAATGCTGCTTCCATTTCCGGTCTGCTTCTTACCACAGAATGCCTCATTACCGAAATTCCTGAAAAGGAAAAACCGGCAGCCCCTGATATGGGCGGCATGGGCGGTATGGGTGGCATGGGCGGCATGATGTAATTGCAGGTCCGTTCAGCATTTGACCAGCTTCCTGTAATTTGAGAATTTCCGCAGTGGCCTGTCTTATATGAGGCGGTTTCGGAGATTGTTCAAA
>CASERY010000107.1 GCA_949290385.1 uncultured bacterium | reverse complement strand
CCTTCCATTGCTGCCGCATAGTTCCAGCAAGGATGGCTGAACTGCATTCCCTGAATAAAAAGAGGAAGAATCCCAAGAAGCAGTCCCAGAAGAACCGTCCATTGAATACAGAATGACAGCCGTCCGGAAACTACCAGCATAAAATCAGCTGCGAAAATCAGCACCAGTAAAACTTCTATGGTATTCTGCATGACCGATACCACCTTTTTAACGAAATGACATCAGGGCCAGAATGACAGAGAGCAAAGACAATCCCAGTACTCCTGCCAAAATCCGGGAACCTTCTCCAATTCGGAATTTTATCGTAAGGGATTCAAGGACACCGGTCAGCTAACCGATCATCCATACGCACAAAATAAAAAGAACCATATTCACCAGAGGCGATCCTCCGCATGGAAATACTGTCAATACTGCAACAGATGCAAGAAGCCACATTTTCAAATGCGCGGCATACTGAAAGAATGCCAGATCCGGTCCACCGGTGTCCAGCAGTTCTGCATTACGAATCATGGAAAGTTCCGAGGAGGCATCCGGGTTGTCGAAAGGCATTCGGGAAGATTCTGAGAGCATCAGCAGAAACAGACTTGCGGCTGTTAGAAGCGTGCATAAACCATTTCCAGACCAGAATGCAGTTGTTTCGGAACGGCCGGAAAAAAGACTGCTCAGACTGGTGCTTTGTCCCAGAACTGTCAGCGATATCATGGACGCCATCCATACACTTTCCGTGAGAAGCGTTTCCGTCATTTGCCTGCCTGCACCCATCCTTCCCAGGAATGAACCGGAGTCAAGGCTTGTCAGAATAAAAAGGATTCTGGCCAGTGTGAAAAGAAAGACAAAAAGAATAAAATCCCCCCGGAAGGCCAGGAAGCCAGGTGCCGGAATCCCTGCAAACGGCAGAAGCATCTAGGCCCCTGTCAAAGCCGCAAGTGATGCCATTGGCGCAATCCGGGTAATGTCCGAGGATCCCGAGCTGTAGACGGATCCCTTCTGAAGCAGTTTCCAGAGTTCACGATAAGGCAGAAAAATCGATGGTCCCCGACGTCCGGCAGATAAAGCCTTGACTTTACAGAGGATGCCTGTCATGGACGGAGCCAGAACAAGAGTCAGGAAAAACATCAGAATCCAGTAGAAATGCAGCATTTTTTCAGAATCGTTCATTGAGCAGCAGCTCCTTCTTCGGAAATGTTTCCGGAACCTTCTACGGAAGAGAAGACATTTTCATACGGAAGTTCTTTCGGAATAAAGACGTTTTCAACGTTTAACAAAGAAGACATCGGCTCCGTCGTCGGTTGCAGACTGGCGGATGTTTCTGCAGAAGACTTTTCTTCCGGATCAGTGCTTTCGGATGTTTTGTCCAGCCCGTTTTTCCACGGACTCAGAAAAACCGCCCAGAGCATGAGCAGGATGGTTCCGGCCATGAGAAGCATATATCTGGAAAGATCTGAAGACAGCCGCCTTTGCTGTTTATGTATTCCATTGATCTGTCCGCTGCTGCAGGCTGTACCGGAATGAACTGGATCAGAGGAACTGGATGATCCAATTCTGCTGTTTGTCTCGTCTGGAGCAGGATTCCCCTTGAAGCAGAATGCGTTCAAAATACAGCAGTCTACCAGATTTTTTCCCGGCAAAAAGATTCTCGCCTGTTTTTGCCGGCTGGACAACAAAAGGTGAAAGATCTCTTCAAGTCCGGCTGAAAGAGCAGATCCGTGGCATGGTTCCGGATTCGAATGGCTGACATACCCGCCGTTCCAGAAGGATTCATATCGCTCCATGCGTCCACGCGGAAGAGTCCAGCGAAATACCGCAAACAGCGAGAAAAAGGAGAAAAACAGGCCGCAGATAATACTTATATGCATAAGAACGGATGAAACACTGGATGCTGCTCCAGTCAACTCTTCCAGATCAATTTCCGGACGGATCAGCTAGAAGTAGCCGATCAGCGGCATGAAGCACTTTACAACAAGAGGAGCCCAGAGTGCAAGACAGATGGAGACCGCAGTCAGAAAAAGCAAAGCTGTCCGGGTGAGGAAGGATGGATCATGTGCTTTTTCTGCTATGGAAGTTTTTGGATTTCCAAGGAAAACAAGCCCCGCTGTTTTCAAAAAAACAGCTGTGGAAATTGTTACGCCCAGAGACAGGGCGAGAACAGAACAGATCGACAGAATCAAAACGGGTAGTTCATGGAAATTTTGAATACCATAAAACGCTGCGGCATAGATCATGAACAGGCTGAAAAATCCGCTGAAAGGCGGAATTCCCAGCAATGCGGCATTTCCATAAAGGAAGACAGATCCTGCAGCAGGCATTTTTTTTAAGAGTCCGCCGAGCTTATTCATGCGAAAGGTCCGAACAGCAAGATGGATGGCTCCCGTCCCGATCAGAAGCATTGGCTTGAGAATGCTGTGATTAAACAGATGAAAGAGTCCGCCGCAGAACCCGAAAACGGCCATTTCCGGATTATTGGAAAGGATTCCCAGAAACCCAAGGCCCAGTCCGAGACAGATAATGCTGAAATCTTTTATACTGGAATAAATCGTCAGACTTTTGATGTCTTCCCGGTTCAGGGAAAGTACCGCAAAAATAAAACATCCGCATGTGCCTGCAATCCCGAGAATCCATCCTGCGCAGGCGGGAACTTCGGTGAGAAGTGCTATTTTTAAAATGCCGTAAATCCCAAGTCCGCCTACAGCACCGGACAGAAATGCAGAAACCGAGGTCGATGTTTTCTCCTAGGCCTCATAAAGTCCGAAATGCAGAAAGGGAAGACCGGCTTTCAGCCCGAACCCCAGAACTGCCAGAAGAAAAATAATGGCGGAAATCGGATAAGCCGTGTACTGAAAACAATTCAGCAAAATAAACATGGGAATCAGAAAAAGCATTCCTGCATATCCACTGAGCAAATAAACTCGTGCTGTCCGACCGGACATGTTCCCGTGTCTTTGAAACAGAATCAAAGCAAGCCCGGCAAGTTCCATGATTTCCCAGAACAGTAAAAATTCCGGTCCGTTTCCCATATGGGCCAGAGGTGTTACGACTGCACACGCACACAGAAGATTAAAGAAAAACCAGAAACAGCCTTTATTGTTCCTCCGAATAGAGTCTGCCGCATGAAAGGCGCACAGCGGAATCAGAATCAGAACCGGTAGAAGAAAAGCCCCTTCCAGGCGCGAGAGAAAAAAAGAGAATCCTTTCCACTCCAGAAACTGCGGAGGAGTCTCTCTGATAAGCAGAGGGGCTGCAGCCATAATTCCACTGATTCCCTATACTATACAGCCGAAAAGTCCGGTTTTTCCGGCGAAAGACTCTTTCCGTGAAAAACACAGAGAGAGGGTTCCCGTCAGAACAAGGAATGCCGCCGCTGCCAGAAGAATCAGCACTGTTGAAACTCCTTATTTTAGAATAAGCCGTTTTGCCTTGCCGAATGATACAGGTCATGGAGCCTGGTACCGGTTTCCTCGGAAAAGGCAAGACTTTGAATCGTAACACGAATATCTGAAGAATATAGGTTATAGATAATGTACTTTCTTCCGGTCTGTTTTACAATCCGGAGCAGCGGAAAATAAGCAGAAGCCGTTTTTTTACAGGACTGTTGCCGGAAATGGCTGAAAACAGGCAGGAGGAGTAAGAAAGAATTTCAATATGTATGTTTTTCAAAGGAGTGGAGTGCCAGTTGAATATTTCAAGGGGGCCATATGCGGAATAGTCCACACAGAATGACCGTGACAGTAGGGGAGGGAGTAGTATGTTATACAGGCTGAATATTTCATGCAGACAAACCAATTTACCGTTGGCAGAACCGCAGAAAGGACATGAAGAGGTCTTTTTGTGTCAATGAGTCAGCAGATTTTCCAGAGATACCTCTTCGATAAGGTAATTTTTCTTCTCCTTGTCATAACGAATTTTTGCCTGCACACTGTATACATCACGGATTCTTTGACCGGTGCTGGTCGGGATTCCTGAAACAGTCAGAATCATTTCAATCTGGTAGAGATCTTCTTCCGGGCCAGGAGATAATGCAAAACGGTCCATGTCCAGTTTCAAGCTTTGAAATGCTCTCCGGGCCATGGATACGGCCTGGAGAATTTCTCCCTGCGAGACTGTCCTGGATACGGGTTTTACAAGAACTGCGGGATCCTGAAAGTATCCGCTGATTCCTTTGGCAGCAGCAAGTTCTGTCAATTCCCCCTCCCTGCCGGATTTCTCTGCCAGTTCCAGCATTTCTTCCAGACGCGAACGGATCCTGTACTCAGGCGACTGGTGGAGCAGATACAAATGAATGAATACCTATATGCCGAGAACAAGAACCAGAATGAGAATGGAAAGAATTCCTTTTTTCAAGAATGAATGTTTCATACTTACCATAGTGCTTTTCCTCTTAAAAGATCATAATCAACCTGTCCGAAAACGTGCTGTTCTGCCGGCATGGACCGATTATCTCCGGCAACATAGACCTTGCCTTTCTGGACAATCAGAGGCCGGATTGTCCAGCTGCATGGATATTTGACATAAGGCTCTTCCTGCAGAATTCCGTTTATGTACAGCGTACCGTTCCGGAACTCCACAAGTTCCCCTTCAAAAGCAAGAACACGCTTCAACAGAAGCATCCGGTCGCTTCCATAGCGGACTGTAACAACATCGCCTCGTTTCAGTGCGGTTGCCTTCAAGGCCAGAGGCGAATAGAACAACATGGTAAAATTGTGATAGGTCGGCTCCATGCTGGATCCCTTGACAAAACCAGGACGGCATACAAAGCCAAAAAAAAGATAGGCTGCCAAAGCTATAACGGCAATTCGTAGAATCCGGACAGGCAGTCTTCGGAATTTCCGCCGGAGAAGTTTTTTTAAAATCTTTTTCTTGTCTCTGCCATTCTGGAGGATGACCGTATTCTCCAGCGCGGCCTTTTCTGAGGATGTGGAACCGGGTTTCTGAAGTGTACTGGGCATGGTGTTTTTCCTCCTTCAGCAGATAATGAGGGGCCCGAATCCGGATTTTCCCGGATCTCTTTTATTTGCATGAATGTACTCCAGAAAAGAACTTTCCTGGGAATTGGATGAGTCGTTTATAAAGAGGGGAAATATTTTTTCCCGGATCTCTTTTACACCCTTCCATATTACCATACTAACTAAGAAGATTATAATCTGTCTGCTGGAATCGTCAACCCGGAATGAACTTTTTTTCAAAAAAAAGCTTCTGTTTTTCTAAATGAAGGGGCTGCTTGCTGAATTTTATTGCGTATTTTTCCGGGAGAAAGTATTATCCGGAAGACCCGCTGTTTTCAGCGGTGTCATTCCAGAAGGTAAGTGTTCCGCAGGAAAAACACGGAACACAGGAAAAAGCAAAGATATTATGGATTCAATCGCTTGATCAGAGCCGGAAGAGCTTCCTCAAAATTGACTCCGTACCAGTTGGCATTGGGATCTTTCATGGTTTTGCGGATGCTTTCCACTGTATAGTCCACAGCAATTTCCAGAGCTTCCTGCATGGATTTTCCAATGGTTAAAGCTCCAACGAGGGAGCTTGCGAAGACATCGCCTGTGCCGTGGAAACTGACAGGGAGATATTCTGAAAAATATGAAAAATAACTGCCAGAGACAGAGTCATATCCCATGACACCCAGTTTTCCTTCTTCCAGGGTAATGCCTGTGAGGATGGCGGTTTTGGTCCCAAGGGTTGTCAAATCCTTGAGCATCTGGCGGATATCTGCTTCTGTATAGCCTTTTTCCAGATAAGGACGATGCAGCATGAAAGCTGCTTCTGAAAGATTTGGCACGATTACATCAGCCTGTCCGCAAAGCTGTGCCATGCAGTCTGCAAATTCCTGCGTGAAACCTGCATAGAGTTTGCCGTTGTCCGCCATTACGGGGTCGATGAATACAAGATTCTTTTCTGTGCGGAAATGCTGAATAAACTCACGGACCAGATTCAGCTGTTCAAAAGATCCGAGATATCCTGTATAAATGGCATCAAAGCCGATTTTTTCCTGTTCCCAGTGGGCCGCAATGGGTTCAATTTCCTTGGTGAGATCGCAGAACGTAAAGTTTTTGAATGCTGTATGGGTAGATAATACTGCAGTTGGAATAACTGCTGTTTCAACCCCCATGGCGGAGATAATCGGAAGGGCCACTGTCAGGGAGCATTTGCCAACGCAGGAAATATCCTGAATGGTTACAATTCTTTTCATGGAGAACAATCCTTTTTCTGGTTCATTTCACAACCTTTGCCAATCCGGAATCCGGCAAAATAAAACGCGTATTAAAATAACACACTTTCAAGATTTTGCAACTGATGATTTTTGAACTGAGATCATTTGATTTTCAGCGAAATGCAAGTATATTATTCAGCCGGATTTTTATCCATTCGGAACCGTATGCTCCAGACTTCCCGGACATGGGAGCCTGGGCGGTATTTTTCTGTCAAAGCATTTTTGAGGAGGTCCGACATGATGAACGTGAAACCCTGCATTCAGAATGCCTATAAAGTACTTGAAGGGCAGAATCTGACTCGCGAAGAAGCTCTGGAACTGGCTTATGAAGTTCATGGAGAGGATATTCTGGATTTAATTTCCCTGGCAAACAAAGTGCGTCATCGTTTTGCCGAACAAATTACTCCCTGCTCTATTATCAATGGAAAAAGCGGAAAATGCAGTGAAAACTGTAAATTCTGCGCACAAAGTGCCTATCATCATACCGGCATTGAAACCTATCCACTTCTTCCCAGGGAGAAAGTCCTGGAAGCCGCTGAAAAAGCTTATAACAGCGGAATCCGCCGGTTTGGCTATGTCCTGAGCGGTGTTGGGTTTAAAAAAACGGATGATCCGGAATTTCGGCAGATCCTTGACACGTTGGATTATCTCCATGAAAAACTGCCCGGAATGGCCATTTGTGTTTCCATGGGGATCCTTTCCCGCGAATGCGTGCAGGAACTTGCAAAGCATCATGTGTGGCGCTACAACATGAATCTTCAGACAAATCCGGAGCGCTATCATGAGCTGATTGCCACGACCCATTCCATAGAAGATAAAATCCGGACGGTTGAATATCTGAAGGAAGCAGGGATTACCAATTGTACCGGAGGTATTTACGGACTTGGAGAAACTTGGGAGGACCGTGTGGACATGGCTTTTGCCGTAAAGAAGCTGGATGTGGAAGGGTCTCCGCTGAATGTGCTTCTTCCGATTCCGGGTTCCGCTTTGGAGAATCAGGAAATTCTTCATCCTGCGGAAGTGGCCAAATGTTTTGCTATTTTCAGGCTGATCAACCCGACTAAAATGATTAAGTTTGCTGCAGGACGGGAAACCGTCATGAAGGATTTTCAGGGTCTTCTGATGCTCTCCGGACTGAATGCCATGATTACAGGAGGCTACCTGACCACCCGGGGAAGATCGGTTGCAGATGATATGAAATTCATGGAGCAGCTGAATGAATTTTAATGGGTTTTAATAGATTTTCAGGCAATCGTTCATTTCCTCATAGAGTCTCTTGAAATCCCATAAAGGCCGTCCGAGAAAGAACAGCTGTACGGATTTTTGAATCTGAAGATCGATTATTGTATTCTCGGAAATGGTTCTCCGGATGGGAAATAAATCATGTCCTTTCCTTCAGAAGAACGCAGAGGTGAATGGGCTGCTGAGAAAAAAGCATCAATAAAAATCCGGACTGTGAAAAGTGAAAAACATTTTTTACATCTGGCTTTTATCTGGCGATTCAGAAAAAAACAGTATTGAATTTAGTTGTGTGATGGATAGCCGTTCCGTTTTCAGAGGAAGGAAGTTTTTTCCAGGAAGAACTTCTTTTCCGGAAGATTCGGCTGGACCAATGAAGAGGATTTCATTACAATGGGTAAAGTTTATTTTGTTTCCGGAATTGACACCGATGTAGGAAAAACGATTGCTACCGGCATGATGGCCCGGTATTTGCAGAAAAAATCTGTTCGTGTTATAACTATTAAACTGATTCAGACCGGCAATCCTCCAGGTTTTTCCGAAGACCGGGAAAAACACCGGAAGATGATGGGTGGCATTGTTTTTCCGGAAGATGAGATGCTTCTGACGGCACCTCAGATTTTTAAGTTCCCGTCCTCTCCGCATCTGGCGGCCAGACTGGAGAACCGTCCGGTGGATGTGGATGCCATCCGAAATGCGGCTGCGGAACTGTAGAAACGTTATGACGTGGTTCTTGCGGAAGGTGCCGGTGGTTTGGCTGTGCCGCTTACAGAGGATCTGCTGACCATTGACTTTGCCCGGGAGAATGGCTGGGATTCAATCCTGGTGACTTCCGGAAAGCTCGGCAGTTTGAACCACACAATCCTTTCCATGGAGGCTCTGAAGCAGCGTGGAATGAATCTATGCGGAACGGTTTACAATTATTGTGCTTCTGCGGATCCTCTGATTGACGAGGATTCTCCGCGTATGATTTGTCGCTATTTGGTCCGTTTCGGATACAAGCCCGTGCTTGTGAAGGTGCCGAAAGTGGATATGGAACATTTGCCTGAGATTGATTTTTCCCCTATTTTTGGAGTGTAATAAAATGAGTCTGCTTGATTATGACCGCTGCCATGTATGGCATCCTTATGCATCGATGGTGAATCCGCCTCCTGTGAATCTGGCTGTTTCCGCCAGCGGAACGAAAATACGCCTGGACAGTGGTGAGGAACTCATTGATGCGGTTTCCTCCTGGTGGTGTGTTGTCCACGGACATAATCATCCTGTTATTATGGAAGCCATCCGGAAACAGACTGAAAAACTTTCCCAGGTGATGTTTGCCGGCTTTACGCATGAGCCCGCTATCCGACTGACAGAAGCCCTGGTTCATCATCTGCCGGAAGGCATGGATAAAGTCTTTTATGTGGATTCCGGATCCATTGCCGTGGAATGTGCGGCAAAGATGGCGGTTCAGTATCAGTATTCTCTGGGATTCCCTGAAAAATGCAAACTTCTGGCACTGAAAGGCGGATATCATGGAGATACAGCCGCCGCTATGGCTCTCAGTGATCCTTCCGGAATGCATGCTTTGTACAAGGGTGTGATGCCGAAGCACTTTTTTGCGGAGAAGCCGCGCTGCCGTTTTGACGGTCCATGGGAGGATTCGGATTTTGATTCGGTAACGGCCCAGCTGGATGCCCATGGTTCTGAAATTGCAGGGATTATCTGTGAACCGATATTCCAGGGAGGTAATGCCATGTGGTTTTATCATCCGGAATACCTGCGCAGACTCAGAAAGATCTGCAATGAACGCGGGATTCTCCTGATTTTTGACGAAATTGCCACTGGATTCGGACGGACCGGGCGGAAATTTGCCCAGGAGTATGCTTCTGTAGTTCCCGACATCATGTGCATTGGCAAAATTCTCACAGGCGGCCAGATAACTCTGGCAGCAACCGTGACCAATGGACAATGTGCAGAAGTGATCTGTCGTTCAGGAGGATTCTGCCATGGTCCGACATTCATGGCAAATCCACTTGCGTGTGCGGCTGGCATTGCATCGATGAAACTGCTGGATGAATATGATTACCTGGGCAATGTCCGACGTATTGAATCTGAACTGAAAGCGGAACTGGAATGCTGCAGGCATTCCAGCAACGTGGCAGACATCCGTGCTCTGGGGGCCGTAGGTGTTCTCGAAGTGCATGAGATGCCTTCCAGAGAAAAAATACAGCGCATTGTTCTGGATTCCGGTGTTTGGCTTAGACCTGTGGGGAATTATATCTATACAATGCCTCCTTATATTACCACTACGGCAGAGATTCATCAGATTGTTCAGGCGATGAAGGCTGTTGCGGAAGCCGTTTGAATTTGTTGAAAAAGGCTTTTGTCGACAGATTTTCTCTATAAAGTCTCTGAAGCTGGGTTCTCTATAAAATCTGTCAGTATGATGTCAGAAGGAGGGCATAGGGCTTGAGAGACTTTTTTCTATTGGACAGGACCGATAAGAGGCGTCGGGCGGACCGGTATTTGTCTGACTGAAAGAGATTTCCTGCCCGGACAGGGAGGATTGCTCGTGTTTTCATAGAGACTTAATTCCTTCTACGGATCAGAACATAGGCCTGTGTCAGAATCATGGAGTAAAGAATTCCCTGTTTCAGAATGTGTCCCTGATCTTCGGAAATCAGGGATGAAATGGTTTTCAGAAGAATCGGTCGCTCATCATGAAAAATCCATAAGTGAAAAACTTCTGCGGTTTTTCGCACGAGGCGGTACATCCAGGTGGGAGTTGGAAAGAAAAGCAGCACGAATCCCCCGGGTTTGGCACAGCTTAAGTGAAACTGTACAGCGCGGATCATGTCCTGTTCTGAAAAATGCTCAATGAGGCCGACACTGAAAACAAGATCGAACTTTCCTGCAAATGGTGTCAGAGCTGAAGGCCTTAGAATATCATCCTTGTACAGCGATGCCTGGACAAGATCGGAACGTTTCTGAAGTTTCTTTTCCAGAAGTTCAAGCGAGTATGCGTGCTGATCCAGAACTGCGTATTCCCGGGGATGAAGGGTTTTTGCCACAGCTTCATAAAAACAGCTGTTTCCTCCTCCTGCTTCCAGAATGCGGGCGGATCCATCCAACGGAAGTCCGCAGGACAGGAGAAGAGAGACAAGTTTTTTCCGGACAACAGCTCGAGACCAGAGGGATGTAGGAAACGCCCGTTTGTAATAGGCATCCCAGTCTGTTGCAGCTGCAGAAGGGGGACATGAATCATTTTTATGCGGCATGAGAAAAAGCCTCCGGACAGAAAATCATGGCGTTTCCGGCCAGAAGAACTTTCCGTGGTGAAAGGTGAATTGTTTCCTGATTGTCATTTGCATTCTGTATGAAAAAATTTCGGATCTGTCTGCTCTTGGATTATGCTGACGGCCGTGGTTCCGGAATAGGCAGAACAGAACCCTGAAGAAATCTTTTTCCCTAAATATAGAAGCTGTTCCGAAAAATCCCAGGGATTTTTCAGAAAAACTGAATTTTTCTGAAGGAGATTTTTTCCTGAAAGGGCATAGATATTCTTGAAAGATTTGTTTTTCCTGAAAGACGGATTTTTTCCATTCATCGGATGGAAGAATGGAAAGAAGGTCCTGTGGAGAATTCCATTTCAGCATTTTCCCCGGCCGGAGAAAAAAGGGAGGGATAAGAAAAGAAGGGTTTTTCTTTTGCCATGAAAACAATGCTTTGATTCTTCAAGGCGGAGGCAGGCTTGTCAGGAGATCGCTTAAAACAACAGAGAATTGAAATAAAAAACAGTCTTTTCTCTTGCAAGAAAGCTGGAGGCAGGATAGAGTATTTCCAGAAAAGCGATGTATAATCATGATGAATTTAAACACCCTGCGGAAATTCATTGGCGTGAAACAGGAGAAGATAATATGAATGTATGGAAAAAACTGCTGGCTCTTGTGATTTTAGCTTCATTTTCTGCGGTCTTGGTGGCGCAGGATCAGGCTGGAAAAGAGACTGTCGGAAATTCATAGGAATCCACAGTTTCTGCCGGGAATGCGGAATCGGATTCAGCGGCAGAAGATGCTGGAGAGAAGGATCTTCCCAAGTCGGACAAGGTTGTGCCTTATAAAGGCTGGATGACTGAAATGGAAAAGGCTTTGAAAAAGGCACGTAAAGAAAATAAAGCTGTTTTTGTGGCTCTGGTCGGTCATGCTGAATGGGATTCTGGCGCTGCAGCGCTGGAGGAGGAGGTTTTCAGTGACAAATCTTTTGTTAAAGCACTTTAGAAAGATTATGTGCTTGTTAAAATTTCTTTCCCCAAGAATTCCAAGGATCTGACGGCTGAGGAGCGAAGTGAATTTTCCAGATTCCGCAAGAAATATGCGCCGGAGGCAAGCAGACCGCCTGTCATTTTACTGATTGATTCTGATGGAACTGTTTTTGGAAAGATTATCCTGCGGGCAGATGAAATTCGCAAGATTGGAAGCAGTGGATTTTTAAAGCTGATTCAAAAGGCTGCTCGTCCTGCAGGGGGAACGTCAGGACGGACTTACCGTTAATGGTTATTTCTCTGAAATAAATATAAATGCGGCATGGTATTGGGATGGATTGAATAGACTGCTGCAGGCGCAGGTCCAGGATTTTTCAGTTGTGATGCTGGAGAAATGAAGAATCTTCTAATTTCCCGGTAATGAGAAAGGGATTCTTTGCATCTTATGCGAGCGTAGTTCAGAAATGGAAGCAGCAAGGGGAGGAGTGGCAGTTTTCCTTTTCCATTTACCTGGAATTTCCTGAAAAGGATCAGGATCAGCGGGGAAAAAGAGCCGCTGCAACAGTCCGGAGAAAAACATGTATGCTTGAAAGAAGGTTTTTGAATGAAGATTCCGGCAATAGCTTTCGTTGTTCCATGCTATAATGAGGAAGCCATTTTACAAGAGACGATAACGCAGCTGTTGAAGAAGCGTATGGATCTGATCCGGAAAAAACTGATTGCTCCGGAAAGCAGAATTGTCCTGGTGGATGACGGCTCTTCCGACTGTACATGGGAAAAAATAAAGCAAGCTGTCGAAAAAGAAAGAAAAGATGAAACTGTCTGCGGAATCCGGCTTAGTGCCAACCGCGGCCATCAGAATGCTCTTCTGGCAGGGCTTATGTACGCAAAGGATCATGCCGATGCGGCAGTTTCCCTGGATGCAGATCTTCAGGATGACATTGATGTGCTGGATGACTTCATGCGGGAATATCTCCATGGAAATGAAATTGTCTATGGCGTCCGGAATGACCGGAGTGCAGACCGTTTTTTCAAGCGGTTTTCTGCGGTTTGCTATTACCGGATGCTCCGATGGATGGGAGTCCGGACCATTTTTAATCATGCGGACTATCGGCTTATGAGCCGTCGGGCACTGGAAATTCTCAGTGAATACCGTGAAGTGAACCTCTATCTCAGAGGAATTGTACCGCTGATCGGGTTACGGCAATCCATTGTTTTTTACAAAAGAAAACCTGCTGTGCGGCCGACTCGTTACCCGCTTTCTAAAATGCTCCTCCTGGCCTGGGATGGAATCACCTCATTCAGTGTGCGTCCGATCCGGATTATTTCCGGTCTTGGGGTACTGTTTTTGTTTTTGTCATTTCTTCTGCTTATCCGGATTCTTTACGTAAAATTTTTCGGGTATACTGTGGATGGCTGGACATCCATGCTGCTGGCTGTGACTGTTTTCGGCGGAGTACAGCTTCTCTCACTTGGTGTTATTGGAGAGTATGCTGCTAAAATTTATATGGAAGTCAAACAGCGCCCGCGGTTCAATGTGGAATCCATTCTGGATCCTTCTGACAAGAAAGATTCATTATCCAGGGAATCTGATTCCAAAGAATGCAGAAAATGAGTGGAATATCCTGACATCTTGTGTCAATGTCCGTCTGAAGAAAGAGTAGAGGGTTCGCTTTAAAAACGATGTCCTGTTTTTCCACATCGGTGGTTCTCAAGGTGTAAGGTGGGAACAGCCTCGCTTTCTTTCATACTGCCCTGTTTTTCCACATCGGTGGTTCTCAAGGGGACTATTATAATACTTCAGGAAGGAAACTTGTTTGCTTTGCATTCCCCCAATCGGTGGTTCTCAAAGGGACTATTATACTATCGGCCATATGGTGTTCTCTTTAAAAACAACACCCTCTTCCGCACGGAATCTGTTGCATTGCCTGTATTTCGTATGGTGTTTTCTTTAAAAACAACACTCCCGCCAAGAATCCTTTCCAATTGCAACTGAAAAAGACTGGAAAGAATCCGGTCCTGTGTGTGGAGTAGCCGAAGGGGGAAAAAAACAGGAACTTCCCGTGGAAGCAGGGTATGAGGAAAACCTCAGGAATGAGTCTGTGCCCGGGGCGTTCTGGATAAATCAAGAAGAGAACGGGAATAAGCCGTAATTTTTCGAGTGAGTTCCATTTTTTCAGGTCCATCCGGAAGAGTGAGAGCTTGCCGGATAAGCTTCTGGCGCTCGTCTGTATAGAAACTTTTCCGGATATGTTTGACACATGCGTGGTAAGTCGCTTCCAGAAAGGCGTTGCGTTTTCTTGCAAGAATTCCTGCATTTTCCGGATCCGAAAGATTCCCTGAAGAAACACTGCCGGTGGCATCTGTGTTGCCAGTTGAAAGACCTGTTCCGGCATGAGCATCTTCATCAATTA
>CASERY010000106.1 GCA_949290385.1 uncultured bacterium | reverse complement strand
AAATTAAGAGATGTTAATGCGAGAAAGAAAAACCTTTTGAGGAAAGGTTATTTCCTTCTCGCGCACTTCCTTTTCCAAACCTTTTTGGATCATTTTTTCCCTTGTTGGGAAAAGATAAGGATATTTTTTTTACATGGTTGGTCAAAGAGTGAGGCTGTATATAAGGAGGAATATTTATAATGCGAGAAAGAAAAACCTTTTGAGGAAAGGTTGTTTCCTTCTCGCGCACTTCCTTTTCCAAACCTTTTTGGATCATCTTTTCCCTTCGCGGGAAAAGATAGGTGATGGGTGCTTTTAGTGGTTTGCTGACAAATGAAGAAATTTTTAAGGAAAGAAAAAAATATTAATGCGAGAAAGAAAAACCTTTTGAGGAACAGGCACTTTTATCATATTTTATATCCAGCAGAAACCTCTATATCGAATTTGTTTAAGGTGAATGACGCAATGAAAGATTCATTTCTTAGTTGATTTTGAGCCCAGGAACAGCCCTTATGGCATTTTCCCCCTGTCTGGCGTATTAGTTCATTTTGAAGGCTTTTTTGAAAAAAGATCACAGTTCCCCCCTATCAACGCTCTCGAACTCGCGGGCCTGGTTTTTTGCGAATGGAATATCCAAAATGTCCAATGCAGGTGCCCAGTTCATAATAATGGCCGTGAGCATAGGCAAGAAGGCCCTTCTTTTTCAGATTGAAACGGCCGTTGTTGTCGACAAACTCCTCAGAGATCTGCACTGCAACTATTTCGGCCAGAAAAAGAGTATGCGATCCCAGAGGGGTGATCTGGGTGACTTTGCATTCCAAGGCAAGCGGACATTCAGCAATGACTGGGGTCTGCACGGAACTGCCGGGGAGGGGTGTAAGATTGCGTTCTTTAAATTTATCATGGTCTCTACCTGAAACGACACCGCACCAGTCTGTAAGGTTTGCCAGAGAAACCGTTGGAAGATTCACCGTGAATTCTTTAGTTTTCATAAGAATTTCATACGAATAGCGTTCCGGACGAATGGAGATGGAAAGCATGGGCGGTTTGCTGCAGACAATCCCAGTCCAGGCTACGGTAATGATGTTAGGCCGGATTCCCTGGACGCCTCCGCAGACAACCAGAACTGCCGGAACGGGTGAAAGCTGGGTGCTTCCAGGCAGGACAAGACGTTTTATGGAATGATCTGAATGATGTTTCTACATGGAAGATGCTTTCCTTTTTCTTGTTGCTAATTTAAAGTTTTCCACTGAAAAATGTGGACCATGCATTTTTGATTGAGGTCCAGCCTCGTTATAGAATGATATATCTGCCATGAATGGCTTCCCAGACCTCTGCATGATGAAATGAGAGGTATATGGAATGAACTTGTATTAGCGGCAAAAGATGACATCCCCTGGAAATACATTGACATTCCCTTGAAGATCGGAAACCACAGGAATCTGATTGATCCGGATTTCCTGAGTGCGTCCCTGCAGATTCAAGGTGATGAAGCCTTCGGCAAATGAATATTCCGGATCAAGTTTCACGAGAAACGTATCCGCCTGGATTTCTTCAAGACTGGTATGGGCAGCCCGAAGCCTGTAATGGGCATTTGCTGCAAAGGTGTCAATATACAGATCCTCTTCATGTTGCTGGAAGACATCAAGAATGTGTCTGAAAAAATCTGCGGATTTCAAGGGCGACCATCCACCGAATCCGGGGGCAACTCCATGAAAAGCTCCGACGGTAAAGGTACCTGGCTGAAGTATTTTTTGTAAAAGATTATTTATATCTTCTTCATTAGTACCCTGTCCAAATCCGGTTCTGGGGGGAGTATTGAGGATAAACGCACATTCAAGAAGTCGGGAAAGAAATGCATTTTGTAATCCGCAGGGAGCCGTATAGGAGGCCACCTTTTTGCCTGTGATATTTCGGAGAATTCTGCTGCATTCACTGATTTCCCAGGCAATGCGTTCCGGGGGAAGACTGCTCACATTGGAATGACTCATCGTATGATTGCCAATTTCGTGGCCTCGGTCTGAAAGTTCACGGATCTGGCTGCAGCTTAGATGTTTGGAGGGCGCACGGTCATTAGATCTCGGATTGATGTAAAACGTGCCATGCCATCCGCGTTTCTCCAGTTCCGGCGCTGCGATCAGCAGATGATCCAATGTTCCGTCATCAAACGTAAATGAAAACATGGCTTTCCGGTTTTCCGGAACTGTGCATATGGAGGGCTGTTCGGTCATGGGGGTACCTCATGGGTTGAATTGGGGATGAGCGGGTGGAAAAAAGGAGACTATAGTACAGTTATCTGGCTGAAAAGTGGAAGAAGGAAGGCTTCTGCAGGACTTCCTGGGTATTCAAAAAGAAAAAAGAATTCCAATTCCTTTTTCGTAATGCACTGCACGGTAGAAGTCCTGTTGACAGGAATATGTTGCGTTCAGAAGATTCGATATTTCCCTTGCAGAAGAACTTCCACAGACATTCCTCGACCAGGAACAATGAAATAAAAAACAGGAAAACCTCTTTTCCTTTTCTCTGAAGATGGTTTTCCTGTTTTAGAACTCGAGTAATTCAGATTTTTCTGAAAAACACGGGGCAGGATTGTATGTTATTCAACAACAACCGCAACCTTGATTCCTTTCATCTGGACATTGGTTTCCAGCGCTTCTGTGATCTGGCTCAGCGGGAAGTGGTGTGTGACCAGCTGTTCCACAGGAAGTCCGATGCCTTTAGCACGTTTGAGGAACGCAAAGGTGGTGGGATAATCCTGCGGAGTATAGACCCAGGATCCTACAAGGGAGATTTCCTTGTTGCAGAAGTCGAAATGCGGATTGATGGAGCATTCTCCGCCATCCATGAAAAATCCGACTTCGCACATACCGCCTCCGCGGCGAACCATCTTGAGGGCGTTGGCATGGGCAACCGGAACGCCTGTGCACTGGAATACGAATTCTGCACCAAGTCCATTGGTCGCTGCCTTGACTTCCTTGATCAGGTCTTCGGTGGAATACTTTGTGAAATTGAAGGTTTTCTATGCACCGAATTTTTTCGCAGTTTCGAGACGGTTGTCATTGCCGTCAACCGCAATGATGTTTTCCACACCAAGAGTACGGACTACGGCCATGACCATCAATCCGATAGGACCGCATCCCTGAATGAGAACCGTTGTATCAAAACGGAGAAGTCCTGTTGTTTTAGCACGTTCCACCGCATGGACTGCCACTGCAGCCGGTTCCACAAGCATCCGCTGATCCAGAGTCATGCCGTTGACCTTGAAGAAGGTGGAATTCTTGCGGATGAAGAGGTATTCCCCGTAATAGCCGTTCAGGTGAATATCATCATCCGGATTCAATCCGTAAATACCGGATTTTTCACACATGTTGGTCCGGGCGGGGGTATTTTTGCAGGCATTGCATTCACCGCAGGGAATGATACAGGTGACAATCTGATCGCCAACTTTCAACGGTGCACCGGTAAAATCGGTGGTGATATTCTTTCCCATTTTCACAATGGTGCCGGTGCCTTCATGTCCGAGGACTGTAGGACAAATGCCGAAGGGGTCGCGTTTGTATTCATGTCCATCTGTTCCGCAGACTCCGCACCCTTCCACTTTAACGATCATTTCGTCATCGTTGATTTCCGGAATGGGGAACTCTTTGATTTCAAATTTACCGGGAGCCACAAGCACTGCGGCTTTAGCTGTCTTTGGAAGATCTGCCATCATAAAATCCTTTCTCTCATTGTTATCAGGTCATTCGTGAGAAAATACTGAATGTGTTAAGATATATTATTGCAAAATTAACGGGATTCAAGATCTCTGGAAAAAAATCGGGTCTTTTTTTTGCCGGATGAAAGAGCGAATCCAGTCATTTAATGGAAAGATGCCGGGATCTGAATCTTTCCAGTGAAAGCTGTCCTCTTGGATTTCGTCTCTGTGGCTTAGAAGTCGATCGTTTTTCCCTGTCGGAAAAGGTGGAGT
Source organism: uncultured bacterium (assembly GCA_949290385.1). Taxonomy (GTDB): domain Bacteria; phylum Verrucomicrobiota; class Lentisphaeria; order Victivallales; family UBA1829; genus CASERY01. Next base: position 6,784 of record CASERY010000106.1, on the reverse strand, counting down.
TCTGCATGGACAAGAAGGGGGAGCTGGGCGGGAAAAACCTCTGAACAAATTGATTGCGAAAAGTTCAGAATAGACAAGGCGGTGGAGCTGATGAAAAAGATTTTCCTGTTTTCCGGTTGCACAGGGGCAGGGGAAAAATGTGTATCTTTAGACTGTACAGAACCTTATAACAACACGCGATCTGGCGTTCCGCAAAACGGAGAAACTCCTATCTTTGAGGATATACAGACGGGGTGGCATCCTTCAGTTTTCTCTGCTTCCCGGGCAGGGAAGATTCTGGACTGGACATGGGCTCAACGTAAAAAAAGCAGGAAGAATCTATTTGATTCTCCCTGCCTGCCATAAGTCTGTTTTGTAATTTTTTCATTTCCCCGCTTCCCTTTTTTGAGGAAAAGTTTCCAGAAGAGAGGCGGGGGGTGGATAATACATTACAAGACCTGAAAATCAGGAAAAGGCTTTACGAATCTGGTCGTTAATTTTCTTGCGCAGATTGAGAAAAGCCTCTTCTCCTCTGGGATATTCCTCCATCGTCATGACACCACCCGGGGATAGCTTGTCCAGAAGAGCGACGGTTTTTTCTCTTCCGATTTTGCTTTCCAGCAATCTGAGGGCCTGAAGGTCTTGAAGACCGTGGAAAAAGACTTCATAATGCAGGGAATCCACCGGATTGCCGTCTTTTCCCGGATAAACCATGAAGGCATCTCCGGCAGGGAACGCGTAATCCGAATCCAGCACCTGATAGGGATCAATGGGAAATCTGGACTGTTGAGAATAATAGAAGTTGAATCCCCACTGAAGGAATCCTTCGATATTGTAACGGTAGAGAAGAGTTCCCAGAATACGGTTTCTGGAGGACGGCATATGCAGGAATCGATTGCTGACTTTGTTGACCTGTCCGCAGCAGTAGTAGGTCCAGAGAGGAGATACTCCTTCCTTGACAAATTCATCCACATGGTATTCCGACGGAATCGGTGTTGTAATCAAGCCTGTTTTATAGAATTCCACGTTGGAAAGGGCGTCGCAGATTTTAAATCCTTTCAGATGTTTGCGCAGGATTTCAGCTGCTTTCCTGTAGTTTTCAATATGATCCAGAGCTGGCTCGTCGGAACAATGGAAATAGGTGCGTTTCTGAAGTTTTTTTGCTTTCAGAAAAGCCGTGAGTTCCGGGAGAAACGCATCCAGGAAGGACCGATATTCTTCAGAAGTGGACGATGTATCCCATCCGAAGATCCGTTTCTCTTTGCCTTTGACTGTTGCGATGATTTTCGGACAGAAGGCCACACCCCACTGCGTGAAGAGATGGGATATTTCAAAATACCGGATACCTTGCGCCTGAGCCAGATCAATCCAGCGTTCCAGTTTTGAGAAATCAAAGGTATATTTCTTTCCGGAGACTTTCACCCCCACCAGCTGTGTCGTCGGCCGTTCTCCACCAACTGCGGTATCCAGGGGCGGTGTGAATACAGGAGTCAGAAGCATATTGAGTCCGTGGCTGGCATAGTTCCGGAAATAGTTTTTCAGAATAGTCCAGTGTTCTTCCGACCAGACCGGAACATTGTAGTAGACCGCCAGACAGTCTGCATGGAACCAGTGCGTACAGATCAGTTCCTGTTTGGGCAGTTTTGCCGGAAGTACTTCCAGCTTGAAAGATTGTTCCGATTTCACAGTCGGATCATTGGTATATTCAAGAACAAGGTCAATAACATACTTCCCGGGTTTGCAGTTCTACGGAATTTTGACATCAATCCAGAAGGTGCGCCACTGGTCTGTAGGAATGCGGAAGGAACCACTGTATTCTTTCAGGATATCGGGATAAAGGCCGGGATCCTTGCTGATAATGTCGTCATCATGCGAGAATGCAGTGAACCGGACCGGAGCAAGTTCCACAGTGCGCACCCGAATGTGTTTAGAGAGTTCTCCGCCCTGGACATTGAGCTGAATGGCTCCACCCAGAACTTCTTCCATGCGGTAGGCCAGCTGAAAGGAAAAGGTTTCTCCCTGAAGCGCAGCTGCAGAGGAATAAGGAATAAAATCCTTGTCGGTCTGTGCAGGCATGACTTTGGCCAGAGAACTGCAAAGTTTTGTCAACAGTTTCATGATTGGATTCTTTCTGTATTAATTCATCTGTAATTAATCTCTATGGATGGTTATTTTGAAACAAGAAAGTTTTGAATGAATCAGCATGATTCATTGCACTGTACTTGAATCTGAATTTGTTCCGGTTCAAGATGTTCCGCTTCGACCAGAAGCGTGGCTGTTCCGGAGGCTCCTTCAAGTGCCCGAAGATAAACAACAGCTTTTCCGTTGAAAAGATGAATATGATTCTGATCAAATGTTTCAAGACTGGTGGGGTCTCCGTTGGCAATGCCGGCAAATTCTACGGGGCCGTTCAGAATGGTGAGGAAAACACGGTCTGATGCAGTCGGATGCTCATTGCCCTCTGCATCGCAGGCCGTAATGCGGACAAATGCCAGATCCTCTCCGTCGGAAACAATAGGCTTGGTATTTTCCAGCGCAAGCTTGATTTTGGCCGGGACTCCGGTGGTTTTCCTGACAGATGTCATGGCAATGGATCCGTCCGGGTTGTAAGCAACGGCTTTAAGTTCACCCGGTTCAAAGAACACGTAGTCCCAGTGGAGACGCGCATCGCCGTTCTTTTTCCGACGACCCTGGGATTTTCCATTGACAAAGAGTTCCACATCATCGAAGGAAGTATAGACGTGGACCGGCACAATGCGTCCCTGGTACTGGAAGAAATTCCAGTGCGGCAGAATATGAAGTGTGGGCTCTTCCCTGTTCCAACGGCTTTTATAGAGATAGGCACGGTCCTTCGGCAGCCCGACCAGATCGAAGATGCCGAAATAGGAGGAATGGGCAGGCCACTGATGTCCGTAGGGACAGGGTTCTCCCAGGTAGTCAAAACCTGTCCAGACGAATTCACCCATGACCCAGGGGCAGCGGTCCTGAAAATAAAACTCCTTGTCGGGAGTGGAAGCCCATGCAGGGTATTCCACATCATAGGAGGAGCACTGAATGGATGGATGACTCTGTGTCCAGCCTTCCCGGATGGGGAAGGTATATACTCCTCGGGAACTGATGGTGGATGCCGTTTCACTGCCGAAAATCGGTTTTCCCGGCAGGCGGTCATGGTAATCCTGATAGCGGTGGGGCTTGTAATTGAAGCCGGGAACATCCATGACTGCAGCCATTCCGTTGTCGATGGCTTCCTTTTCAAAGCTGAGAGCGGCGGTGACTTTGCGATCGGGATCTGTCCGGTGGACAATGTCCTGCAGACGTTCGGCCAGTTTCCAGCCATTGGGATCTTGCTGTTCGAGTATCTCATTGCCGATGCTCCAGAGGATAACACAGGGGTGATTTCTATCCCGGAAAATCATGCCGGTGAGATCGCGTTCATGCCACTCGTCAAAATCCAGATGATAGTCATTTTCCACTTTGCCCATCTGCCAGCAGTCGAAGGCCTCGTCAATGGCTACGATGCCAAGCTCGTCACAGAGATCCAGCACTTCCGGAGCAGGAGGATTGTGCGTGCAGCGCAGGGCATTGACTCCAATGCCCTGAAGAATTCTCAACTGTCTTTCCGCGGCACAGCGGTTGAATGCAGCACCCAGGGGTCCCAGATCGTGATGCATGCAGACTCCGTTCATGCGGAAAGATTTGCCGTTGATGAACATGCCTTTTTCGGAATCAAAGAGGATTGTTCTGACCCCGAAACGGCACTGGACAAAGTCACACTCTTCGCCTTCTGCATTGAGCAGGGTGATCTCTGCATGGTAAAGATGGGGACTGCCGGGTTCCCAGAGACGGCAGGAGGGCAGAGTGAATTCCGCTTTTCCTTCCCGTCCTTCTCCGGCGGCGGCTTCCTGATTGGAATCGTCCAGGATCCGGAAACGGAATGTACTGTCCGGCATGGATGTTTTCAGTTCAATGGATCCGGATGCACTGCCGTCTTCCATTGCCTGTGTGCGGATCCAGACTCCATTGTAAAGAATGCAACAGGGATTCGTGGTCACCAGCGTCACTTTCCGGTAGATGCCCGCCCCAGGATACCAGCGCGCACTTGCGGGAGGATTGTTGACCGTGACGGTCAGAACATTTTCCTCGCCGGGTTTGACAAAATCCGTAATGTCACAGGCGAAAGACACATATCCGTAGGGGTGTCCGCCTGCGTGAATTCCGTTCACATACACCTGTGAATGACTCATGACTCCGTCGAATTCCAGACGGAAACGGCATCCCTGATCGGATGCGGGAATTACGAATTTTTTGCGGTAGACGCCTTTCCCGTCATGAGGAAGACCACCGGTTCTGCCCAGATGAAGGGATTTCTTTTTCTCTCCGTCGTTGACAATGCGTGTGAACTGGGCATCGTAATCCTTGTAGAACGGGCCATTGGCTGCCCAGTCATGGGGCACATGGACGATATCCCATACTGCATCGTCAAAGGAAGGCTGAATGGCTTCGGGAAAATCCCCGCGGCTGAAACGCCAGTTTTTACGCAGAACTTCTGTCTTACGCATAAAAAAATATACTCCTGTTGTGTATTTCTTTTTGAGATCAGATCCTTTCAGATCCGAACAGAATGAAACGGTTCTGTTCCATTCAACAGCATTATCATAATTATCATGCCGACTGTTTTTTTAACAGCCACCGATAATATGACATGGAATCGTTCCAATGCAATGATTTTTTTCAGTCCGGATCTGTAAAAAAGACTTTTTTATGAATGGAATTTGCCGGATGTTTTCTTCCTTTTTCAGATCTGAAAAAAAGATTTGCAAGCTGCCGGAAAGGAAGAATCAGCGAGCCCCTTCAAACCAAGAAGAGGAAGAGAGTAAATAGACGGGATGGGTTATTATCATTTCTCCCTTTTGGAAATCTACCTGATTGCAGTCAATCTGTTTCCTTCCGGAGAGGCTTCTTTTGAGGAGAAATTGAAAAAAAGATTCAACAGGAGTATATTTCTTTCCTCGGTCCTTTGCGCAGATTAAACCTCTGTAAAATATAAAAGGCAATGTTCTGTTTTCCCGACAGGGAAAATAGATGCAACCGGCTGGAATCCGGCCAAGTCGTTGATACAAAACAGATGCCGGATGGAGAAAGGAGATGCTGTCAATGATGAAAAAGCCCTCTGATTTCTTTCATGGAGAGAAAAATTATAATTGTGCTCAAAGTGTTCTTGCATGTTTTCAGGATGAGTTTCAGCTGAGTGATGAAAAAATTCAGTCCTTGCAGTCGTTCGGCGGCGGACGAGCTCCGGAAGGGCGCTGTGGTGCACTTCATGCAGCTTTGGAACTTGTTGAAGATCCGATCAGGAAGGCGGCTCTGATCCGGGATTTCATCAATGAAGCGGGGGCTCCAGACTGCAGAACCTTGAAAACGGTGCTTCATTATCCGTGTGCAGCATGTGTCGATATGGCTGCGGAACTGGTAAAAAAATATACGGCAGAATAAGCTATCCGGATGGAGACAGGAGATCCTGTCAGCCTGCCTGTCCTGAATCTACGTGTGAATACCGGGACGAAAACAGCGTTCATCCCGGCTGTCCTGAATTTGCCTGTGGAAGACAATTTCATAGGCTTTTGGGGAAATACCGGATTGGAAGGAAGGCCGAAAGATGGAAATGGAATGGCTGGTCCTGGAATCTGGATGTTTCAGGCATGTCCTAGAAAACATCCACTTTCCCTTCATAGTCCTAATGATATTTTTTATAACGTTATAACTGTAACACGATGCGCTAGAAGGATCACAGGCTGTTATGACTGAATTCAACTGGGCCGAACCTTTGAAAATAGATTCTTTTCTGACCCTGCCTTCAAGGGTGGTTCTTTCTCCGATGGAAGGCATTATGCGGACTGCTTTCTGTGCGGCGGCTCAGGATTTGGGCATTGTTCAAAACTGGATTACGCCTTTTTTCAGTATCAGTGCACAGTCTGTTCCACCGGTTCGGTTTTTCCGAAAGAAACTGGTTGTATACCGGAACAGGTATCCTTTGACAGTTCAGCTTCTGGGTCATGACCCGGAAGCATTGGCAGAGGCGGCATGCCGTGCCGGGGAAGCAGGTGCGGTGGGCATCAATTTGAATATGGCGTGTCCGTCAAGGACAGTCCTTGCCAGCGGAAATGGCGGTGGGCTGCTGCAAGATCTTGTGCTGAGCCGGAAAATTCTTGAAAGAATGAAAAATAAAACAGCTCAGCGGATCAGTCTTTCTGTCAAACTCCGTACTGGCTGGGAAAGTCCGGAGGAAATACCGGCAGTAGTGTCCATGCTCAACGATCTGGAGATGCCGTGGGTGATCTGTCACTTCCGCACAGTCAGGGAAGGGTACAGACCGGTGGATGACGGAGTTTTCCGTTTAAGACGATTCAGAAGTCTACTGCATCCGTGTACGAAGATATTTGGAAACGGTGATGTTCAGACCTGTGCGGATGCAGAGAAAATGGTGGCTTTTTCCGGGTGTGACGGGGTGGCCATCGGACGTGCGGTTATCAGAAATCCATTTCTTTTCAAAAGGCTTCGCATGAATCCATTGAACGCGGACCCGGAACTGGATTCAGAACAGAACAGAATGGAGCGTCTGATTTTTCTGAAAGCCATTCTTACAGTTCCTGACCGGCATCCGGAATTCGCAGATGAATGGTACAGGGACAGTTTCCTGGAGTGCTGCCGGATGGCTCTCGGAAGGGAATCTGAATTGTTTCGGCGTTTAACGAAGATGTCCGTCAAGGAAATGCGTGAAACTTTTGACGGAATGGTTCCTGAAATT
>CASERY010000105.1 GCA_949290385.1 uncultured bacterium | reverse complement strand
GCTGAGCCATTTGACTTCTCGGTTTATTTTTCTTATGTCTTCCTGCTGTTTTGCAAAAAGATCCTTCTGAAAAGAAATTTTTCCCGTGAAGAAATTATCCTCCAGCGGAAGTCCGGGTTTTTGGCAAATATTTTGACGGGGTGGCTATGAAAATCCATGGATTGCGCTATTGTACATCAAAAGTGAAGTGTGAACAGCGAAGGGAACAGAGGCGGGAAGGAAAATGTCTTATCAGGTTATTGCCAGAAAGTGGAGACCTCAGCGTTTTTCTGACATGGTTGGTCAGGAACATATTGCCAGAACATTAAAGAATACCATTATTACAGGACGCATAGCCCACGCATATCTTTTTGTGGGGCCGAGAGGCATTGGAAAGACCACATCCGCACGTATTTTTGCTAAGGCACTGAATTGCATTCATCCAGTGGATGGAGAACCCTGCTGTCAGTGCTCGTCATGCAAATCCATTGCAGATGAAACCAATGTGGATGTGATTGAGATTGATGCAGCCACCCATACCCAGGTGGATAAAGCCCGTGAACTGTGTGAAGATGTGCTTCATCTGCCGATCTGTTCCAAATATAAAGTCTATATCATTGATGAAGTGCACATGCTATCCAAAAGTGCCTGGAATGCGCTTCTGAAGACAATTGAGGAACCGCCTGCTCATGCAAAATTTATTTTTGCGACGACGGAAGTCAATAAAGTGCTGCCGACAGTGATTTCACGCTGTCAACGCTTTGACCTGAGAAGAATTCATTCTTCGGATATCGCGGCAAGACTCCGTCTGATCTGTGATGCGGAACACGTCAATATTTCCGATTCTGCTATTCATGTTATTGCTCAGGCAGCCGACGGCGGAATGCGTGATGCCCAGTCCCTTCTGGATCAGCTGATTTCCTTTTTCGGGGCGGACGGCGATACTCAGATTTCTGAACAGCAGGCACTGAATCTTTTCGGTCTTACAGCGGCTTCGGAGATGGAAATGCTGATCCGGGCCATCCTGTGCAACGACCGGGCTGCGGCGATTACCGCGATCCATTCGCTTTCGGAACAGGGAAAGAATCTGGAAACACTGTATGAGGAAGTTCTTGCCTGGCTCCGGGGAGTTCTTTTGTGTAAAATTCTGGACCATCCGGAAGAAGTCCTGGAAGAATCCCCTGAACGGATTGCTTTCTTTTCCAGGCTTGCCGGGGAAGCCGATACAAACAGCGTTCAGCGTCTTTTGGAGAATCTATCTGCATCTGGATACCTTTTGAAGGATTCCATTAACAAGCAGGTGTTTTTTGAGTCTATTCTTTTGAAATCCATGCGCTTGGCCCATGCCGTGCAGGTGGAAGACCTGATCGCTCGGCTGAATCAGATCCGGAAGAGTGGAGAACTGGATGCTCTACAGTCTGTGGTTCCTCTTTATGAACTTCCTCGCGGTCAGATTCTTACAACGGCTCATTCGAAATACGCACAGCCGGTTCCGGCAGTCCGTTCAGAAGGCGCGGAGACGTCTGAAACAATGCATATTGGAATGCAGAACGATGAAGTGCAGAATGGGAAAGAGCAGGGGAATGAAAATGCCCGATCCTCTGTCCTCGGTAACGTATTGCAGTCAGACCGGATGGAAGAAGTAAGTCGGAAGGATTCTTCTGTGGATGAAAAAGCAGATCAGAAAAATCCTGTTTCCCAGAAGATGGAAAATGTTGCATCCGGAAGTTCCCAGGAAGGCTCCGAAGGACGGGCAGAGCAGAAAAAAACACTTGAAATAGAGGGAAAGATTCAGCAGGAAGGTGAAAAAATCCCGCATCCGAGCACGGAAAACAGCCGAGCACGGGAAACTGCTGAAAAGTCTATGCCTGTAGTGCCGGAGAATGGCGTTTCAGAACATGGACCCTGTACAAATCCTGCGACGTGTTATCCTCCAGAGCCTTCCCCTGCGGAGAACAAAGATTTGTCATGTCCCGGGAACGAAGAACCGGAAGAAAACGATGAATCTGCAGATGAAATAGATCCTGGAGAAAATCCGCTTCCGGAAGAAGGCCTGGAAATCAACGATCCGGCAGAAGAGGCGGTACCGGGAAAGCAGAAGCGTCCTGGAAAACTTGCAGGGAAATACTAGACTGCAGATGAGCTATGGCTGAATTTACTTACTGATATTCGTGAACATTTGAAAAATCCGCTTCTTGCATCCTTTATGATGGAGGCTACCCCGGAAAGCATTGACGGGTCAGAGCTGACTGTAGCGTTTGATTCGGATTATGAACAGCTTCACTGCATGATGGTAGAACGTGACCTCCAGCTGTTGAACCGCAGATTGCGGGATATTTCCGGAGATCCGAATGCAGAGATTTTTTGCGTCCGGCGTGCCGGGCTTGCATCTCCGGCTCAGATTCGACGGAAAGAATCGGTAGAGGAAATGAAGAAGGCTGTGGCACAGAATCCGCTGGTTGCAGAGGTTGTCGGCCGTTTCAGCGGGCGGGTCGTGGACGTGCATGATTTGAGCGGCCAGACAGAACATGATTGAGTGGACAGCATCCATTTGCAATGTGTCAGGGAATATTGTATCCGATAGATGATTTTTACAGCAGAAGCATGAGTATGAATGCTTGATACAATGTTGAAAACTCCTTCCGTCACAGAAAAAAACACCGGTGCACCTATGGCATGAATGTCTGATACAATGCTGAAAACAGCTGGATTGATTCAGGAAAATATTTTTTTGAACTGTTCCTGGAAATCAGAACCCGGAAATAATTTCTGGCATCCGGTGAAAGACGCCGGACGGGACGGTGGGGGGGGGAATGCTGCTGCAGAGACTCCCAGAAAAGTGTCGATTTGTATTTTCTATGCAGAAATAATGCATGGACTGCATGGATATATTGTATGGATAAAGAATCAGAAGAGTGAGAATATGGAAAGGATTTTTTGAAATGACTTGTTGCACCATTGAGAATCTGCCAAGACCGGAATATCCCAGACCTCAATTTGTACGGGAGGAGTGGGTGAATTTAAACGGAACTTGGACATGTGAATTTGATCCTGGGAAATCCGGACTGGAGAGGGGACTTCAGCAGTCAAAAGGTTTTTCTACTCCTATTACAGTGCCTTTTTGTCCGGAAAGCAAACTGTCCGGGCTTGCCCATACGGACTTTATTGAATCGATGTTTTACCACAGGAAGATCACTGTGCCGGCAGCCTGGTCCGGTCGGAAAATCCTGATTCACTTCGGAGGAGTGGATTATGAGTGCGAACTTTTCATCGATGGAAAAAGTGTTGGGACGCATTTCGGTGGGACTGTATCATTTGAATTTGATATTACAAAGT